>CAYLVY010000231.1:0-3390 GCA_964387205.1 uncultured Draconibacterium sp.
ATGAGGCGTGGTTGTCGGATTAGTTATAGTAAACTTGTCCGATCCGGTTAAAGTCATCATTTTACTGTCAGCCGTGAAATTTGCGGACGCATCGGTCAGGTCTGCGGTGCTGGCCGTCGCCGTTTTACAGGTGTACCATTGATCCGTAGCGATACAGTAAACCCGTTTACCTATCGGGATATTTACCCCGAAATCGGTTGTCATTGTGGCAACCCTCACCTGATCGACCGGGGTTGCCTGCGCGAAAAGCACCGTCGATATCATCAAAAGTGCCAGTCCTAAAATTAATTTTTTCATTTTACTGATTATTAATTGATTAATACTATGTGATCGTATTTCTTTACATCAAGATTAACAGTTAAAATTCCAGGTGAAACAATATTCCATTGCGTTGAGTGTTTCAAGGGAGTAGTGTTGTATATGATGACAGATGATGGTTTAAGTTGAAGAGGTACTGACCAATTATTTGAACCATCGGCCTGAACTGTTATAGAATATGAGTTTACCCCGCTTTCTGTTTTTTTCCATGTTTCATTCAGATTCATATTGTCCAGTGCGGCGTCATAATCCGGGTCTATGCCGTTCTGATAGAACGATGCCCGGTAGGTTAGCATTGAAGTGTCTGATGTGGGTGATGCTATCGGAAATGAACCGGTAAAAGGTATTCCGGTCATGTTTTGAATACCGGCAGAAAAATCACTTTTAACGAAAACTTCCAAATCAACCGGCGTTGCATAGTCAATTCCGGTGATCACATATCTGTCGAAAACAATTTTACCGGTTGAATTATACCCTCTCTGTATGATCTTATCTCCTGTATCGGCATCCATGGCAGTCCATGATCCGGTTACATCAATAAACTTTCCGGTCAGAAGAAAAATTGAATCATTGACTGAATCCACCCTCGAAACGTCATATCTTCCCATAAAGCTCGACACCTGTGAGATACCAATGGCAGGGAGTAATACTAATATGAGCAGTAATCGTTTCATTAAAAGCCGATTCGGATTTGACATTTCGTTGTACTGATTAACCCGTTAACGGTAAACTTCGAATAATTCGACAAGTCCATCAGCGTTGTCATCCCCATTAATTGCTGGCCGGTGTCCTCTCTCCATCCGGATACTGTCGGCATCCACCGGTCTTTCATGGAATCGTTTGCCATGTCACCCGTTCCAATGATGCAGACCACCGATGATAGATTTTCAACCCGGATCTTTGCTGATAAAATTTTCGTTCCTTCCGGGATTGTGAAAGTAAACTCGTTACTATTTGCAAGCGATGCGGTAATATCCTTAGTAGTCGCCAGCACTTCGATGATATTGTTACCCGATTCATAGGCGGCATATCGGTAAAGGCTGTCCTCGGTGTTCTTCACAAAAACCGTATCGGCTTCGATTTTCTTGTAATACTCCTCCAAGGTTGCCCGGTTCATATTGCTTTCTGTGATAAACCTTGTCGAATCGGGTGTAAACCTTACCCAGTCACCATAATCGAGCGTTAGCGAGGTAGTAGCTGTTGAATCAAAATACAGTCCCTCGATCGACTGTACCGTTACGGTCGAATTTTTCCCCAAGTTCTTGACCATGAAAGGTACCGGGATTGAGTCAATCGGCCCGATATACGCCACGAAATCCGATCCTTCAGTTTCGTAAACATACACCCCGCCATCCTCGCAAGTGATCGTTGCGGTTTCGGTCCCTCCGATCGTTTCCGGGACCATAATATGACCCCGCAGAGTGTTATCGGACTTTCGATACCATACCGGCCCGTCGGTGTTCAGTGTCATGTTATGATTCCAGTAAGGTATAGCCGGATACTTAATGACCTTGGTATCTGGAGATGGCTTAATAAAGGATGCACCATCATCCTGCCAATGACTTGCCACACCGGCCAGTCTGACCATGTAACCGTTGACCTGTATCGAATCAACTGCCTCCCCGGTATTATAAACGATGAACTGAAAAACAACGCCTCCTTTTACGAATTCAAGGGTATCAACTGTCCTTTTCTGGGCCAGGGCCCCGATGGAGATTAATGCGAAAAACAGTATCAGAAATCTTTTCATAATCTTGGAAATGCTAATGCTGATATCGTTCCGTTAACTAAAGGTTTAATTACAATCTTGTTGGCAGCCTTAGAAATGAAAACATACTCTACAGGATTTCCTGTCGGTGTATATCCGGTAACGCTAAAATCATATTCAGTATCGTCGAAGGTGGTACTCCAGGTCAGATCGCAGTTAACCCCGGCCACTGCAGCATTATGTGCTGTTCTTGTTGCCGATGAAGAAAATGATGACTTTGCAGCCTCGATATAATCCAGAATGGCGATTTCCGCCTCTTCATGCTTATCGACCTGCACCAGCGTCCCAACGGTGCGTCCGGTGAGCGCTGCTTTGATCTTTGCCAGTACCTGAGCGTAAGTTGCCATATCGGTTAACTGTAATAGGCCGAATATTCGGCCGAGTAATTTTTTCGATTAACTATTGCCCGTCGCATCCTTGAAAAAAAAAAATCTTGGTAGGCCCGTTCATATTCAAAAGCCAGGTAATAGTAAGTTTCATCATCCTTCGCGAGGTTTGATTTCTTCGCGGTGAGGTTAACCGGCATAAGCCGGTCGTCGGCGTACTCATAAATATCGAACGACCGTTCCATATCCCGCAAATACTGCCGCTGATCGGAAGAAATAAACCCGCTGGTTGCCTTAAACTGCTGAAGCTCCTTGGCAAAAATGATCTTATCGGGTGAATTGTATACCGATTCGGTATCCTCGCTGATAAAAGATACCTTTTCGCGATCATGCTGCAGGGTCATTTCAAACTTTCCGGTACAAAGCATTGAATCGTATACTCCCCAGGAGTTACGGAACCGGAAATATCGCGTGTGATCGTGATATTTCTGATCAAGCGTGAAGGTCACTTCATCGCTGATCACATCATCATTCTCGTTTTCCAAAAAGACCTTCCACGTTGCAACATCGCCCGACAGGAGCGATTGTAATCCAAGCTCAGCGTAGCCGACCGTGAATTCCACTACGGTCCATGGGGTGATGGTGATCTCATCGGTAACGGCCACGGTGGTCTCATTGGCCCCGTTCGAGTCCCATACCATCATCTTCAGCGTAGCCTTGGTGTAACTTGACGTGGGATCCTGAAACATATAGAACAGGCTCTCTTTCGATATTATATCCGTGATCCTGCTGGTCGATGCCCACGACATGAACATCTCCTGCGTGGTAGTGAGCGAAAAGAAATCGATATTGAAAAGGTTATTATACACCAGATCATCCCGGTTCAATCCTCCGGGGATGGCATATCTGAACGAATCGCCATAGGTACGGTCAAGGAATACACCATTAACCCGGTCGGTGAAAACCACACGGTATTTA
>CAYLVY010000232.1:0-3283 GCA_964387205.1 uncultured Draconibacterium sp.
TTCTCAGTTTTGGTTGGTTCGACAATCAGCCCAAGCCGGTATGAATAATCCTGTCCGATGAATCCTATTTCCTGCGTCTCGTTTTTGTTGTAACTCCTCATCAGCGGTGCAATGCCCAGCAGATGGCCGTTTTGACGTGCTGTGATTATGAATGGTTGTTCATGGGGGCGGACCAGATGCCTGCACCAACCCGACATCCACTCCCAGGTCAGGAAAAGGGAAGATGCCGGGGTCATTCGGAGCAGGACATTCCACTCATTTTGAAGCGATCGGATGTTCTCCTGCTGAAGGGTGATCTCGTCATTCATATCTGAAACCGGTTTGGTGGATCAGGTATTTCGTCAGTTGATGATTCGGATAAACGGAACGCAGGTCTTTTCTTTGCCATTCAAACATGAAGAGATCGGCGTAAACAATCAATCGGTAAGGTTTATTCATGATCAGTAATAACAAGGCTTTAAGGCCTTCGACCGCCTTTTTGCAATCATAACAGAGTTGAACCAGGGCAATAGTGTGTACATAATAGCTTGCCCAGTGTTTCTCCAGAAACCTGCGGTTCTTTTTAATTATCTGATGATAACAATCCTTTCTCCGGAAATTATGGACCGGATTGGTGAGCTGCTTTTCACCATGTTGATGAATTTTGACCAGGATCTCCGGAATAATCCGGAATTCAAAACGATCCGTTAACCGTATGAACATATCCGTATCAAATCCGATCGGCAGGGTTTCATCATAAAAACCAACGGCTTCGAAGCACTTTTTTTTGATGGTAACCCCGAAACTGTTTCCAATAGCAGTGGCTACCATCAACCTGGCTTCGGAGTTCCTTAAAACCGGATTCCACGACTCCTCTCTGATCAATTCCTCCCCGTTTTCCATATCCCGGACGCGAAGGATACCGGTCCAGATAAATCCGACATCATCCGAGGAATGCTCAAGAATATCTCTTGTCTTTTCCAGTAATTGGGAGAAAAACTCATCATCATCGTCCAAAATACTGATGAACCTTCCGCGCGCATTCCTGATCCCTGTATTCAGTGCTGCGGCTCCGCCTTGTTGAACAGGATGGGCGAGGTACCTGATCCTGGGATCCTGCAAATCCCGGATCATCTCCGCGGTTCCGGGATCATTGCCGTCATCCACGATCAGGTGTTCATAATTTTGCAGTGTCTGGCACTGAATGCTCCGGACCGCCCGCATGATGAGTTCCCGCCGATGGTAGGTACAGGTTATAATGGAAAACAAGGGATGGTCGGTCACACCTGGTCGATTAAGAATCCTGATGGCATCAATTTAAATCAAAGGCCTTGCTGATGTTGTTGGTATTGGCTTAACGTCCTGAGGATAGCAGGATGGTAAGCCGGGTCAAGATATTCCATGAAACGGTTCAGCGCCATCGAGGCATGAACAGCCTGCTCATGAAGCGACAGGCCGTTCCATAATCCATCTTGGCGGACCCTGTGCACCGCCATAACATCGGGTAAATATTTGATCTTCCCGTAGCGGGCATGAAAGAGATGCAACGGCCAGTCAGGTAAGAGCAGGGTCCTGAACAATTCCGGAAATGGCCTGTGAAGATTCCGGTAAACGACGGTGCAATTCTGAATGAAATTCCCGGCTAAAAGATCAGTCATCGTGTAAATGTCCCTTTCGGGCAGTACATTCCCTGTATTACGGTGGTGCTCCTCATCGTCAATCACCTCATCATGTTGAATGGCTGCATGATGGAAACAAACAGTAAAGTCGGGATGTCCCTCCAGAAAATCTATCTGTTTCTGCAGTTTCTCAGGGTCTGTCCAGTAATCATCACCTTCGCAGATGGCAAAATATTTACCTTTTGCCTCCGGGAAAAGATGCCGGGTGTACAATTCATAAAGGCCAATCCCTTCATTTCTGCAATTCCGTTTACGGATCAGGGGCCGGATCAGATCCGGCCGTTTGGTGACATATTCAAGCAGTATCCCGGTGGATGCATCCTCCGAAGCGTCATCATGAACCAGAATTTCCATCTTAAAGCTGACTTTTTGGGCTAAAAAGCCATCCAGGGCCCTGCGCAGAAATTGCTCATGGTTGTATGTCGGGCAGATAATGCTTACGACAGGTGGTTCACTTCTGGTTGACTTCCTGAAAAAGCCGCTCATATCGGTTTACCATGGATGCATGAGTCCCGAGTGACTCATATACAGTTCTTGAATTTTTTCCCATTTCATGCCGCAGGTCAGCATCGAATGCGAGCCGTGAAATGTGACCGGCGAGTTCATCCGGATCATTGGCGGTCTCTGTTGCATTGAACCCAAGCTGCACCTGCTCCCTTACTCCGGCCAATGATGTCGTGATGATCGGCAGTCCGAATGCCATGGCCTCCAGAATAACCAGCGGGTAAGTATCCCATGTGGAACTCAATACGAAGGCGTCGGCGGCAAGATAATAGGGGGTCACATCATCAACCTGGTCGACAATCGTAACATTCGCCTGAACCCGGCTGGTCGTGATGAGCTCCTGCAACGACAACCGGTACGATGAGTCAGGATTTCCGCCAATAAGAAAGAACCTGATCGTGTTCTGGTTTAATCTTTTTGCAGCCTTTAGGATAAGTTCCTGGTTTTTATGTAGTTCGGAAGCGCCAACATTGATGAACATCAATCCATCCTCCGGTATATTAAACTGCTTCCGGTAGAAATTCCGAAGACCGATATTCCCGTAAGTCTCAGAAAATTCAGGCGGGATGACAGGATGGACAACATGGAAATTATTTCTGGTCAGGCAGGTTTTGTAAAGTGAGGGAAGTACCGAAGCACAAAAAACAACGTGATTGGCGTTCCGAAAGGCATTTTTCAGGTTTTCGTGCTGGAATTCCGGCAGCAGCCGCAAATATTCTTCTGTGGTATAGCTTTCATGGATCAACCATACCGTTGGTATTTCCAGGCGTTGAGCGACATTGACGGAAAAAAAGCTGTGAAGCACATTAACGAACAGAAGGTCAGGGGAGATCGAGCGGATTTTATCTTCCAGGTTGGTCAGATAGTGACTGAAAACAGTTTCAGTAGTCTGGATGATTTCCGGAAACGACCAGGGGGCTTGGTCTACGATTTGGGTGCTGATTCCGGAGCCTGTCAGCATTGTTCGTGCCGGTCCGTCACGCATCGAAAGGATGACCGCTTCATATTCGCGCTTTGCATGGATCTTTTTTGCCAGATGGTACAACACATTTGGTGCACCTTCGTAATGAAGATTATGCGTGAAGAAAAGGATTTTCATGGATAGCAAGCCAAAATGGAGT
>CAYLVY010000233.1:0-3272 GCA_964387205.1 uncultured Draconibacterium sp.
GAAGAAAATAAACCTTACCAACAGCGACGAAAACCTGATTGGATTCATGATGAGTCTCTAAGAAGTTAATATTTCATTAAATATCAGATATTCAATTACATGTAATTTCTGTATCACAAATGTGACCGTGTTTTTGTTGGATATATCAATAATGTATAACCATTTTATTTGACTCAGACGGTTATTGTACAGTAACATTGCGCAGATTTTAAATATGATGGAAATATTCGCATCCCAGGAACTGATAGAGATCGAAAAGGAGGTGTAGGGGCTTCTGAAATCGACCCGAGAAATTATTTTACCCAATGATCATTTAAAAAACCGTAAACCATGAAAAAATTTTACAGAATCCTCAGTATGGCCATGGCGTTTTCAGCCTTGATCCTGTGTTTGCAAGCGCAGGATGTGTCATTGAACGAAGCCGACCGGACTCCTGTTGTCGCAAGCCCTGAACAAATCCTTAAACAGGAACTGGATGCATTTGCAAGAGCGCAAAGCCATCCGCTAACCACCTCGATGCATGAAATATTTAAGGTGGGGCCCGTCACATGGGCGAGGGCGAACGGAGAGACGGAGTTTTACCTCGCTCCGACAACGGATAATCCTCCAGCCTACTTTTCCAGGATCAGGGCGCTCGATAACCGCCAGGAGGGAATTGTTAAATCAACTTTCCGCATCACGAAACTGACGCTGAACGACCAGGTAAAACAGATGCTGGTTCAGATGGGAATCATCGTCCCCGATTATTATCAGGAAAACAGGATTTGCATCATGCTCCCTCAGATTGACATTGACCAGCTTTTACAGGCCAATGCAGATATTTTGGTGATTGATAGTTACGGGAAAAACCCCGTCGAATTTGATGATAGCGGCTCAGGGAGCAAGTCCGTCATCTGGACCGAAGGCTGGGAGGGGAGCCTGGCCAACTATACCATCGGCAACGGAGCAGGAAGCGCCAATACAACATGGGGAAAGGTAAGTTGCGATAGATACGCGGGAAGCTGGGGTTTATGGTGCGCTGCCGACGGCGCACTGCCACAGCCGCATTGCGGGAGCTATGCCCCAACCATGAATACATATGTTTACAAAACGACAGGCGTCTACGTACTACCCTATACAAATGTTAAATTTTATTGGTGGCAAAAGTACCAGACAGAGGCCAGCTATGACTATTTTAAATTTCTCTACTCCGGGAATGGAACAAGCTGGACCGTCCATCTGACCTTTGATGGAACCTCAACGGATTATCCTGCATGGAAGCAGTGGGTGGTTGCCTTTAACGGTTTTACCACCATGTACTGGAGGTTCGATTTCACCTCCGACAATATTTATCAATATGGAGGTGCCTATATCGACAATCTTGAGATTGTTGGCGATCCCGGGTGCACCAGCTATACACAGTATCCTCTTACCACACTGATCCCCGAAGAGCTCTGGAAAAGGCAGGTGGGCGTATTTGCAGGAGAATTTGCGAAATTTGCCGTGACAGACGGCATACAATATCAGTGGTCACTGTGTCCCGATCATTGTGGTAGCGCGGGTTACGACTCGGAAATCACACTTCGCAGGGCCGACAATGATCAGATACTGGCCTATTCCAATGATGCATGCGGCGATGATGCACGTATTTCGTGGACTGCCAATTATACCGGGGAGGTAAAGGCCGTTATTACCCAATATCAATGTCAATCTTTGTCCAGTAACACGACCATTGCCTATAAAAGTGGTTCGCTGTTGGATCCGGCACTTTCTGTGATTCCGACAGCCAGAAGCATTGCCTACAGTACTACCACAACTACGTTTGATATCACCTCGAATACAACCTGGTCCATCAGCGGCTGGCCAGCCTGGGTAACCTCCGTGACTCCTTCCAGCGGGAGTGGCAATCAAACGGTTACTATTACCTGTCAACAGAACAATACCGGCGGCCCCCAGCGTATCGCAACCCTGAATGTTTCCTCGCCCTGCCTGTCAGTCGTTCCATTTACCCTCACCCAAGGTGCTGACCCGGGTTGCACAAGCAGTAGTCAGTATGGAGGCCTGTATACCCCCCAGTCGAATTGGAAATACCTTACCAATATCAATGCCGGCGAATATGCCCTCTATTCAGTGACTTCCGGAACACAGTATCATTGGTCACTTTGTCCTGAACATGGAGGCGATGCCTCATACGATTCCCAACTTACCTTGCGGAAATCGGACGATACCTACATCTCTTATTCCAATACGATGTGCGGCGATGATGCACGCATTTCGTGGACAGCCAACTTCACTGGGACTGTTAAAGTAATTGTATCGCTCTATCCCTGTTTGACCAATACCACCGCCACAAGACTGGGGTATCTTAGTGGTGCCCTGGTAAATCCTTCGCTTGCCATTTCACCATCCTTCAGGTATGTTGATGCCTTTGAGGGCAGCACGACCTTTGATATTATCTCCAATACCTCCTGGACCCTGAGCGGATGGCCTGCCTGGATGACTGTAAGCCAGGCCAGCGGAACGGGGAATGCTACCATTACTGTAGTTTACGGACTGAACAGCGGAAATGCAGGCAGAACAGGAACGATCACCCTGTCGGCCCCGGGCGTGACCAATGTGGTGTTCACCCTCAACCAGGGCTACAAATGCAACAGTACATCTCAATATCCTTTATCAACCCTGACGCCGGCCAGCTACTGGAAACACCAAAACGCCATTTATGCCGGGGAGTATTCGTTGCACTCAGTTGTAAATGGAGTTACCTATCATTGGTCTCTTTGCCCGACCCATGGAGGAAATGCTCCTTCCTACGAACCCGAACTCACCCTGAGAAATGCTGTAACCGATGAACTTCTGGCATATGCCAACTTAAATTGCAGTAATCCCTCTTATAACGGGGCTACGATTTCCTGGACCGCCACCTTTACCGGGAATGTTAAAGTGATCGTCACACATTATCAATGCAATACGAACACCATCGCAACCTGTCTGGCCTACAAGAGCGGGTCCCTTACCGATGCTTCACTGGCGGTTACACCAGCAGTTCAGTCGGTAAGCTACCTGGCAGGCTCCACCACCTTCAACCTGACCGCCAATGGCGCGTGGACCATAACCGGTTTACCTGCATGGATTACCTCCGTTTCACCGTCCAGCGGAACCGGCAATGCCACCATCACGGTGAATTACACCGCTAACAACACCGGCGGACCGATCCGCCAGGCTGCGCTTACCGCATCCTTTGGCTGTGTGATCAGCAGTGTCTTTACAGTGACACAGGCGGCCGATCCGGGGTG
>CAYLVY010000234.1:0-3249 GCA_964387205.1 uncultured Draconibacterium sp.
AAGGGATATTTTTCCACCAATGGAAAAAACCTGAGTACCGTCACGGGTTGGGTCAACATCCGAAGTAAGTATCGTTCCTCGCGATGCAGAAACTGTAAAGAGCGTGCTGTCACTGATCACTGTGCTGTCTGAATTGTACATCATATCAGAGAGGGCGATGGCTGAGGAGAATCCGTCGGCCGGAATACTTTCGGGGGCTATATCGAAACCATATTCCCCCTGTGGAAGACTTGGTGCCAGGGTATATGTGGTGAAGTGATGGATGTATGCCGACACTTTATTGCTGTCGGGCATAGGCACAGAGGGGATATAGTGCCAGATACCCAGAGTATCTTCCCAATATACTGCCAGCTTCGTCTCATCCAGGCCAATCACGGCGCTGTCGGGGTAAGCAATGGTGATCAGGGTGCTGTCTCCAAATACATTTCCTTTTGGTTCAAACGCATAGAAACCCCCGATGCCAAAGGTGAGACCGGAGGCAGCCTGGCGCAATTGCCTGATTGAATGGGCGTATTTCATGATCACAACCCTTTTTTGAAGATCCGGGATGTGGTCGCCATTGTCTTCAGGGGTCCATTCCCAATGTTTGAATGTTGCTGAATCGAGGGATGGAGGGATGGATTGAGGATGAATTTTAAGGGTCGATCCCTCGTCGTTAAGGGCTATGGTTTGCATGGGCGATTTGCCGAAAAGCCATTTAATGATGCCATTGTTGAGTCCCGGCATTATCACAGCAAGCAGTTCCTGCAAGGTTTGACCGGAAACAACCTGGTTCCAGAGGGTAGTCATTGCATTGCCAAAGGTTACCTGCGGGTTTGGGGGATTGGGCATTTCAGTCTGGAGATAAGGCAACCCTTTTACCCAATAGCCCTGGGAGAGATTGTATTCGGTGGAATGCCCGGCTTCAATACCGCCACCCACATTGATCGATATCGCAGGGAATGCCGGAATCGGAATATCAAGGTCCAGATCAATGTTGAACCTGCTATTGGCAGCGGCATCAAATCCATACCCAAGCTTGGCCGGTTTATCGTTATTTTGTTCCTGATAAATTGCAGAAAGAAAATTGGTCGTCAGTTCGTCGAATGTATTCGAATGGCCAGACAACTGAGTGGCTGCAATGCCCATTCTGCCTATTTCAGAAGGGATTGTGGATACATTGTACAGGATATTCTTCACATATTCATTATCGGCATTGAGCCAGACATTGTATTGCTGGGTTTGTCCTCCGATATTGTTAAAGTTCAATAAGGTGCTATTGCTCTCCAGTCCGCAGGTCAGCTCAAACTCTTTGAATGCATTATTCTGGCTGACATATTTTCCTTCAAAATTCACTGCGAGGCTGGAAGGAAGAATAATATTCCTCAAGCGATGCGGATAGATGTTTTCAAACTCGATCTTGTTTTTAGATATCCATTTCGGACCAATGTTGATTGTTGCTTCATATCCACCATCGATATAGAACCTTGAGATAGCAGTGTTATTCTCCTTTCTGAGTGATCCGCCAATATTTGCTTCAAGACCGAGACTCGGGCCTGCTGCGATACCAAAATTTGTGGTCGAAACCAGGCCGATCTGGATACCGGCTGAGGCCGATTGGGTGAGGTTGAGGCCTGTTTCATCGGCAAAACGGACAATTCCCAGTCCGTTTTGTGCCGAGTTGGCAATGATGGCTTCCACCATCCAGCTCAATACCCGCGTTCCGATAACGCCTCCGGGGATTGTTTTGCCTGCAAACAGAATGGTTGGTTCATAGAAAAGATAAAATGCCAGCAGGGATTCCAGCCCTTGCAGAGTATTCATGTCGAATGCATAATCAGATTGATATGGGAAGCTTAATTTGGTTTCAGCTTCAAGCCCCAGATCACTTTCCAGGAAAGGGATAATATCCGGGGGACCAACCCCGAAACTGACACCTACAAAGATATCTCTACGCCTTGAAATCTGAAATTCTGACCAGGTGGGATTCGATGAAAGTCCTGCAAGTTTGATTTTCATCATTGAACCCGATCCACCACCAATAAAACCGGTTGCTTTTGCCAGGTTTGGAATGCCGGCGCTTAACCCCAGTTTCCCATAGATCCGGTAATCCCAACTGGTGGAATAGGTATATGGAACCACCTTTGCAGTAATGCTTTGGCGATTAGCGACAGGAAGGGCAACCCCATTCGCGCTGACTACTGTGAAGGTCTCCTGATCTCCGGGCGCTCCGCTGCCAACTTTTGACGTAGGGATCTTGATCGCAAAAACCCCGGCATTCTGCATGTGGTAAAGAGAAGAGAGGAAATTGTAGGAGAGGTAATTGGTTCTGCATTCGATGGTATCAAACTGAGTATCCACAGCATTGAGCCTGATGTTGGGCACCGGAAGCCATTGGCCGTTCAGAAGCCCTTCCACCACAAACCATGCATATCCGATCCCACCTTCAGGTATCTCAAGCAATGCTGGGTTTGGTGCAAGGGTAACCGGAACAACACGGAATTCGCTGAATCCGAAAACCGGCTGCATTTGAAAATACAGATTCAATCCTGATCCGGAAACAACGGAGAGGTTTTTCACCTCCTTTTCCATAAACCCCGGCGCACTGATGCGCAGATCGTAACCATTTCCCGCGGGCAGGTACAGCAAGTACTGGCCGGGATTCCCCGAAGGAATTGAACCGTACTGGCCTGTTCCCGAGTAGCCGGTGACCAATGCTCCCATAACGGCCGAGCCATCTTGCTGGTTGGTAAGGTTGACTATCGTAGCATCGCCACCACCAGTCAGGATAAACCAGGCATCGGAAGTATCGCTTGCAGTATTTCCGAAATAATCCCTGGCCGTCACCTTAATACGGGCAGTTGGGGTGGTTATTGCGGGTGGTTGCACTGCCTGACTGCCTGTGTTGTAAAGTTGTTCCATCAGCGTGTTATAAGTTCCGGTTGCGGAGGTTTTGATCCCGATCGAGATGGGTTCGGATCCGAAGTAATCATCGCTGGCGCCCCATGTTATCTGCAAAGGCAAAGTTGCCGGATAACTCTGACCACCATTGGGTGTAGTGAGGTTGATGACCGGCGGTTTGGTATCGAACGTAAATACCGGCGAAATAAACGACTGTGCAACTCCGCTGAGGGTTGCCATGACCAGGATCATTAAAATCCAGGCGGAAAAAAGTCTCTTTTTCATGGTTTATCAGGATAAGGTATCGTCAGGGTTGATAAAATAATTGTGATTGAATCAGACGAGCAATAATAATGAAGTATCACTAGT
>CAYLVY010000235.1:0-3245 GCA_964387205.1 uncultured Draconibacterium sp.
TTTCAATGGCGTTGCGGTTTCTGTCTTTACATGTCAGATGCACAAGAGGTTCAATGTCCAGCCGGACAATTTCGCTTCCCATGAAATCTGCAGACATCGCCGGGGCTCCCCCGGGATTGTCTGTGAGTGTCAGGGCATGAATTTTACCACCTTCCGCTGCCCGGCCCGCCAAAGTAATGGCCTTATTCTGAACCGCTTCGTTTGCGCCTCTTCCTGGCACCAGTTCCCAGGTAACTGAAAAATTTTTATTACTTAATAATGTTTCTTTGAAACGATTGACTTTCATGAAAATCTACATCCAGCCTTTCTTCTCAGTCGGCAGAAAATTGCATTTACCTCTGGCCTTGTCAACAGTTTTTCAGGCGCCATAGGATCGCACTGCAAAATATCCATCCAGTGTTTCAATCGATGACCGGATTATTCCAGCGGTTCTGCTCACTTTTCTGCCGGTGGCCCAAAAATAATCAGCCACAGTTGCTAAATAGCGAGTCACACCAAGGTGTGGCGCTTTATCAATGGGTAAGTTTTTGGAACTTACTCAAAGGTTCAGACGCAAATGGATGGAAGATAAAATCAATGTGATTGACTTTCTATATCTACCCCGATAGACCAATAAACCGGTTAACACGCTCAAGGCGGTCCTGAGCATGATTCTGTAGATAAACTTGTTGATTAGCACAAGGAGACTTATTATGAAAAAAATGTGGAGCGGATGCATTTGGTTTCTGGTGGCTTTATCGGTCATGTTGCTTTCTCCGGATGAGCCGGCTCGGGCGCAAAGCTATCAGTATGTTACCCAGTGGGGAAGCAGCTATACACCTGTTGGCGAATTGGCCTATCCTAACTGGGTAGCCGTCGATGCTACGGGCAATGTGTATGTCGTCGATTTTGGTAAAACCAATGTTATGAAGTTTTCGTCAACAGGCACATGGATTACCCAGTGGGGCACAAAGGGGGATGGAAACGGACAATTTGAGTCGCCCCGGGGCATTGCCGTAGACAAGTCAGGCAATGTTTATGTTGTGGATGACCAGTTGAACCGAGTCCAGAAATTCACGGCGAGTGGGGCGTTTGTTCTTAAATGGGGAACCCAGGGTTCGGACGATGGTGAGTTCAATGCACCTATCGGCATTGCACTGGATGCTGCAGGAAATGTTTATGTAACCGACACTGGCAACAACCGAATCCAAAAATATACCACGAACGGCATCTTCATTGCCCAGTGGGGCACTTTTGGAACCGCAGACGGAGAGTTCAGTAATCCTCAGGGAATTGCGGTGGATGCAACAGGTCATGTTTATGTGACTGACTCGGGAAATAGCCGCGTTCAGAAATTTAACGCTAATGGCATCTTTATGACAAAATGGGGAATCCAGGGATCGGGAGACGGGGAATTCAACTTTCCGCAGGGGATTGCCGTGGATAGTACCGGCAACGTTTATCTCAATGATACAGAAAATTACCGGGTGCAAAAGTTTTCGGCCAACGGTGTCTTCCTCGGTAAATGGGGTGTCCGCGGAGTTGGAAATGGGGAGTTTACTTACGCCACAGGTCTTGCCGCCGATAAAAGCAGTCAGCTTTTCGTTGCCGATTCATCGAATCACTGTGTTTCAAAGTTTACAACAGAGGGGGTTTTCCTGACCAAATGGGGCCCGGACACCACCAGCAACGGGCGGTTTAATATGATCATCAACCTGTTGATGGACAAATTCGGATATTTGATTGCGGCCGATAGCGGCAATCATCGGTTTCAAAGGTTTACTCCTTCCGGAGAATTTATTTCCAAATGGGGAACGGAAGGCATAGCCTCAGGTGAGCTGAAGTACCCACAATCCATTGCCTTTGATACATCCGGAAACTATTATGTCATGGACTTCGGCAACAGCCGGGTTCAGAAATTTTCTCCGGAAGGTACCTTTTTAGCCAAATGGGGTTCGCTGGGTTCAGAAGATGGAGAGTTTTGGTTTCCCCGCGTAGTTGTTGTCGGACCGTCTGGAGATATTTATGTGCTAGACTCGGGCAATAATCGCATCCAGCGGTTTTCGGCTAACGGTGTCTTCCTCGGAAAATGGGGTTCCCCGGGCGAGGGCAAGGGACAATTTGGGGCTCCTTTATGCATGGTCATGGATTCCTTTGGAAATATTTATGTGGCCGACACCAACAATAACCGGATTCAAAAGTTTACATCCGATGGTGTCTTTATCTTGGAATGGGGTTCTTACGGCGAAAATAATGGCCAATTCAGTTCTCCGTCCGGGATCGCCATTGATGGAGCAGGATATATTTATGTTACTGACCGGATGAACCATCGAGTCCAGAAATTTACATCATCTGGTACGTATGTTACCAAGTGGGGCAAGGAAGGTATGGGAAACGGGCTATTCATGTATCCTGCCGGGATCACGGTTGACGCCGCGGGAAATGTTTATGTGGCAGACTTTTTCGACCGGATTCAGAAGTTTTCTTTTACTGAAAATGAAAAAAGCGGATGTTTTATCGCCACTGCCGCCTTCGGTTCCCATCTTCATCCGTGTGTGCAGATTCTCCGTCAGTTTCGGGATGATGTCCTTTTGAAAGGCCGTTTCGGTAAAATTTTTGTTGATTGGTACTATCGGGTATCTCCTGGTGCGGCCAAAATTATCGAGAACGATCATGTCGCCAAAGCTGTCGTTCGCACGGCGCTTCTCCCCGCCATCGGGTTTAGCTACCTGTGCCTGAAAATGGGGGTGCTTCCGGCTATGCTAATGCTGATGATCTTGGGGATCATAGTGGGAATGGGTATCATAAAAATTTATCATTACAGGCAAAGGCAATGAACTTTTTTGGGGGGACGGTCTGAGAATAGCTTTTTCTGATCATCAGCGGCCCTGCAGACGCCGCCACTTCAGCCGGGCCCGAACGAGAGTCTCGTCAAACCATTCAGGAGGGATATCGGCCGGGTCATAGGTCTTGCCGAGGTTTTCGACCTCTAGCGGCAGGTTCAGAGCACGGGCGACTCGGGCTCCCACATGCCGGGCTTGGTCTTCGAACATTGCGGCGTTGATCAGAGCGGTGGTATAGAAGGAAAAACGGGAATTGCGCGGCTTTTCCGGGGGATAGCCGATCACGGTGAGGAGTGTATCCTTTCCCTTCATACACCAGACGGGATAGACTTCATCGGCCACGAAAACAGTTGAGGAATCGGGTATGATGGACAGCTTTATCATCCCCACCTTGACGCGATCCGTTCCTTCCAGACGGTGATT
>CAYLVY010000236.1:0-2363 GCA_964387205.1 uncultured Draconibacterium sp.
CAGTTTAGCAAACTGTTGGTTTCAGCCACTCACCCACCTCTCCATCCGGCTGATGCCTTGCTGATAAAGCCTGGCATTTTCAGGGCTGCAAAGATAGTAATTCCACATTATCCGGCAAAAAAATAATATTACACCGCTCATTTTTCTGCACTTGTGCTATAAAATAATAAAAAAGAACATGGAGGGTAGTTGAGCACCCTCCATGTTCTTCATTGTAAATAAGTTACGCCTATACCTTTTATCGGGCGATCACCAGCTTGAAGGTTTCGAAGTGATTTTCTTTCCGGATTTTGAGGATGTACATACCATTCATCAGTTGCTCCATCCGGAACTCGTTCTTTGTCTGGTCTGGTAAAATTGCCTGGTACACCCGTTCTCCCCTGACCGTGAAGATATCTACATGCAGATCTCCTTCATAATCCGTTGGTTGTTGCTCCAGCGTAAAGGTTCCAAGGTTCGGGTTCGGATAGAGGCTGAACACATTATACTCCACGTTAAGCGGCAGTTCAGGTATCCGGGAATATTCCGTGAGCTCCTTGGCGCCTGGGGGTGTACAATAATTGTATGCCACGGCAATCCTTCCAAGCAGGTAACCACCCGGATAGACGTATGTTCCGGGGAGCATCGAAATTTTCTGACCGGCTACCAGTTCCACGCTTCCGCTGCTCATGACCGTAAAATAGGTACCGCTACCGGCCAAGGTAATGGTTTGCAGAGCATTGAAGCAAGCTGACTGTCCGGGGTTAATTATCGTGTTTTGCAGGGTTTGTGATGCAGGCACCGTGGTTAAAGTAACGGTAAGTGACCGTGCAGGACTGGTCCCGCATACATTGCTGGCCGTCACGGAGATCAATCCGCTACTTGCTCCAGCTGTGGCTGTGATGGAATTGGTGGTTGATGTACCGCTCCATCCGGTCGGCAAAGTCCAGGAATAAACCGAAGCCCCTGGAACGGCAGAAACGGTATAAGTGTAGCTACCTCCATTGATAACACTGGATGGTCCGCTTATGGCACCAGGTTGTGCCGGGATAGCACTAACGGAAACGGCCAGTGTGCGGTCGAACCCCTCGCCGCAACCATTCACCGCCCTGACCTTAATCGTTCCCCCTGCAGTTCCTGCGGTAGCCACGATGGCATTGGAGGAACTGGTGCCGCTCCAGCCGGCAGGCAGGGTCCAGATGTAGGATGTTGCACCCGATACCGGCGAAACACTATAGGTGTTGGCCGTCGCCTGGCATGGGGTTGAATTTCCTGAGATGACTCCGGGCACGGCAGGAAGCGTACAACGCTGGTATGCCAGGGTATAATCGCCAAAATTGTTACCAAAACCTCTGACTTTTAGGTAATAGTAGCCTGCGGTAGGCACCGACCAGGTAAGGATGGACCGATCACTTTCGCAGCCATCGTCGTCCGTGGCAAGCAAATTACAGTCCGAATCATAAAACTCAAGATACGTATCGTAATTGGCAGTTGCCCCGTCGCCACATCCGGTTTTAAAGGTAACCTTCTGGTTTGCAGCCATGCTTACCCGGTAAATTTTGCCGCTGTAAGTACCGTGCGACCATACATGAAGCTGCCAGGTGGTCGAAGGAGCAATGGTAAAATCGTAGCCCGGGCAGGCAGTCGGGGCTTCACCCTGAACCAGCGTTCTGGATAGGGCAGTGCCACATACCGGCGTAAATGTAAGCGTGGCTTCACGTTGCACACCGGTGGCATTGGCAGCATACGCCACCGTTATGGTTGCATTGCCGGATCCGCTTGCCGGGGTTACAGAGGTAATCCATGCCGGCCAGCCATGAACCGACCAGGGTTGATTCGCCACGATCGAATAGGTCATCGTACCGGCCGTGGAGGGCACCGGATAGGGACTGTATGTTGGAACAGAAAAATTAGGAACATCCAGCGCACCGCTTTTAAAGGCAAGCTTCGACGAGATTGACTGCGCGGAACACGGATATTTTGTCACCGCAACCCTGGCCACGCCTGTGAAGGTAGCCGTCCATGAAATGCGGGCATCATCTCCGCAGGCATCATCAGAAAATGCAATGAAACTGCCATCGTCATGCTTCCGTAAGGTCAGTTCCGAGTCGTACGAGGCATCTCCGCAATGCTCCGGGCATAGTGACCAATGATACTGTGTTCCTGCCACCACGTTGAAGGTGGAATGATCACCGGGGAAAATGGAAAGCACCCAGTTCCAGTTGCCTGTTAAGGTGTGCGGACCCGAGAAAAATACACTGTTGAGGCATCCTTCTGCACGGTACGCAAGGGTATAGCTACCGTAATCACTTCCTAAACCCCTGACTTTCAAGTAAAGATATCCTGTATAGTCGGCTGTCCAGTCAATTCTTGAACGTAAAGAT
>CAYLVY010000236.1:2373-3233 GCA_964387205.1 uncultured Draconibacterium sp.
CATCATCGTTAGTCAGGAATAAGTTGCAGCTTGCGTCATACAGTTCCATGTAGGTATCATAATCAGCAGTGGCCCCATCGCCGCACCCCGTTTTAAAGGAGTAAGTCCTGCCGTTGGTCACGTATAACCGATACATCTTTCCACTGTATGTGCCATGGGATGCGCTGTGGGTTTGCCAGGAGTAAGATGGGGTAATTGCATAATCATAAGATGGGCAGGCTGTGGTTGCCTCACCCTGGGTGATCGTAAAAATGTCTTCCAGGCAGCCTGCTGTGCTGGCAAACAGTGTGGCCACCCGTTGTGCTCCGGTGGCATTTAAAGCATAATTCACTGTTATGGTATTATTCCCCGCGCCTGTTGTTGCAGGTGTGATGGAGGTAACCCATGCAGGCAGTCCCCCAATGGACCATGAGGAGTTTGATGTTATGGTAAACGTTGTGGAACCCGCTGCTGCACTGACATTCCGGTTGGATGGCGATACCGCCAGGGTTGCTGCCACGAGATCGCCGGTTTTATAGGCCAGGTTGGTAAAATAGGAGCCCGTATTACAATGTTGTACAGAAAGGATCACCTTCACCTCGCCGGTGAATGTTGCAGTCCAGGATATACGCGCATCATCCCCGCAGGTATTGTCGGCAAATCCGAGGAAAAGGTCGTCAGAGGCCCTCCGCAAGGTAAGCTCCGAATCATATCCAGCACTGCCGCAATGGTCAGGGCAAAGTGACCAATGATATAGGGTACCGCTTACAACATTGAACCTTGCAAACTCTCCGGGGTAAATATTTAAAATATGAGCCCAGTATGCCGACGGAGTCCCGGTAGTCTGAAACTGTGTCGAACCGTTACACCCCGGACCGGCC
>CAYLVY010000237.1:0-3197 GCA_964387205.1 uncultured Draconibacterium sp.
ATTGCTTGGCTACTCCATAGGGTGAACGGGGATAAAACGGGGTGGTCTCACTTTGTGGTACTTCCAGCACTTTCCCATACAATTCGGATGTAGATGCCTGGTAAATGCGGCAGGTTTTTTCCAAACCAAGGATCCGTACGGCCTCCAAAACGCGCAGGGTGCCAACAGCATCGGATTCGGCAGTGTATTCGGGGACTTCAAAGGAGACTTTTACATGGCTCTGGGCTGCGAGGTTGTAGATTTCATCGGGCTTCACCGACTGGATGATCCGTAACAAGGAGCTGGAATCGGTCATGTCGCCGTAATGGAGCTCAATGCTTTTCTTCTGCTGCATGTCCTTGATCCACTCTTCAAAATAGAGGTGCTCGATGCGGCTGGTGTTGAAATAGGAGGCCCTGCGAAGGATGCCGTGGACTTCATACCCCTTGTCAAGGAGGAATTCAGCCAGGTAGGAGCCGTCCTGACCGGTAATGCCGGTGATGAGCGCTGTTTTCTGTTTCATGAATGCTGTATTTGCTAACAAAGGTACGAAATATCGTACTCCCTGATCGGTTATTGTTTGTCCCGACTGCTGTTTTTATCCTAGATTTGTGGGTTATTTTTGAATCTATATGGTATGAAGACACATAGCTCCCTCCTGGGATCGGCCAACCGGAAACGACTCCTGCTACCGTTTATCCTGGTTACCAGTTTGTTCTTTTTCTGGGGGTTTGCCCATAGTTTGCTGGATGTGCTGAACAAGCATTTCCAGGAGATTCTGGATGTAACACGGGCCGAATCCGGACTGGTGCAGTTCTCGGTCTATGGCGGGTACTTCCTGGCAGCACTGCCGGCGGGCTATTTCATGAACCGGTTTGGGTACAAACGGGGAATTGTGACGGGTTTGCTGCTCTATGCGCTGGGGGCGTTTGCCTTTCTGCCGGCGGCCCATATCCAGGCTTTCTGGCCGTTTTTAGCGGCGTTGATGATCATTGCGTTCGGACTGGCGTTTCTGGAAACGGCAGCCAATCCGTATATCGCGGTGCTCGGACCCAAGGAATCGGCCGAACGGCGGTTGAATTTTTCCCAGTCGTTCAATGGGCTGGGATGGATTTTCGGACCGCTGGTGGGTGGTATACTTATTTTTGGTATGACCTCTGATGACGGCAATGCGTTTACGACGCTGACGTGGCCCTACCTGGGGATCGGATGCGTGGTGCTGCTGGTGGCGATGGTGTTTGTGCGCACGCCCCTTCCTGAAACAGAGGACCCGGCGGGTGAGATGCCTGCACAGGCAACGGCGATCCCAACCACCCGCTCCTTATGGAGCCACCGGCACTTTACACTGGCGGTGATGGCACAGTTTTTTTATGTGGCTGCCCAAACGGGTATCAACAGTTTTTTTATCAACTATGTCACCGAATCGATCCTCACCATCTCCAACGAGGTGGCGGCCATCATTCTGTCGTTCGGGGGTATGGGGCTTTTCTGGATCGGCCGGCTGTCGGGGAGCGCCCTGATGCGTTCGGTCAAACCCAACCGGCTGCTGTCGGTGTATGCCGCGATGTGTATGGTCCTGATGGTGCTGGTGGTGGCCGGACTCGGTTGGATCTCCATCGTTGCGCTCTTTACAACCTATTTTTTCATGTCGATCATGTTCCCTACGATCTTTGTGCTGGGATTGAAGGGGTTGGGACCACTGACCAAAAAAGCCTCTTCCTACCTGGTGATGGCGATCGTGGGTGGTGCCCTGGCGCCGTTGCTGATGGGCTATATCGCCGATGTGTCGGCCATGCAATGGGGATACCTGGTTCCGCTGGTGTGCTTTGCCGTGGTGTATGGGTTCGGGAGGTGGGGCTGGCGGGTCCGGTGAACAGGCAGGACGCGGTTAATCGGTATGGAAGATCTCCGGCAGGGTGAGCCACCACTCGGAGGGGTCGGCCGACAGGCTCTCCTGACAGGCGTCGGTCTCTGCCCACCAGGCTTTGATGCAGGGGTCAGCAGCCATTCTGGCCATATCGGCAGCATAATCATCGCCGGTATACTCGAAGTAAGCAAATAGGGTGTTCTCTTCCAGCAGGAATATGGAGTAGTTTTGGATGTGGCAGGCGTGGATCATCTCCAACACGCATGGCCAGGGGTTGGTGTGCAGCTCTTTGTAGTACTCCAGTTTTTCGGGCTTGACCCGGATGACTTGTCCGTATCGTTTCATATTCAAAGGCATTATGCTCTTCTGATTCTTATCCTGAGGGTTCCCGGAAGCGCTTCCGGTGCAACGAGGATGAGGTAGCCTCCTCCTCCGGCGCCGCTCAGCTTCCATCCCAGGGCGTGCTCTTTATGGGTTTCGATCTGGGCCCGGATGGCGGGATTCGACATGGAGGGGAACATGCTCACCTGCGCTTCAAAGCTATCGGTCATGGCTTTCCCGAATGCCGGCAGATCCTTTGCCAAGGCTGCCTGCCACAGGGAATCAGCTGCAAGGGCCAGGCGATGTGCTTTTTCGGCTGTGATCTCGGTGTGATCCAGGATGTTGAATCCTTTGCTGCGGGGTTTCAGGGGAAGGAGAAACAGGTGGGATTCGATCCAGTTGAGCAGTTCCGGATCGGTGTTGGGGATGATATGGGTGGGCCAGTACTGGATGGGATCGTACCAGAGGTAGTTGATTCCGGGCATCACGATGCCGATGGCGTCTTGCGAACCGCTGATGTAGGTTGATCCGGGTGGATTTTCGTAGCAAAAGAGGATATTGGCCAGTTTTTCACGGTCACTGGCCGGGATGTTTGATTGCCACAGGTCGATGGCTTTGGCCCGGGTGGAGGAGGCCATGCCGCTGCGATCGTTAAAGGGGTGGTCGGGTTCGATGGCGATGGTGATGACCGGACCGGGGTGGTGTTTAGAAACATAGGGTTGGTCGAGCCATCCTCCTGCCAGGTCGATCCGGAAGGGGATCTGGCTGGAGTTGCGGATCTCCGTGGTAGAACGGGAGGGGAGTCCGGGTGCGGGGATGCGCTTACTCACCATGTACCGGATGCCAAACTGGTGACAGAGTTCCTCTTTTTCGGGCGATTGGCCATCTTCGTTTACGAAGAGGATATCGGGGTTGATGCGGGGAAGATCAGGGAGGAAGTCGAGCACTCCGCTGCCGGTATTGATGGAAACGGCCGAGACAAGCCGGAGGGCTTCCAGCATGTATTTCCGTTCCTCCTGGGAGTAGAGGG
>CAYLVY010000238.1:0-3197 GCA_964387205.1 uncultured Draconibacterium sp.
ATTGCTTGGCTACTCCATAGGGTGAACGGGGATAAAACGGGGTGGTCTCACTTTGCGGGACTTCCAGTACTTTCCCATACAATTCGGATGTAGATGCCTGGTAAATGCGGCAGGTTTTTTCGAGACCAAGGATCCGCACGGCCTCCAGGATCCGGAGAGTCCCAACGGCATCAGATTCGGCAGTGTATTCGGGAACTTCAAAGGAGACTTTCACATGACTCTGGGCTGCAAGGTTGTAGATCTCATCGGGCTTCACCGATTGAATGATCCGCAACAGAGAGCTGGAATCGGTCATGTCGCCGTAATGGAGCTCAATGCTTTTCTTACGCTGCATGTCTTTGATCCACTCTTCAAAATAGAGGTGCTCGATGCGGCTGGTGTTGAAATAGGATGCCCTGCGAAGGATGCCGTGGACTTCATACCCTTTGTCAAGGAGGAATTCAGCCAGGTAGGAGCCGTCCTGACCGGTGATGCCGGTGATGAGTGCTGTCTTCGGTTTCATGATTTCTGCATTTACTGGCAAAGGTACTAAATATCGTCCTCCCTGATCGGTTATTGTTTGTCCCGACTGCTGTTTTTATTATAGATTTGTGCGTTATTTCTGAACCTGAAAAATATGAAAACACATAACTCCCTCCTGGGATCGGCCAACCGGAAAAGGCTCCTATTGCCATTTATCCTGGTTACCAGTTTGTTCTTTTTCTGGGGATTTGCCCATAGTTTGCTGGATGTGCTGAACAAGCATTTCCAGGAGATTCTGGATGTGACACGAGCCGAATCGGGTCTGGTGCAGTTCTCGGTTTATGGCGGGTACTTCCTGGCAGCACTGCCGGCGGGCTATTTCATGAATCGGTTTGGATACAAACGGGGAATTGTGACGGGTTTATTGCTCTATGCGCTGGGGGCGTTTGCCTTTCTGCCGGCAGCCCATATCCAGGCTTTCTGGCCGTTTTTAACGGCGTTGATGATTATCGCGTTCGGATTGGCGTTTTTAGAAACGGCAGCCAATCCTTATATCGCGGTGCTCGGGCCCAGGAAATCGGCCGAACGGCGGTTGAATTTTTCCCAGTCGTTCAATGGGTTGGGATGGATTTTCGGACCACTGGTAGGTGGTCTCCTGATCTTTGGGATGACCTCTGAAGATGACAATGCGTTTACAACGCTTACATGGCCTTACTTGGGGATCGGATGCATGGTGTTGCTGGTGGCGCTGCTGTTTGTGCGCACACCTCTACCCGAAACGGAGGAGCAGGCGGGTGAGATGCATGAACAGGATACGGCGATCCAATCCACGCGATCCTTATGGAGCCACAAACACTTTATGATGGCAGTGATGGCGCAGTTTTTTTATGTAGCGGCCCAAACCGGTATCAACAGTTTTTTTATCAATTATGTCACCGAATCAATCCTCACCATTTCCAACGAGGTGGCGGCCATCATTCTGTCGTTCGGGGGTATGGGGCTTTTCTGGATCGGCCGACTGTCGGGAAGCGCCCTGATGCGTTCGGTTAAACCCAACCGGTTACTGTCGGTGTATGCCGCGATGTGTATGCTCATGATGGTGCTGGTGGTAGCCGGACTTGGCTGGATCTCCATCGTAGCGCTCTTTACAACCTATTTTTTCATGTCGATCATGTTTCCTACGATTTTTGTGCTGGGATTGAATGGGTTGGGAGTGTTGACCAAAAAAGCCTCTTCTTATCTGGTGATGGCGATCGTGGGTGGAGCCCTGGCACCGTTGCTGATGGGCTATATCGCCGATGTGTCGGCTATGCAATGGGGTTACCTGGTGCCGTTGGTGTGCTTTGCCGTGGTGTATTGCTTTGGGAGGTGGGGCTGGCGGGTTCGGTGAGCAGGCAGGAGAGAGTTAATCGGTATGGAAGATCTCCGGCAGGGTGAGCCACCACTCGGCGGGGGTGGCTGACATGCTCTTCTGACAGGGGGCTGTCTCTGCCCACCAGGCTTGGATGCAAGGGTCGGCAGCCATTCTTGCCATATCGGCAGTATAATCATCGCCGGTGTATTCGTAGTAAGCAAAGAGGGTGTTCTCTTCCAGCAGGAAGATGGAGTAGTTTTGAATGTGGCAGACGTGGATCATCTCCAACACGCAGGGCCAGGGGTTGGCGTGCAGCTCTTTGTAGTAGTCCAGTTTTTCGGGTTTGACCCGGATAACTTGTCCGTATCGTTTCATATTTACAGGTATTATGTTCTTCTGATCCTGATCCTGAGAGTTCCCGGAAGCGCTTCCGGTGCAACCAGGATGAGGTAGCCTCCACCTCCGGCGCCACTCAGCTTCCATCCCAGGGAGTGCTCTTTATGGGTTTCGATCTGTGCCCGGATGGCGGGATTCGACATGGAAAGGAACATGCTCACCTGCGCATCAAAGCTATCGGTCATGGCTTTTCCGAAGGTTGCCAGATCCTTTGCCATGGCGGCATGCCACAGGGTATCTGCTGCAATAGCCAGGCGGTGTGCTTTTTCGGCTGTGATCTCGGTGTGATCCAGGATGTTGAATCCTTTGCTTCGGGGTTTCATAGGAAGGAGAAACAGGTGGGATTCTATCCAGTCAAGCAGTTCCGGATCGATGTTGCGGATGATATGGGAGGGCCAGTATTGGTTGGGATCATACCAAAGGTAGTTGATTCCCGGCATCACAATGCCGATGGAGTCTTGTGAACCGCTGATGTAGGTTGATCCGGGTGGGTTTTCGTAACAGAAGAGAATGTTGGCCAGTTTTTCGCGATCACCTCCCGGGATGTCCGATTGCCACAGGTCGATAGCTTTGGCCCGGGTGGAGGAGGCCATGCCGCTACGATCGTTGAAGGGGTGGTTGGGTTCGATGGCGATGGTAATGACCGGACCGGGGTGGTGTTTGGAAACATAGGGTTGGTCTAGCCATCCTCCTGCCAGATCGATCCTGAAGGGAATCCGGCTTGAGTTGCGGATCTCCGTGGTAGATCGGGAGGGGAGTCCGGGTGCGGGGATGCGTTTACTTACAATGTATTGGATGCCAATCTGCTGACAGAGTTTTTCTTTTTCGGGAGAGTGGCCATCTTCGTTTACGAAGAGGATATCGGGGTTGATGCGGGGAAGATCAGGACCGAAGTCGAGCAGTCCGCTGCCGGTATTGATGGAAACGGCGGAGACAAGCCGGAGGGCTTCCAGCATGTATTTCCGTTCCTCCTGGGAGTAGAGGG
>CAYLVY010000239.1:0-3173 GCA_964387205.1 uncultured Draconibacterium sp.
TTCATTATTGGGTTCTGCATAAAAATTTCGTGTTTCTTCTATCTTTCTTTTCCGGTTACGATCAGCTTTTTGAACAATCTGGAATTCTGGTCTTGTATAACCATGGTATAGATTCCGCTTTCAATATCGCCCAGGTCTATCGTTTTCTCTACCTTTCCTGTCGCGTCAATATTACCAAGCTCATATACTTTCAAACCCGTGGCATTGTAAATTGAAACCGTGACGGATTCGCTGCGGGTGTTGTTCATGAATACCGAGAAACTACCGTTGTTCGGATTTGGAAAGATGCTTATGTTATCGGTCTCCTTTTCTTCGATAGCTGTTATCAGGTTATCGATTAATCTCTGCACATAGACATCAGCAAGCCCGGCAGAGGTCAGATTGAATAATCCCGCGGTCGGGTCGAAATCTGCAACCTCCCGGAAGCCCCCCGTTGAAAAAACACCACCCGTTCCGGCAGCGATTGAGTAACCGATGTCGGCCTGCGCTCCTCCCATTTGCTGCACCCAGGCAAAATTGCCGGACAAGCCAAGCTTTAACAGATAGATATCAAGGCTGCCGTTTGATGTTAATGCAACGGTTCCGGCGCCCGGATCGAAATCAGATGTTTCGGAAAAGAAGCCAGTGGAATACACACCGGAGGCATGGACAGCTATCGAAGATGGCCTGTCCGTTGAATTCCCTCCCATTTGTGCGGCCCAGGCAAAATCGCCGGAGGCGTTCAGCTTCAATATACATATGTCTTCAGAGGCATTGAAGGATGTTAAAGTATACGTTCCCGGACCCGGATCAAAATCGACGGTTTCCCTGAAAGAGCCTGTGGTGTAACTATTTCCCGAAGCGTCAACAGCAATGGAAAACCCGTAATCAAACGCAGGTCCCCCAATATTGTTTGCCCAGATCAAATTCCCGGAAGAATCATATTTGGACACGAAAATATCATCGGCGCCCGATGATGTCAGGGTAAGAGTGCCGGGGCCTCCGTCCATGTCAACCGATCCCTGGAAATTACCTGCCATGTATATATTTGCCGATGGATCAAGTGCCAGGGAGTTTGCATAAATATCCAGGGTCCCCTCGGATTGGATGGCCCAAACGAAACTCCCTGAGACATCCAGTTTTAACAGAAAAAGCTCGTTTCCCAGGGATGCGGTTAAGTTATGCACACCGGCGCCAGGGTCAAAATCCACGATTCCTTGAAATGTGCCGGTAATATAAACACTACCCACAGGATCCGGGATCACCGCGTTACCATAGTCCCCCCCCGTTCCTCCTAAAGCCACTGCCCATAAAAACCCGCCGGAAGGATCCAGTTTCAGAATGTACAGATCATAACTTCCCGCAGAGGTCAGATTATACGTTCCCGGTCTCGGGT
Organism: uncultured Draconibacterium sp.; assembly: GCA_964387205.1. Taxonomy (GTDB): domain Bacteria; phylum Bacteroidota; class Bacteroidia; order Bacteroidales; family FEN-979; genus CAIVAT01. The sequence goes on from CAYLVY010000239.1 coordinate 1,376, forward strand.
CAAAATCGGCTGTACCCCAGAAAAGACCCGTCAGGTAAACATTTCCCGACGGATCAACCGCCACCGAAGTCCCGCCATCATTGTCAGCTCCTCCCACGCTTTTTGCCCAGATCAGGTTTCCGGCGGAGTCGAGTTTGGTGATAAATGCGTCACCGGCTCCCGCTGCGGTCAGGGTAAACACGCCCGCCCCCGGGTCAAAATCACTTTCTCCGGAATAACTACCTGTCGTATAACTGTTACCCTGAGCGTCCACAACGATGGAATTTCCGAGGTCGTTGCCTGTTCCCCCCATATTTCCGGCCCAGCCAAAACCCTGGGACATGGCCGATGAACCAAGCATGCTGAAGAGGATGGCCCAGCCGACCGTTCTGATGTTTTTCATGTATTTCATATTTTCAGTGTGTTATTTTTATTTGTTCAGCAAAAGTTTGAACCTGTAAACCTGGGCATTGTCAGACGTTATGGTGACCAGAAAGATGCCGCTACTTAGATTGCCTGCATCAATACTGCTATTTCCTGTGAATCCGCCAATCAGAACCACACGGCCGGCCATATCGGTCATGGTTAGTATATAAGATCCGGAATGATCCCCTGGCGAAATATTTATCTGTTCCTTGGCGGGATTGGGAGAAATGGTAAACGGATGCGGCGAGACCGTTGCCTCCTGAACATCAACAATCACAGTGACGGCCAGGGTCGATGAAGTTCCGTCGCCGCATTCATTGGATGGGACCACTTCAATAATGCCCGGAGTCGAACCCGCCGTTACGGTGATACTGCTGGTCCCGTTACCTCCCTTGATGACCCATCCGGAGGGTACAGTCCAATCGTAGGTGACATCCGGTACGCTGGTAACGCTGTAGTTCAGGCCCGTTGTTCCGGCATGGGGGCTGGTATTCCCGGTTATCGGTGAGGGTTGCGCAGGTACTGTAAGTACTGTAACAGGCAAGGAGCCGGGAGGGCCTGCGGAGGGTGACATGAAAATCGTACCACTGTTAGCTCCGACAGTTACAGTCGCGATATTCGTCCCCTGGCCGGCCGTAATGGTCCAGCCGGACGGGAACGACCAGGTTTCTGTCACGCCGGCAACCTCCGGAACGCTGTAGTCCTGTGAACTTCCCTGGCATGGTGAGGCTGAGCCTGTTATTGTGGCAAGATTTCCGTTCGGGTTCCTTTTATAGTATATCTCGGGATTTCCATCGCGGTCGTCCTGCCATGTTACATGCACAAGGCTGTCTGAAACTGCAATAAACGGGAAAGCGGAAGAGGCCGGATCCTCAGTCAGCCGCAAATCATCTTCCCAGTTGATCCCGCCGTCAGTTGAAAGTTTGTAGAATATCTCATAATTTCCCTCCCTGCCGTCGTACCACACACAATGAACATTCAAGCCGGAGCTGACAATGGATGGATTGAAGGAACTGCCATCATTCCAGGTGAGTCGCGTTTCCGGATACCAGTTTAGCCCTTCATCAGCGGATCGTATATAGTATATTTCATAATTGCCGTCGCGGGTGTCCATCCACGCTACATGCACGGAGCTGCCGGAGACAGCTATGGATGTATTGTCGGAGAATGCAGGGTCGTTGGTCAGCCGGACATCTGCTTCCCACGTCAGGCCTCCATTGGTGGATCGTTTGTAGTAGATCTCCTCGTTCCCGTCCGAAGTGTCATACCAGACTAAATGCACCAGGTTACCGTTCACTGCAATGGAAGGTGAATAGGAAACCGCTGGATTGCCGGTCAGGCGCATATCCGGTTCCCAGGTTACGCCTCCGTCGGTGGATCGTTTGTAGTAGAT
>CAYLVY010000240.1:0-1512 GCA_964387205.1 uncultured Draconibacterium sp.
ACAACCTGGTCATAGGATTTTATCAGCTTCCGGTCATAGACCTTGTTGGATTGGCCCTGTCAGGGTGGGAGGACCCTGTCAGGGTGTCGGTGCAGAAATCGCCGGAAATCCGCCCAATCCGCGTTCTATTTTCCCATTTTCTAATCTTCAAATCAACAAATTTTCAAATCATCAAATCATCCGTACCTACGGCACGGGCCATATCGCGTGGGATCGTCGTGGCTACAAAGCTTATGGGCCTACGGCCCAGGTAAGTAGCGAAATAGCGAAATTTTGGAAATTGCCGGGGCATAGTTTATTTCACCGTTTTGCCGGTTCACAATTTTACCGTTTTATCGTTTGCCTGTGCCGTAGGCACACAAGCTTTGTAGCTCAGGAATGGCCCAGCGACATTCCGGCCCGTGCCGTAGGTACGGAAGAAATAGCGAAATAGCGAAATAGCGAAATAGCGAAATTTTGGAAATCTCCGGCGCAGAGTTAATTTCACCATTTCACATTTCACATTTCACATTTTTACCTGACCACCACCTTCTCCGCTTCACAAACCCTATCTCCGGTAACAACGCGCAGCAGGTAAACACCCGGCGGGAGGTGGCTTACATCAAGTTTCGCACTTTGAGTGTTTTTCGGATGATGCAATCTGATCAAACACCGGCCAAGCAGGTCGTATAATCCAATTTCTGCTCTATCGGGGTTGTGGTGAAACTCAACCGTGAGCCGCTCATCGGCAGGATTGGGGAATACCACAAAGGGCTTTCCCGGCGTAAAGGTCTTCACCATTATTTCATCCTGTCCCACCCAGCAGTATGAAAGGCTCTCGCATCCCAGGCTGTCGACCTTGATCACCCAACTGTCCTGCGTGCCTGTATCCGGTGCCATCGGCAGCACCCATCCGCAGGCGGCAAAACCACCATCGCTGACCGGGATCACATTGAATAGATAATTATGGCTGTTATTGCCGGTCAATCCCGCGTACTCCCTGTACCACTTTTCATTGCCGGCCGAATCGGTACGAAGAATCCATGAAATAAATGAAACAAAACCAGGCGCATTGTACCAACCGGTTGCAAGTACATCACCGCAAGGAAGCACCTTGACTTTACTGAAATATAAATTCAGTTTTATTGTTCCATATTTTTTATCCCAAACGATGCTTTTATCGGGCCTTATTTTTAGAAGGTTGATTCTTGCCTTCCATCCATCGCTTCCCCAACAGGTATCCGAATAATAGGTTCCAACCTGAATGTTGCCGTCGAGAGCCTGATCGACACTGATATCCGTTTCACGGCAGTTGATGTTGCCAAGATTTAATGTCCATTGCTGATTTCCTATGCTGTCTGTTTTCAGTAAAAAAGGGGTTGCATCATGCGTCGTAGCTCCAATCCCGTTTGATAAAGAGCCAATCACAAACCCGTGGTCGGCAGTAAGGGATACATCGAGTGGCTGGATATCCTTATTTCCCGACCCATACGATTTCCGCCACAATTCGTTACCGGCGCTGTCGGTCCTGAA
>CAYLVY010000240.1:1522-3145 GCA_964387205.1 uncultured Draconibacterium sp.
GATTCTCGCGTCATAACCATTACTGCCATAACAGGTATCTGAATAATAGGTTCCAACCTGGATGTTGCCGTCGAGGGCCTGATCGACACTGATATCCGTTTCCCCGCATGTGGTATTTCCCAGGTTTAGCAACCATTGCTGATTTCCTGCGCTATCAGTTTTCAGAAGAAAAGGAGTATCATCCTTCGAAAAAATACCGGTTGAAAGCGAGCCAACAACGAAACCCTGATCGGATGTCATAGCAACATCTAGCGGTTGTATGTGTTTATTTCCCGAACCATACGATTTCCGCCACAATTCGTTACCGGCGCTGTCGGTCCTGAACATCCCCGTCCTGAACCAGCCGTTTCCAGCTACGGGGTTTCTGATTCCTACAACCACAAAGCCTCCGTTGGCAAGTCTTCTGAAATTCCTGAACATGATGCTGGTATCGTGGGGCGTGATATCAGTAAATGTTCGGGTTTCCAACGTGTCGAACGATCCGTTGAGAAAGAGCAGCCACCCCCGGTCGTACCGCCCGTCGGGCACCCACTGCATCTTGGTACCGATGCATGCATAACGGCTGCCTGTGGTCAGTTCAATCAACGATCCGGGATATCCGGTCTGGAAACTGATAAGAGAATCCTCAATTATCACCGGTGTTCCGGTGATATTCCCGAAGGAATCGATGAAGAAAAAACCCATTCGTGAAGTAGAAGAATATGTGATACCCGTTGACACAAAGGTCACTGAATATCCTCCTGATACTTCAAGAATATCAGTTGAAAAACTTAATGAGCCATCTGAATTGACATCATACCGGCGGTTAAAATACTCCTGTGCCAATACCGGCTGATACAGGGTTGCCAGAATCCAACTAAAGATGAGGAGTACTGTTCTCATTTGAGTGTTAATTTAGGAGGAGCGCCTGCCAGGCAGGCGCTCCGGGTTAATTTCATTCGGCAATCATCAGCTTGACACTCCCGAGGATTTCATCTCCACAATACAAGATGCAGACATATATTCCGGAAGAACAACTTGCGATGGAACAGCGACTCCATTGCATTGGATATTATAATCGAATCGGATTGTTGGTTTTGCATAAATATCGCCTGGTATCTTGCCCAAAGATAATCAGAATTGTTGAGGTAATTGAGGGGGCCCTGTCAGGGTGGGGGGACCCTGTCAGGGTGGGGGGACCCTGTCAGGGTGGGGGATCCCTGTCAGGGTGGGGGTGCAAAAAAATAGCGAAATAGCGAGGTAGCGAAATAGCGAAATTTTGGAAATTGCTGGCGTAGAGCTTATTTCACCATTTCACCATTTCACCGTTTCACCATTTTAATGGAACGCGGATGAAACGGAAATGGCGGATTTACACGGATTTTTTTAGACATTGATTCGCGAAGATCCACTCAATCTGTGTCATTCGAGTTCTATCTTCAAATCAACACATCTTCAAATTTTCCAATCTTCCGTACCTACGGCACGGGCCATACCTCGTGGGATTACCGTGGCTAGAAATCTTGAGGGCCTACGGCCCAGAAATAGCGAGGTAGCGAGGTAGCGAAGTAGCGAAAGTTCGGAAACCCCCGGCGCATAGCTTATTTCACCATTTCACCATTTCACCATTTCACCGTTTCACCA
>CAYLVY010000241.1:0-3103 GCA_964387205.1 uncultured Draconibacterium sp.
GTCCATGCGGCATCATCAGGATAACCCCCGTAGGAATTATTGATGGTGGTCCAGGTATTGGTCGGTCCGTTGAAGCCCTCCTCCAGGATAATGCCGGAAACAGCTGATAACTGCTGGATATCGCCGGCTGGCACCTGCGCAGAGGCGGGAACGATAGTGACAGGCGAAGGATAGGGGTACACGGTAACCGTCACGTCGGCAGAGTTTCCGCAACCACTGACTGCATCATATGCATTAACGGTATAAACCGTGGTGGTGGAAGGTGAAACGGTGTGGGTGGGGCCGGCGAGGCTTCCCGGGTCCCATGTATAGGTATAATTGGGATCGTTGGGGCTGGTTACATTGAGCACACTGCTGGCGCCTTCACAGTAAGAATCCGGTGTGGCGGTGGCCGTGATGGGCGGTGGATTTAGCACAGTTGCCACTACGGGTACCCTTGGTCCGGAACAGGAGGCCGTCCCGCTGAAGATCAGTTTGGGCCGGGTGGAATAGGTACTGTAACCGGTAGTGTAGCCACACATTACCGCAGGTGTTTTATTATCGTCACGGGCATAGGCCGTAGCTACATAAGATGTGTTGTCGTATTTAACATGGGCTGATAATGAAGAATTCCCACCGTCATTATTGCTCCAGCAAAAATCCAGTATCAGGTTGGAAGAGCCATCCCAGTTAAAAGGAGTATTGAAGTTAATGGTGAAAATTCCCGAGGTTGGGGAAATGGATGCAGCCGTGTAAACCGGTGCCAATCCCGACTGGAGGGAGGTGGTAAGTGCATTCAGGGCCGTGGTGCCCACGCTGAGGGTAAATCCGTTCAGAGGACCTCCGTTGGTTGCCACATCGAGAGCGATGGCCGTAATATTGCCGGCCCCCAGGCCAGCGGCTGTCAGTTCTGAACCCCTGATGAGATATTGTGATTTCTCACCTCCCCAATAATAATTGAACGGCGTCTGATAGCCTGAATTTCCTGAGCTGGTCAGCGCTCCGGCGCCCAACGTCACATTGCTGGGTGCAGCGGTTACATCCGCCACATAAAAAGTGGTCGTGGAGCTGATCACCGGGGTGGTAAAGGGGCTGCCGGTACCGAGATTATTTCCGCCGGAGGCGGCATCGTACCAGGTGGCTGTTCCGTTGCTCACCATTGCATACAGGTCAACAGTCCCGGTACCGCAACGGGTGTTGGGTGTGGTGGTCAGCACGCTGTTGGCAAAAAGAATCTGCACCGGAGCAGAAGCAGTGGTTGTGGGTGGAAATTTATTGCAGGTCACATTACACTGGTAGTAGAGTGCTGCTGTGGGTGTTTCGCTGTAAGTGGGCTGGTTGGCCCCCGGAATATCAGTATAGAGGATTCCGTCTGTTGAACTTTGCCATTGGTAAGCAACGCCGGTCCCGGGTGTGGAAAACTCGAGGGAGAAATTGACGGTGGTACCCAGGCAGATGTTATTGGCGGAAGCAATGGTATTTCCGGGATTGGGGGTCTCACAGGTATAGGAAGGAACTCCTTCAAATTCGTCGGCGCCGATATCCGGTGCCGATCCTGATCCGGCATAGCCGGTACTTCCATAGCGGATATTTCCGTCATAATCGTCATCAATGCCGGCAATCAAAGCCCCGCCGCTTTCAATACCGGTCGAAAGGGTGGTATTGATATGAAGGAAAGTGGCATCGGCGCCATTGGTGCTGAGGAAGGAGGGTACTTCGGTGATGGAAACATTATCCCTGGGGGCGAGGGTCGCCGGCACCGTCATGGCCTGATAAGCGGCCAGGGTCTGGAACGGATTGGTCCCGTCGTAATGGATCAGGTTATTGGGTCCCGGAACACCTGCATAGAATAGGTTATTATTGGAAGCAGCCTGATAACTGGTCAGTGTCGTCCCCGAACGGCGGTAGGCAACAGTATAGCCGGTAGCACCATTGGGAACAGAGGTATTGACCAGGATATTGTTTCTTAAGGTTAGGTTTACTGTAGTACTCACGTAGAGGGCCGAACTCCCGAAAAGGGCGCCGCTACTGGTGGTATTCAGGTTCACCGTATTGTAGTAAATATTGGCATTGGTGCCCCCGGTGATCTGGAAACCGGCCAGCGGTAATCCTGCATTGGCTGCAGGGGCTGCCAGGTCGCCAATATAGTTGTTGACAATGGTATTGGAGGTTCCGCCTCCCATATATATACCACATACCAGGGGATTGGTACTGTTGGAAGAGAGGTTGTAAATCTTGTTTTTCGAACAGGAATTGGTGGCTCCGCCCGAATAATAGACACCGGCAACTGTCCCGGATGTGCCACCGGTAGTACCGGTACTGTTCAGGGCATAAATAGTATTGCCTGTGGAAGTTATATCTCCGGTTGAGCTCCAGATGCCATACATGGTAGCGCCGCCGGCGCCGCCGGTAGTGGTGCTGAAATTATATATCTGGCTATTTTCAAAAACCTTGGTTCCGGCGTTACCCCACTCCCTGATTCCACAAAGTGTTCCGGTTGTGGGTGTGGAAAAGTTGCGGAAAATATTGTTCGAAAAGGTGACATTTACGGCAGAGGAAAAGCTATACAATCCATAGATGCTACCGGTAGAGGTAACCGTAGTGTAGGATAAACCATCTGCCAGGTTTCCGCTGCCGCTCAGGTTGGTCGGACTGGTCAGTTTAAAAGCGGCCGTTGATCCGCTGGGACCGGTTCTGACAATCCCGGTTACCGTATTATTATTCAGATTAACGGTCGGCGGTGATCCTGTTTCAATACCATAAAACCATCCGGTACCTGCATGGTTGATATTACTGACCGTATTGCTACTAATATTGACCGTAGCTGCCGTGGCGGAGTTATAAATACCATAGAAAACACCGGTAGTGGCAGTGTTGTACGTACAATTGGTGACCGTATTATTGGTAATATTAATTGTATTTGAGGCAGCTGTAGACCCTATGGCATTTTCGACAGCGGCGACCTGGCTGCTTGTGGCACCACCATGAATGGTAATGATATTATTGGAGATGGTCGCATTGGCGCTTGTTCCGGATTGGGCATAAATACCGCGCAGTGTGGTTGGGTGGTTGGCGCCGGCGCCATCATTACTATTAATGGTATTGTAAGAGATGTTGATGCCCC
>CAYLVY010000242.1:0-1870 GCA_964387205.1 uncultured Draconibacterium sp.
GTTCCATTACTCGTTGGTCCGCAAATAACACATTGGGGTTTTCTTTATCGAACCAAAATTGACGGCCACCACAGCAAGCGTCTAAAATCAACGGCATATAACACTGTGTATAATCCATGCCGGGTTCATTGGTTTGCCAAAGTTTCTGCTGTTTAATATCGTTTGTCATAATTTGATAAGTTATTCGTTTTTAATCCGGCACGTATCATACACGCTACGTTAGGAGTAATTACTATGTTTCTTTAATGAAATCTAATAAATCAACAGGATTCTGACATTTCCAAACTTTCGCAAGTAACTTAATGCACTCTGCTAATCCATGCCTTCTTCCTTTTATATATTCTGCCAAGAATTTACGGTCTTTGCTCTTTAGATATTTTAATTCTCGTTTGCGTAACATTTCGCTTTCTGAGATAATAATATCATTCAGATCTCCGCAATTAATCAGATAATTTTCTGCCCGCTGTCTTTGCCCCATTTCCTTAATGATCTGAAGCGTTTGCATGTAATCTTCTTCTGTTTGGTGACTCATAACTGCCTACAATATGGCCGGTAAGCAAAAGCCGCCCGGCTGTTATTTTCTTTGCGAAGTCTTACACCGGCCTTCGCCTGCCGCCCGAGCCATTATGCACCACTAATTCAAAATATTTTCAGCCGTTCCTCTTCACTGAGTTGATCATATTCTTCGTAGGTAAGGATATTCCCGCTCTTGCCGATGATTATGCGCTTGGTGACCATAATATCCAGTATGTCATCAGGCGTTAAACACATTGATGTCTGTGTTGGAGAAGGATCATGAACTATGTTCAGATCAGTATCTACAACAACCGCATGACCAATCCCATCACCAAAATTTTGTGAAGGAACTGAAGCATACAAGTAACCATCAATACCACCATCAAACTTGGCAACTCTTTTCAGAAATTCAGTATCAACACCATCGTGTCTGTTGATGTAACCAAGATATGGATACCCGTGATCTGTAAAGAATTTTCTCATCATCCAGAACCATTGTTCTCCGAGTTTGATAAATTCTGGTACCTGTTCTAATTCGACTTCAAACAAAGAAGCGATTACGGCCTGCATACAATCTCCTGTATTTTTATCAACTACCTTTTGATAAACTTTTTTCATTTTCTAGAATTTAACAGTGCATAATGTTGCTGCAACCGTCACAGTAGGTTGCGCCTGCAGCCAGACCATTAAAATGCATTATCAATAAGCCAATTTTTTATAGCTTCAAATCGATTTATTACTTCTGCCTGGTTTGCTATATCAGCGATTCTGTATGATTGCATCAGGTCATAAAAATCCCTGCCATTCAATTTTTTCTCAAACACAATCACTCTAGGTATTGAGGGCGGTGGCGGCGGATTGAAATGTCCAGGAAAACAGTTAATTTTAGGTATATGAGTTATCTCCTCAAATGGTCCATGTTCATCATTACATTTCAAACAAACAAGAGAAAATCCAATGATAAACTTTGTTTTAAATCCTAAAAATCCCGTACTAATTACCTTGCGGTAATCAGGTCTTTTTATGAGTTCAGTATCACATTTTAAACATTTCATAATGTATATATTAGAATTCATTGTAATGACTCAATTCCTTTTTCAACCAGCCACTCCATAACCGGGGGTGTGACGGCGTTACCACATTGTTTCACCTGATCCTTTTGATTGCCAAGGATCACGTAATTACTATCGAACGCCATGGCCAGCTTTATCTCATCGGGCCGAAGCATCCGGAAATAGCAATCTTCAACCAGGGGTTCCCGGTGACTAACAATAGCAAACCGGTCTTTTGTAGATGCGGTCCCGATTACTTCATCTATTCCGGATGCCTGACTTTTGCCATAGAAATAACTGAT
>CAYLVY010000242.1:1912-3102 GCA_964387205.1 uncultured Draconibacterium sp.
AGCTCCGCCAGGCATCATCGGTAATCAAGCCATGATGATTACCGCCGGATAATATGGTACTGATTGGTTCGTTTACCGAACGGCCATTGCCGGTCCTGTTCATTTCTACTATAAATGGGGTTATCAACGCCATCGAATGATGAGTTGTTTGTGTCTGAAACGGATCGATTACACCCCGCATCATATTCAGTTGACGGGTATACTCCTGTTTCAGAATAAAAGGAGTTATCAATTTGAACTGCCAGTTCCCGGTGACGGTTGGTAGGTTCTCTTCAATACCTCGTACCCTGCATCCGATACCGGTGGTCTGCTGTTCATTTAAAATAAACGGATGAACAATGGCCTGTGACATAACCGAGGTTTGTGTGAAGGTGGAATCCATAACTGATCGCTGCGTGCCTCTTGCTTCACTCGAATATTTTGAGTGAATGATCAAGCTTTGCGTCCCATATTTCTTCAGTCCATATTCGATACGGCGGATGGTGTTTTCATTCAATGGTCGTTTCCGGTCACTGATCCTGGTGCCGATATCCGACCAGTCGATGCAGTTGAAAGCAGCATAGAAGTAAGGCATTACCTCGGTGCCGCACGCCGGGCAAACATAGATGTATTGTTTACGGTACTTACCGAATTGTTTGGCAGGATTCTTCCAGCGCTGGATGGCTTGGATATCCTTTTCGCACCGTTGGCACCTGGCTGCCGGCCTGAAATCGAGCATCGGTTCATGATTACCTTTCTTCCAGAATACAATATACATCCGGTCGCGGCTTTGCGGGGTCGGATGACAGAACATCGAATTCAGATAAACCGCCTTATGCCGATATCCAAGTGCATGCATCGCCTGCAGCCAAGCATCGTACATAATCCATTCGCGGGCATCGACCACATTCTCGACTATTATGATGTTATAATCATGATACTCCGCAAACCGGGGCACATCCCACATGGTGGCCCGGGATCGTTCGGCTGCCGGGTCCAGTTTTCCGCTGTTGAAAAGGTCGATCTGTGCCTTAGCTCTCTTGACGCCTTTTGCCAGGGTGTGATTGGTACATTCAGGGGAAGTGATCAGAATGTCGGTAGAAAAATACCGGCGGGGATCCACGGCGCTGATATCGGTGCAATCATGCAAGGTATCAGGGAAGTTGGTGTTGTGGGTTTCGATGGCCAGCTTCCAGTGATTCATTGCTAAT
>CAYLVY010000243.1:0-3093 GCA_964387205.1 uncultured Draconibacterium sp.
TGTGGCCGGGTTACCGGATACGCATTGCAGGGAAGAGTTCATCAGACAGGTGACGACATCGTCGGAAACGGGATTGTAGGTGTAGGTCGGATTGTTTGTACCTGCGTTCGTCCCATTTACCTTCCACTGGTAACCCACAAGCGGACCGCCATTGACAGGTGTGGCAGTTAATGTCACTGAAGTACCGAGACAGAATGGATTGGATGAAGCGGAAATGGAGATGCCCACAGGAAGAAGTGAATTGACCGTCATAATCACAGGGCTACTTGTCGCCGGATTACCCGTAATGCAGGCTTCCGAAGAGGTAAGTGTGCAAGTAATTGCATCGTTATTCAACGGTGTGTAAGTATAAACCTGGCTGTTGGTTCCCGCCGGGATCCCATTTACATTCCATTGATAGACCGGTGTCAAGCCTCCATTGACGGCGGCGGCTGTAAAGGTGACAGCAGTGCCGGCACAAACATTATTGGCGGAAGCAGAAACCGAAACGCTGACCGGCAGCAATGGGTTTACTACCATTGATATTACATTCGATGAAGCGGGATTGTTCGAAATGCAAACTGTTGTTGAAGAAGTCAGGATGCATTTCACCTGGTCGCCATTGACAGGGTTATATGTGAATACAGAGCTGTTTCCGCCGGCATTCGATCCATTCACCTTCCATTGATAGACCGGAGTGGTTCCCGGGTTTATCGGTACGGCTGTGAAAGTAACTGCTGTGCCAGAGCAGATGTTATTACCTGAACCGGTAATAGAAACTTTGGCTGAGTCGCCCGGGTTGACAGTTACGGTAAAATCGATAGGTGTGCCGGAACAGCTTCCCATTTTGGGGGTCACTGTATATTTGACGGATCCAGGGGTGGGCAAATTATCGATAAGAATCTGGTTTATAACAAGACCGGAATCGGCGTTGAAACCGGTGATGTTGCCGGATGTGAGGATTGCGGTCCAGTGAAATATCGTGTTAGTCACGGTTGAGGAAAGGGCAATGTTTGTATTCTCACCGGTGCAGATGGTTTTAGCCAACGGATTGGTGGTGATCAAGGGTGGCGGAGTGGTGGTAACCGCGACAGTATCAAACACATCGCAATGTCCCCCGGAAGTCTTCACCCAATAGTTACCGGAGTTTTTTGCCCAGATCGACTGGGTGGTTGCGCCGGTACTCCAAAGGTACCAAGGTCTTCCCGGACCGGCATTGAGCATCGTGCTGTCGCCCTGGCAAATGGAACGATTCGGACCCAGGTTTACAGGCGTTAAAGGATAATACGATATTACGATTGTATCGCTCAGCTGGCAATCTGGTTCAGTGGTCGAAACCCAGTAGGTTCCAGCTGTTTTTACCCAGATCGTCTCTGTCGTTTCTCCGGTGCTCCACAGGTAGGAATCTCTGCCATATCCCGCATCAAGAAAGAGGCTATCGCCGGGACAGATCGAACGGTCAGGGCCCAGGAACAATTTACTATATTCTGAAAAATAGGAATATTTGGAATAACTGTAGTTGTTGGTGAAAAAATTGTCGGTCGAGGATCCTGATGAAAACTGAAATCTGTCACCACTACTGCTAAATATTATATTCATGTATTCAAGAGCGCCTGTACCCCCAATTGAAGATATTCCGAAAATATATTCTCCATTTGTGCCAGGAACTGTCCGAAAACCACCATTCGCCGTAGGGAAACCGCGATTATTCTGAATATTTCCCTGGTTGCCATTTTTTGTCACAATTGTCCAGTATAGGTTGTTTACGGAAAATGCTGCTCCAAAAGGCGGTGTGCGCGACAGGCAAACTCTCTTTGATCCCGTGCAGGTTATCGGAGGTAAAACAGAAGCAGCATATTGGTCTGAAGCATTTCCTGAAGCTGAAATTCGTACACTTCTTCCTGTCAGTTCATAAACAAGCACCGGTTTGTTGGAATGCAGATAACCAGCATACCCCGTACTGATGGGCAAATTTGGATCAATATCCAGCAGGAATTCTGTCCATTCCCCCCGGTTAATCGTATCATGAAGCGTATAGGAGGTATCAATCATGGAAACATAGGTGTCGTTTTCAAAAGCATAAATCCATAGTTTTGGTTTGAATGCATCCAGGAAGGCGACAGGGATAAATTCTGTTCCGCAAAGGTCTCGCGGCATCAACTGGTCGCCGGCTATATCAAAGGTCGATTCGTCGGAACCGGAGACAAAAAGGGCATCATCGGTGACAGTGATTGCAACAGGCTTGTCGGCAAACACAAATGAACCTCCAAGGTGCTTACTTGAATCACCCGAAGCCGCCCTCCCGCTCCAGGTCTGGCCCCGGTTCAGGATAATTGCGAAGGTGTCGGCTGGGGGATGACCTATAATAGGTTGTTTTGGAAGAATATGAACGACGGTCGAATCTTCTGTTGCTACGATATCAAAGACATTCCTTGCTGGTGGATCGCAATTGGGAAAATTTGGCAGGTGACTCTGGGCGGGAATGATGAATTCATATCCCAGGGCTTCCTTTCCCCCGAGGGTATATGTTGCGGCATTGTAAGGCGATTGTATCTCATAGATCACATTGATCTTTTTGTCGGAGGTGATATGAAGACCCGTATTAAGTATCGAGTTCGCAGGTTTGGTCTCCACCGATTCGATAAATGGGGTCAGATCCACCTCTCTTGCTGAATCATTATTCACGGTTTTTATAATGGGAACGAAAGATGGATTGGCGGGTTGATCGATCATTACGGTCGCCGGGCCATCGGCAGTCATCAGATATATCCTTATCGGTTTGTTCAGATCTGTCCAATTCAACGTACTCGGTGAGATGGTTTGATGGGTGATGGCGGGGGCCGCAAACCAGAATTCGTAAAGAGCCGGTGGTCCCGATCCGACAGTTACCTGAATCACTGCTGGTGATGCCGCCGAACAACCACTGCTATTGGTATAGTTGACAAAAACATGGTGTATGCCCACAGTGTTCCAGGTTATAGAAACAGTGTTATCGGTGGATGTGCCTCCGCCAGTAATGGTTCCACCTGACGATACGCTCCAGGTGTATCCGGTCATGCCTGCCTGGGTGGTGTAGGTGGCGGTTTGCCCGATGGCAGCGGTGGCCGGTCCTGT
>CAYLVY010000244.1:0-3082 GCA_964387205.1 uncultured Draconibacterium sp.
TGAATTTGCCTTTACGTATTGATTGTCGAAAAAAAATAATTGGACACTAGTGTTTTCCCCTTATGAAAAAAAATTCCACCGTGTATTCCATGGTAAAGTGGAGACATACCGACTGGATCATGTAACGGGCTGGACACAACTGATGGACAGGGAAGGAAATCTTTGGCTCGGAGGGCCGCACGGCCTTACCCGGCTGTTTGATTTCTCCATCATATCATACAACCGGGAAGACGGAATTGTCCCGAACACCCAGAGCGTCCTGACCGATGTAAATGACCAACTGGTCATTGCTTCGTTTGAACATGGCTTACATGTGTTCAGGGATGGAAAATTCATCCAATACTCATTAACAAACGATCCATTTCCGCTGGAAAAGGTAAATCTTTACCCCGGAAGTGCCCGCGATTCCAAAGGAATCCTGCACCTGATGTGCGTTCCCTATTCCGTAGTGAGATGGGATGGAAGGAAAGTGATCTATCCTGATCATTACCCGAAGGGCGGAGCGTTCAGTTTTTTTGAAGAACCTTCGGAACAACGGTTTTATTATGGTATCGACAGGGGTCTGATGATACAGCCATTTAATGGTCACTATTTCATTGATTCCATTTTCCCAGGGAATAAAAAGAACAAAATAGTCGCCATCCGGAAAGACCGGAAAGGACGGATGGTATTGGGGGGATTTCAGGGGACCTCCCTCTATTCAAAAGGGAAGGTCATTCACCTGCCCACCCCTGAAATGCCCTACAACCTGGGCGCCAATGCAATGGCCAACGACTACAATGGCAATATCTGGATCGGTAACAACGACGGTTTGTGGCTTTTTGACGGCGATCATTTCCGAAAAATTGAAAATCCCTTCTTTCATGATTTTATTGCCAGCCTTTACATGATCGGAACGAATCGCCTGTTCATCGGAGGTTTGCGGGCTTTCGGCATGCTGGATGTCGGGGAGTATTATGCCCGCGATACGGTCATTATCCACTATTTCGACAGGGAAAACGGTTTTGCCGGGGAGGAGTGCCAGCAAAATGCCGTGACGGCTGACAGCGCCGGGTACCTTTGGTTTCCGGGAAACAATTCGCTGTTCCGCATCTCCCCCGAACAGCTTATCCGTCAGCCGGAACCTCCGACAGTTTACATCACAAGGGTCAGTTTGATTTCTCAGCAGTTGATCCAAACCAACTTTTCCGACCTGCCCATTTCCGGTACGACGCTCCATTTCAGCCATAAGGATAAAAATATCCGTTTTGAATTTTCAGGAGTATACTTCCGTGCGCCGAACCAGGTACGTTACCGTTACCGTCTCGACGGCTATTCGACCGGTTGGTCGTATCCCACAGTGGAAAGGCATGCCACCTTTACCAACCTGACACCGGGCCGTTACACTTTTCGCGTGGAAGCTACCAACGAATCCGGTCGCTGGTCGGAGAAGGAGGCGTCGATAAACCTGGTCATCCATCCGGCATTCTGGCAAACATGGTGGTTTGTTTTGCTTGTCTTTCTGCTTTTTGCCGGTGCCCTTGTGGGTACTTCCTGGTTGATTTTTAAGCGGATCCGTAAAAAAAAGCAACTGGAGCAGGAGAATGCCCGGACCCTGGCCGAATTGAAGTTTAAAACCCTGAGAAACCAGCTTGCCCCGCACTTCATTTTCAATGCCCTGAATGCTATCGGCGCATCCATGTACAACCATGATCCGAAAGAGTCTTACGGTCTGCTTCACAAATTTTCGCGGTTGATCAGGCATACCCTGACCACAGCGGATAAAACCAGCCGTTCCCTGGCGGATGAGTTAGAGTTCGTTCAGTATTATCTCGAGATCGAAAAATTCAGGTTCAACAACAGGATCACCTTTGAAATTGTCACATCTCCCGGAACAAACCTCGAAACCATTGTCCCGCGGATGATCCTCCAGACCTTTGTGGAAAATGCCGTGAAACACGGGCTGATGCACAAGGGGGGCCCCGGCCATATCCGTATTGCCGCAGAAAAAACCGGCGAAAACCTGCTGCTCACTATTGAAGATGATGGCATCGGGCGGGCAGCGGCAGCCGGTTTCAGCGGCCAGTCCACCGGAAAAGGTCTGGAGATCATCCGGGAATTCATCAGGCTGTTCAACGATTTCAACAAAGAAAAAATTTCCGTAACGATCACCGACCTGAAATCGGCTGATGGTGAGGCCCTTGGGACCAGGGTGAAGATACTGATCCCGATGTTATACTCTTTCCATTTTGATCATGACAACAAACCGACTGAAAACGATCATCATCGATGATGAAGCCAGGGCAGTGAACCTGCTTACAGGCATGTTATCGGCCATTCCGGCGGTGGAGGTGACCGGGAGTATCTATTGCGAAATTTTTTCTGAGCGAGGATAGTTTTGTTGCACGGGGAAAAAAACAAACAATTCCGGCAGGGCCTTTTCAGGATGATTGCAGATAGCTTCCAATATTTACTGAACAAACCTGGGCCGAGGTCGTTTCATCATTGAACGATCAGAAAGCTTCATTTTATCCTTCATGTACCTTCCGTGTTACAGTTTATACCACAGTGAACCACAGAGTACGGGGACCTCATTTTACTACCCGGCACATACCAATATAAAGTATAAGAAAATATAATCTTACACCATATGGTTACCCGGGCCGGTTTGGTGAAGCAAATTAGCCATTGCTCATCACCATGTCAGGAGAATATTGTGACGAACTCCCGCCATTAAATCCGGTATTGGCCGACACGGACCCGATCACCCCCATACCGGCCGGCCATCCGGCCATAAAGATCTATCCGAATCCAACTACCGGAAACTTTACCATAGCATGCGGCGACATTTCCGGCGGAGAGACCATAGTGGCGGAAATATTCGATATGAGAGGGAAAAAGGTCATTTCAAAAACCATTAAATATCGTGAAACAGAGGTCACCCTGGCTGATTATCCAGCAGGTGTTTATCTTGTCAAACTAAATACCCCGCAAGGGTTGTTTCTATCAAAGGTGATAAAAAGATAGATTCCGCAGGTAATGAAAGTCGAAAACCCCGGTATGGATGAATATTCGTGACTTTTGTAAAATACCCGGACAGAAG
>CAYLVY010000245.1:0-3081 GCA_964387205.1 uncultured Draconibacterium sp.
ATCCGGGACCCGTCGGTGACAGTTCAGCCATTACGATTCGCTCAATTATATTATCATACAGCAAATCAGGGTTTTTCAGAAGAAAACTCCCTGATCCGCTTCAATCCCGGGAAAAAGGAACGCTTTTCCTTTACACTTTCAGGAATTTCTGACCTGAACATGCTCCGGTTTGACCCCTTAAACGATTACGCAAACATCACGATTCATGAAATCACTTTCCTGAAAAATGGTGAAAAAACGGAGTTTCCCACATCTTTATCCTCCAATGCATTTCGTCAGAACGACAACAGTTTTCTGTTCGACACGACCGATCCTCAGATATTCATTAACACCGAAGAAAATGGTTTGTTCAGTCCGGATACCCTTATTCTTGAAACTGAATATACCGAAACAGGTGCCTCGGCACTGGATCTGGTAACAAAATTGATGCAGGGGAAATTAGATAAGCAACATGCTGAAGCAAAGCGTGTAACCGGTGAACTACAACTGGTTGTTTCGTCACAAAGTGAAAAAATCAAGGAACAAGACGAGACGATCAAAGAAACCGGACATACCCTCCTGGAGTTGCAAAATAATCTTGCAGAACTCAATGATAACCTGAGATATCTGCAAAATATTCAAACCGGGCAATATGAACAGCTGATGACTTTACAAAAAGATCATACAGTGCAAAATGAACACCTGATGAATTTGCAAAAAATCCATGCTGATCAAAATGAACAACTTCAGCATATGCAAACAGGCAAATTCTACAGGCTGCTTCTGTTTTTTGTATCAGGTAAACGCTGGATAAATGCATTGTTCCATGTCAACAGGTTGCTGCAGGAAATCAGGGTACTGAAACACATAAGACTTGTTAAAAACAGTGGGTTATTCGATGAATCTTATTATTTATCAACCAATCCGGATGTTATTCCTTCCCTTCTGACGGCTGCAAGACACTTCATCCTGTATGGCGGGTCAGAGGGACGCAATCCGTCGGAACAGTTCAATGCTGCCGAATATCTGGACCATAATCCGGATGTAACAAAAGCAGGTATCAATCCTCTGGTCCATTACCTGCAATCCGGCAGGGCAGAAAAAAGAGCAGGGGGATTATCATCCGGCTCCGGAAAGGAGCAGGGCAGGAAAGCTGAAAAGGGAAACAACCTCCTCGAAGAGTGTAAAAAAAAGCTTGTCCAGCTTACCGAAAACCCTGAAATCCGGCTGATCAGAGAGAGCAGGTATTTCAACGCATCGTATTACCGGCGGCTGAACATAGATGTAGAGGTCAGTAAAATGGATCCTGCATCCCACTGGTTCCACTTTGGATGGAAGGAGGGCAGAAACCCGGGTCCTGAATTTGATACTGTTTTTTATCTGCAGACCTATGAAGACGTAAAAAAACAGATGATAAACCCGCTGGTTCACTATCTTCGATACGGGGAAGCAGAAAAACGCCTTCCCAAACCCTTTGAATATGATGAAAATCAATGTATGGCCGATGCAGACCTCACCGACACGGAAGTTCACGAAAACCAGGAGGTCCCGGGCAAGATTGCCATCGTTTGTCATCTGTTCCATGTGGATCTTGCCGACGAATTCATGGGATACTTCCGGCAGATTCCATTTCCCTGCGATCTTTTCATCACCACTTCGGAAACAAACCGGGTGGTACTGCAGGAGACCCTTCGCCATGAACTTCCCGATGTAAAATGTACGGTTTTGTCGTATCCCAATGCAGGAAGGGATGTGGCCCCGTTTCTCCACATTCTTGGCAACTACCTTAAAAACTATTCGCTTGCCTGTAAAGTCCATACAAAAAAAAGCGGTCACGATCACAACCTTGAAGGCTGGCGGGCCTTTATGCTTGACCAGTTATTGGGGAACCCTGCCATTGTTCAGCGGATAGTCCGGGCTTTTATGGAGAATGAAAACCTTGGACTGGTCTGGCCCCTTCCCCACCCCTACCTGAAACACCTTGGCATTGACCGTGGCTGGGGACCTGCCCTAAGCAGGGAGAATAATCATGCCGCTTCCCGGCGATACTTCCCGGATTTGCAACTGCCCGGCCCTGATGAACCCTTTGGGTTTCCCGCCGGTAACATGTTCTGGTTCCGTCCGGCTGCCCTGGAATACCTGGTAAAAAAGGAGTTACAGGTTGAAGATTTCGGGAATGAATCGGGTCAGATTGATGGCACACTGGCCCATGCCATTGAACGTGTTACCGGCAGAGTAGCAGAAAAATCGGGTTATACGACGGCTTCCGTTTTCTTCCCGGCTGCAGCCATAGAGAACGACCGCGACAGTACCATTGATTTCCCTGAGGGCTCCCGGAAAATACTCTTCATTGCCCACGATCTGTTCCGCGCCGGCGCAGAGATGGTACTCCTTCATATCCTCAACTGGCTGAAAAAACACACAGCTTACAAGTTGTTTGTCCTGGCGCTGAAAAAAGGAAACGACGGAGGAAAGCTGCTTCCTGCCTACCGGCGGGCCGCGACGATCATCCTGCTGGATGAACTGCTGGCAGGGCATCCGGAGGAGATGGCGATCTCCATGATCAAAAAAACAGTTGGCAACCCGGACCTGATCTACGGGAATACGATTCTGGCAGCCAATATCTATCCCTGGCTCAGCGAATTCAGGGCGCCGGTGGTTACCCATATTCACGAGATGGAGGAGTCGATCCGCCGGTACACCACACCTGAGATTATGGCAAACCTGATCCGGACCACCTCAGCCTTCATTCCATGCTCCACCCCGGTAAGTACAAACCTGGAGCGCATCCACGGGATACCTCCGGGTATACTTCATCAGATTGAAGAATTTATCCGCATCGATTCACAACCCCTTCCCCGGAAATCACTGCAAAGAAAAAAGATGGGACTACCGCCCGGGAAAGTGATCATATGGGGTTGCGGAACGATTTACTGGCGCAAGGGGACCGATCTTTTCATCGAAACTGCGGGAATTGTGAAAAGTCTTGGTGAAGACAACTTCCTGTTTTGCTGGATCGGATCCAACCACTGGAACAACGATGCTTCTGAATGGGGTGAATGGCAGAAACAGGAAGGGCGGATCATGGATTTGTCATTACAG
>CAYLVY010000246.1:0-3000 GCA_964387205.1 uncultured Draconibacterium sp.
TTTTTCGAAAAGCCATTTCCAGGCGAACGCGGCCAGGATAGCGCCGAGGACCGGTGCCACGATAAACAACCAGAGCTGGGTTAATGCTTTACCGCCGGCAAAAACGGCCGGCCCCAGGCTGCGTGCGGGATTCACCGATGTGCCTGTTACCGGGATCGTAACCAGGTGGATCAGCATGAGCGTGACCCCGATGGCAAGGCCTGCCATTGCTCCATTACCATATTTTGAAGTCACTGCAAGAATCACGAAAAGGAAGAGGAATGTCATTACCATTTCGATGACAAAAGCGCTCAGGGTATCGTAACCGCCCAGATATCCCTCACCCCAGCCATTGGATCCAAGCGCCCATTCGCCCATCTGAAAATCGGGCCGCCCGACCAGGATCAGATATAGCACTCCGGCCCCCAGAAGGGCGCCAATACACTGGGAGATGATGTAGCCAATCGCATCTTTAACCTCCATCTTTCCGGCCACCAGAACCCCGATGGTCACAGCGGGATTGATATGGCAACCCGAGATGCCTCCGATGGCATACGCCATGGCGACCACCGCGAATCCAAATGCAATCGATATACCTAACAACCCCACTCCGCTCGGACCGGTCTGACTGATCCCTGCAATGACGGCTGCTCCGCAGCCAAACAGCACCAGACTGAAGGTGCCGATTAACTCAGCTAAATACTTTTTCATGGTCTTGGTTTTATTGGTTGTATCAAAAATATTAAAAAAAAACAGGAACACCTTAAAAATTTTCTATATTTGCATGTTCGAACGATTTTCCATTCAAAAACAAAAAACTGTAACCATGAAAAAGATCATCGTACTTTTCACAGCCCTGATGCTTGCCGGAACCCTCTTCGCACAGCAAAAGGCTTATCTGTCATTGGGTGTCGGTGCAGGCATCGGAACCGCGCGCACCTACGATTTGTACCAGACCGGTAAAAAAGTTCATCCTGTCGGACTTGGTACGGGCCTCGATTTTAACCTGCGGGGCGGCTATTTTGTCGGCCAGGCGATTGCCATTGAATTGGGTGTGGGGTACCGTATGGGATTCAGCACCAAAATCGATGTTGAAGATGAATCCGACGCTTTCAACAGCTCCGGACCAAGTGGGACCGTGAAATTTAAAAGCGATATGCTTTACCTCGTCCCGGCTCTGGTGATTTCACCCGACTTCGAGTCCAACATCAGACCTTACGCACGCCTGGGAGTTCTTATCGGTATTCTTCCCTCCATCACCACCAAAATGGATATCACCACAACGATGTATCCCTATGATTCACGAGCTGACGACAATACGGTAGGAACCCTTAAATATTCGGGCGGCGTGGCCTTCGGAGGCAGTTTTGCATTAGGCTGCGATTTTAGTCTCAGTGAACTTTTAGCCATCTATGCCGAAATTTACTACGATGCTTTGAGCTATGCTCCTTCCAAAGGGAAATTCAAAAAGCTTGAACTCAACGGAAAAGATATGCTTCCTGATATGACTACCTATGATAAAGAGGTTGAATTTGTTAAAGATCTTACCGGTTTTGAACCCAAGGATGATCAACCCGATCAGGAGTTGAAAAACAGCTATCCTTTGAACAGTCTTGGCCTGAATATTGGCCTGAAGATCAAATTATGATATTTGGTTGATTCTTTTCGATCAGCCCGCCGCAACTGTGGCGGGCTTTTTTTTGCCAAACCTGCTTTTTAATTTATCGAAATAGAGATAAACAACCGGTACCACGATCAGGGTCAGGAAGAGAGAGCTGGTGAGTCCGCCGATCAGCGCCCAGGCCGTACCATTTTTCCATTCCGAACCGGCTCCGGTGGCCAGCGCGATCGGTAACATCCCGAAGATCATCGAAAAGGTGGTCATGAGGATGGGACGCATTCTGACCTTTCCGGCCAATATCAAGGCATCCGCGGTTGAATGCCCCTCCGCTTTCAACTGGTTGGTGAAATCGACCAGTAGGATGGCATTTTTCCCGACCAATCCGACCAGCATGATCATTCCGAGGATCGAGAACACGGTCAGCGACTGCATGGTGAGGCCTAATGCCAATAAAGCGCCGATGATGGCAAGGGGTATGGAAAAGATCACCACGAAGGGATACATATAGGAATCGTAAAGAGCCACCATGATCAGATAAACAAAGAGGATGGAGGCAAGAAAGGCAATGCCCATGCTCCCGAACGCTTCGGTTTGGTATTTCATGTCGCCCTCGGCGATCACGGTCACCTCTTTGGGCAGCGGCATGGAACCCACCACCTTTAAAACATCCTCACCCACCGAACCCACCGGCCTGCCGATGACCTGGCATTGTACCGTCACCGAAGGCACCCTGTTATACCGCTGCAATACATTGGTCCCGCTCGAAGGCCGGATCACGGCAAACTGGTTCAACTGAATGCTTTTCCCATGATCATTGACAAAGGAGAGGCCCGAAATATCGTTGATGCTGTTCCGGTCGAACTGGTCGAGTAACACATTGATATTGTATTCGTTGTCGCCATCCCGGTATTTAGCATCGGTATTTCCGCTGAAAGCGTTTTGTAACGTCATCCCGACCACCGCGGTCGAAAGACCGAAATTGGCCATTTTATCCTTGTCGATGCGGATATCGACCTCCGGATTGCCGGCTTCGACCGACAGTTTCACTTCATAGGTTCCGGGAACCTTTTTCATCTCGGTCATCACCTGCTCCGACCAATAAGTAAGGGTGTCGAGATTCGGACTACTCAGTACGATCTGGATGGGATCCATATCCGAAGTTCCCATCAGCGAAACAATGGTCGAGCGGACTTTGATACCGGGAATCAGGTTCATCAGATCCTTTTTCATTTTGATGGCAAACAATTCAGAGGTGATCTCTCGTTTTTCCTTGGCAACCATTTTAACATGCATCTCCGATTTATAAGCAGAGTTTCCCGCTTCAAAAAAACTGGTGGTGCTTCCCACCGAGGTAAAAACGCTGGTCACCACCGGTAGGGCCCTGACATATTGCTCAGCCC
>CAYLVY010000247.1:0-2979 GCA_964387205.1 uncultured Draconibacterium sp.
TGAAGACCTCTGTTTCGCAGGTGAGAGAATACAGGGTTGTATCAACCACTGATTCGGTCAGCAGCCGCGAAACGATCGAGGTGGATACGGTCAGGGTCAGGATTGATACGGTGACCATGTTTGTGCCCTATGAAGTATTGATCCGCGATACCGTAATAGTTGAACCTGCCCCGATGGTACTTAGATCTGGAAGGGCATCGGTAAGTGTACTGCGACAGTCAAAAGGGATTAAAATTACCGCCCAGTGCGATTCGCTGGAGTTTTTGCTTCTCAATAAAACCGTGGAGATTCTGAACCTGAAAAATTCAATGATCAGCCTGAAAAGGGAACTCGCAGAAAAGAGCAGCATGAAAAAAGCCGCAATTCCATTCTGGGCAATTCTTGCCCTGATTGTTTCAGCGGCATTGAACGGGTATTTCATTTTCATTAAAATCAGAAAACGATTATTGTCATGACAAAGAAAAATAAGCCGGTGGGTGAAATGATTCACGCCGAAGAAAATACTGGAACCAAAGTGATGGAGCCGACATTACCCGAAGAGCAGGAACAGGAATCTTCTCAGACCGATGCAACTATTGAAGAGGATATTCTCACAAAGGAGGCAAAGCGTGTTTTTTCCAGCCATTCTGCTGCTGAGGTACATATTACCGCTGATATCCAATCATTTTTTGATATTCAGAACGCCCGCATTCACAGCGAAAGCTTAAAAGACAAAAAGATTGTAACCATTAAACGCGAGGAGGTATAAATGTCACTGCCAAAAGTTGTCATAAATTTTGAAAATGGAGCGCTGGGACGTATTGTTCCAAGTCCTGACGGGGTTCTTGGAGTACTTTGTACCGGTGTGGCGGTCTCGGAAAAGTTTTCACTTGCAACGCCTTACCAGATCAGCAAATTTTCAGACCTGGAGGATGTTCTTGGGATCACCTCCGCCAACAACGCGAACATCGTAAAGATATTCAGCGATTTCTATTCCATTGCCCCGGAAGGCACAGAAGTTTGGCTGATGGCTTTTGCCAACACTGTCACATTGGCCCAGATGGTGGACAAGGATGTGGCCTCAAATGGGAAGGCGTTGGTTTTGGCTGCAAACGGCAGGCTGAGAGGCCTGATTGTAGCCAGGACGCCGGACGGGTCATATACCCCATCGATCACTGCCGGTTTGGATGCCGATGTCGCGGCTGCCCTTACAAATGCCCAGGCTCTTGCAAAATGGGCAACAGATACCTTGTATGCCCCATTGTTCGTGATGCTGGAGGGAAGGGCCTATAGTGGCACAGCGTCAACATTGACCGATATGACCCAGGGATCATCCAATCGCGTGGGAATTCTGATCGGCGACACTGTGAATGATTCCGACAATGCCTGTATGGGACTGCTTGCCGGTCGCATTGCTGCTTCGCCGGTTCAGCGCAACCTTGGCCGCGTTAAAGATGGCCCGGTGATTTCTTCCCAGGTCTATATCGCCGATAAGAAAGTTGAGCAAGCCGATCCTGCCGCCATTCATGACAAAGGCTATATAACCTTCAGGACCTTCGTAGGCAGGTCGGGGTATTTCTTTGCCGATGACCCGTTGTGTACCCTTGCCACGGATGATTACCGCAGCCTCACAGCCAGGCGTACGATTGATAAGGCTTACAGGATTGCCTATAACACGCTCTTAGGCGAGCTTCTTGACGAGATTCCGGTAAACGATGACGGCACAATCGCGGTGCTCAAGGCAAAAGCCATAGAGACCAAGGTGGAAAACGCCATTATCAATTCCATGACCATCAACGGCGAACTTGGAAACAACCCGGGCGATCCCCAGGACACGGGAGTAAGTTGTTACATCGACCATACCCAAAATCTTGTGAGCACCGAGCAGCTTGACGTTGTTCTGCAAGTTAAGCCGTTCGGATATCCGAAAACCATTGATGTAAAACTCGGATTTAAAACATTAACCACTTAAAACCAATATTCTATGAAAAAGTTTTTCATTCTGGCCGCCTTCCTGATGATTTCGGTCGTTTCTTTTCCACAGAAATACACTGTGACCAATTATGCCGATACCATTACCAACGCGGCATCAAAGGCTTATAATCTGCCTATCGTGATTGACAATCCGTGTTACGGCGCCTTTCAGGTGTACGTGGATCATATCACAGGCAGTTCCGACAGTACACACGTCTTTATCCAGGGCAGCATTGATGGCACAAACTATCATACCCTTGGTTCGACGCTTGTCACCACCTCTGGTTCGGTAACGATCACTTCCGCAGCTCCAACCGACTATAAAGTATTTAAAGTTTACACCACAGATGGAGGAATTGTCTGGTCACCTTCAGCATTGCTCACCCTTCCGTACTACAGGTTTTATGTGACACATTATGCCTCGGGGACCATCAGGGTCAAGGCCTATTTTTACAAAAAGAAGTAACCATATTCACCGAAAAAAACCGCACAAATGTTTGACTCCCGTCAATACGAATTTTCAGATCTTAACCTGGAACTTGGTGGCCGGACGGTCACCGGGTTCAGGGGGATCAAGTACAGCTCCAAGCAGGAGAAGGAGCTGGTTTATGGCAAGGGCAACGAGCCTCTTCACATCCAGAAGGGAAACAGAAGCTACGAGGGTGAAATTACCCTTCTGCAGAGCGAACTGGAGACCCTGCGGCTGGCCGGCAGCGGCAGCGTGCTGAACCTGCGCCTGGATGCCGTGGTGGCCTATGGGAACCCCTCGAACGGCGATACGCTCATCACCGATAAAATCCGTGGCCTCGAATTTACCGAGGATGCCAAGGAGATGAAACAGGGCGATAAATTCATGGAGGTGACCCTTCCGTTTATCTGCCTGAAGATTGAAAACCAAAAACCGTAAAGCGATGGCAAAGGAAAAGCTGATCGGGGAAGTAACCCCTGAGAAGATACAGGAGTGGAAGAAGAAATATGGCAAATTCTTCGGTATTGTTGTGGAAGGCCACATTTGCTATCTGAAAA
>CAYLVY010000248.1:0-2956 GCA_964387205.1 uncultured Draconibacterium sp.
ACCCGGGGAACCGTGTAAATACTGTCGAAGTCGAGGTTCTTGTTGAGTTTCCATAGATGGAACATGTATTTATTATAGGTGGCGTTGTAATCCCAGGCTGTGATAAGCAACTTTTGATCCTCAGTAAGGGTGGCATCGATCGGGATAAATTCAGAATGGTTCAATATGGTCTCTTTGATTACATTTCCCATTGTATCTGATTTTAACACCGACATGGTGTTCGAAGAACCTTAGGCATACCCAGTTCCAATGAAAAATAAGGAATCAGATAATTTGGTAATGGTCGACGCTTTCCCAAAGGTGGTATTGGGCTTTAAATCCTTGTAATACAGTGGGGTTCCATCCAGGGAGGTTTTGATCAGACAGGGAGCATAATTGGGCGCCGGGCCATGGTAATTGCAAATACTGCTGTACACTGCATGGCCGGTGACCACCGACTGAAACCCCTCCCCCCCAACCTGCTCTGCAAATGGCAGCGTATAACCCCAGGGCATCTCCCACACCGTTTCGCCCGTCGAATCGGCCAGGATCAGCAAAGGCCACACCCAGTCGGGCTGGGTTTGTCCGAACACAGGGTGGTAACAGGTACCGGTTACCAGAAATTTTCCATCAGGTAATACCTTAAGGTTTGTTACGTCATAGGGATATCCAAGCGAATCAAGCTGAAAATACCTCTGTTTCCAGATGATCCCGCCATACGGGTCCAGCTTCATCAGCCACACGCTGGACGATGGCGTGACCTCCCAGTCTTTCACCAGGAAAATATTGTTTTGATCAGGCAGCGTTTGAATTTTTATACCATAATCAGGGTCGTTGTCGGTATGGAATACGTGGCACCACTCTACCTCGCCACAGGGCGTTAATTTGATAATGTAAGGATCCCACCACTCTGAATCCAACGTATCACAAACCCCGGCTGCAATGGTTCCCCCGTCCATGTTTTTTCAAAGCCTATTAGAGCCCATTTTCTATTACCGTTTCCAAGTTTCTTCTCCCAAAGAACATTCCCGTTAATATCGGTTTTAATGACCCAGCCAATTTTAGCATTAGTAGTAAGACTTTGATCACCTCCGATAAGAATTCCATTATTATAATCTTCTGAAACCTGGTATCCCACCATATTGTAGGTGCTGCTACTGAAGGTTCTAATCCATTCCTGACTATATGAATTGGGCGATAAACAAATGACAAAAAAGATACAAGATCATAGTATGAGATCAGGGTGATTTCATTTGAAACCATCGAAATAAGATTGTCAATCCCGAATGTTCCTGTTGTATCCGTATCATAAATCCGTTTCAGCTTTTTCGCTGCGATTGATGTCTTTTGCTGCCGGTACGCCAGTTCAAGCTCTTTTTCCTCCTTTGATCCAAGAATAGTTTGTCCGGTTATAATTTGTGCCATCATCGAATCAGGCATCAGGACAAAACGCTGATCAAGGGCATTCATCAAGGCATCTGATTTAGCCGATTGGGGATTTTCAACCAGGATATCGCGGATCATGGCATTGGGAAGCACCATTTCCCTTGTTATGGCAGCACTCAGAACAGAGTCTGAAAGAAAGGGGGATTTTTCAATCAGCTCATCAGTTGTCTCCATGGCCTCGGGGGGAGTGCTGAGTTCGACAAGGTTCGTCATCGCTTCGGTGGATCCTCCGTCAACCAAGCCGGAAAGGATGTTGTTCAGGCTGTCGGTCATTACTTCCGCCAGATACTTTTCCTCCCGCGGCACCGAGATATCGGGGGTGCCGGATGAGCGGGATGGACAGTCATCAGTTTTATCATATTGAGATTGAGAATTGGTTACAATTGAATTCATAACTCCGATGATTGGATCGGGGGTGGTGTTATAACCTCCATTATCTTCGTCAATACAGTACTCAATCTGATCGAACGGATTGTTAATGTCGTATCAAAGGAACTGGGGGTTATTATTATTATGATGTTCAAGTTTTTTGGTTGCCAGGTTCGCGGCGGAGGCGCCAACTCAGGATTAAAGAGCGGCGTAGCCGTACTGGAAGAATTCCGGATGAACAGTTGTGGGTTTACAGGTTTGGGAAACATCATTGATTTCCAGCACCCTGAATAAATAGTTTCGGAAAGTCAGTTGCAGGTTTTTTGGAACGCGGATGACACGGATATGGCGGATTTACACGGATTTTTTCAAAAAATGATCTGCGAAAATCCGTTCCATCCGTCCAATCCGCGTTCCATCTTCAAACCAACAAATCTTCAAAACATCCATTCCTAATCTCATCTAAAAACGAGGGGGAAATTCTCCGGTTGCTCGAGCGCCTGAAGTTCAATATCTATATCCAGGTCGTTCCACCTAAGTTGAAAAGGGGGAAGAAAAGCGATGTTTGCCAATTCGCTGATAGTAGCCTTCATGAGGTGCGGATATTCACGAAAGGGGATAAAATATTCTTTATCCTGTACAAGGACATACATACCTAAACCATTGATATCGGTCACACTACAGTCCGAAATGCAGGTTCCATTTTTTAATGAATTCATCTTGAAAATCCTCCACAATCTTTAATATTTCTGTTAATTCTGCCGATTTTAGGTTATAAGCGGCCACTAACGCTATTTCCGGCTCCAGCCAGATTTTTGCGGTTCCTTCAGAAGTCGCAACATGAATATGTTTTCGTGATTCTTCACGGCTGTTAAAGAAGAACCTATACTTTCCTGAAATCATTATAGTAGGCGACATTGCAAGTCTTTATACAAAATTACTGAATAATTGTCAGTACGAACCCTAAAATCGCCGGCGCATAGCTTATTTCACCATTTCACCGTTTCATTGTTTCACTGTTTCACCCTTTTAATGGAACGCGGATAACACGAATACGGCGGATTGACGCGGAAAAATAAGCAATGCGAGATTTTTTTCCTTGTCGAAAAATTATTCGGTAACGATCAATTTCTCCTCCGCCACCTTCCGGCCTCCATAGGAT
>CAYLVY010000249.1:0-2949 GCA_964387205.1 uncultured Draconibacterium sp.
GATAGGGGATCAGCCTCATGCCAATGAGATGATGTTTCTGAGGTAGGGGAGCAAAACGCCTTCCTTCTTTTCCTTTTTACATTCGATTTGTTATATATGTAGTGTCGTTTCATATATCCCTGAAAAGAAACGGGTGCAATTGCCTTTTTTTGATAGGGCGGGGCGTGCACTCCGTGAGCAATAAGCAAAATTTAGCGGGTATTCAAACGGGTAAACCGTTAAAAATGAATACATAGCTAAATTTTACAGGCAAATCAAAAATCGGCTTCTTTTCTTTGGCGAAAGGCAGCAAAGCAAAGAAGTTAAAGAAACTGCCGGCAGGCTTGTTGCCTGCTTTTCAGCGGTGTACTTTTTTCTTTGACTGTCAGGGGCAAAGAAAGAAGAGGTACCAAAAAAGAAACCCGTTGGCCAACGCACGGTTTAGCTCGAAATTTTGCTACAAAGTTACCTCCGAAGAATTCGCTTCAAGTACCGTCTTCAGCCTGGTACAGCTTAAAACTGTCAAGGGCGACCTCCTGATGGAACTGTCGCTCGTTGAGTTCTTTCATTTGCCGGTGCCCGGTGGCATGACCCTAACCCTTTGACATTATTTATTCTTCTCGGTAGTTGCCTTTGGCGTAAAAAATTTCCATTAACCTCTAAATCAAACGCTCTATGAAAACTTACGCCGCTATCACACAAGAACAGTCAATCGTTGAAATCTTCACCGAAATGATGGATCAGATTTACTACGAAGGCTATGTACAGGATTTGATCGACTCTGACCCCCAGAAATTAGACTGGGAACTGAAAGAGTTCCAGTCGCTCTTCACAAAGAAAAGCAGATAACATCCTTTAAATGAGCAGTCCCGGAAACGGGACTGCTTTTTTTTATGCTCGCTTAGCTCATAACTGTCTGGTAATATAACCTTAGTGGTGAAAGCCTTTTCCAGAAGGAGACAAGCAATTATTTAACCAAATCTACTGCTAATATGAAAATAAGCAGTACTTTTGGTTAAACTTTTTTCAAATGACCAAAGCACTTGCTAGACGGTTTCAAAAGAATGGTGGATTTCTTCGGGCCGCAGATAGCCTGTCTGCGACAGAGAAATACCAACTCCGCCAGTTGATAAAAAATGGAAATGTCACCAGGGTCAAGCGAGGGCTTTATCGTTTGAATGATTCTTCAAAGAACTTCCAGGAATCTGAAGTGGCCAGGATGATTCCGCATGGAATTTTCTGCATGTATACAGCCTGGTCGTATTATGGCCTGTCCACTCACATTCCTGCAGAATACCATGTGGCAATCCCAAAGGCATTGAAGATAGTCCTTCCGGAATATCCTCCCGTAAAGCTATATTATTGGGTTGATCGTACGTTCGATCTGGGAAAAACCATCGCTGAGATCAATGGCACCGTTGTCGCAGTTTATGACATCGAAAGATCTGTTTGTGATGCGGTAAGATTCCGTAACAAGATCGGCCCTGACCTGATGACCGAGATACTGCGTAATTACTCCGGCAGGAAAGATAAAAACCTGGATAAGCTGATGAAATATGCTGCACAACTCAGGATAGCAAAAACAATGAGTCAGTATATGCAGTTTATAATATGAGGAATATCGGAAAATCCATTCGCTCGCGCCTTTACAACCTGGCCAGGAAAGAAAATCTTTCATATCAGCTTATCATCATCCGCTACATTCATGAGAGGCTCTTATTTCGGCTGTCTATGTCCATGTATTCGGAAAACTTCTGCCTGAAAGGAGGGGTTCTTCTGTACGTTTACAGCAAGGAACAAACCCGGCCTACACTGGACATCGATTTCCTCGGCACCAATATCCCTAATGAGGTAGATTCCCTGAAGGAGGCTTTCAGGAATATCTGTTCAACGTATTACCCTGCTGATGCGGTTACTTTCGATACCAGTTCTATCACAGCAGAGGAAATTGCCGGTCAGGATGAGTATCCTGGAATCAGGCTTTTCGTCGTGGCAAGTCTTGATACTATCAAACAATGTATACAAGTAGATGTGGGATTTGGGGATATTATTCTTTCGGAACCGGTCAGGCTGTCATATCCGACATAGCTTCCAGATCTTGTGACGCCTGTTGTTCAGGCCTATTCTCTGGAAACCGTCATCGCTGAAAAATTTGAAGCGATGATCGATCTTTCTGTGGTCAATAGCCGGATGAAAGATTTTTATGATGTGTATCAGATCTTCACCACACTGCAAATTAACAAGAATACCCTCGAAGAATCTGTCCGTGAAACTTTCCGGAACAGGAATACGTCATATTCTCCTGATCACTCCCTTTTTACAAGCGGTTTTGCGTTCGATGAGGCCCGTATGAGACAATGGAGAGCCTTCCTTACCCGGAACCATCTTGACACGGCTCTTGAATTTTCTACTATTATGGAAGTAATCACCAGGGAACTGTACCCAATATGGCAGCGCCTGGCACCGGCTTCCTGATTTCCTCAGAATTGGTTGAGAATCCAGGAACCCTTTCCTTCCTTTTTGTCGCAAATGGAAATTCACAAAGGTAAGCTCGTGAAAATATTTTTCACTAAGCACGACCTCCTTTCGGAATAGTCGCCTTTCAGGTTCATTCAGATTTTTCGCAAAAAAATCATGACCTGAATGCTTGCTTAAAATTTTCACTCCGCATGATTGGTCGGGTAAATTTCATTTACTCACCATCGGCCGTCCGGCTGATCTAAAAACCAATCATCCTATGAAAACTACCAGCACAACTCCCGGGTTCGCTATGAAGACAGGCGAACAGTACGAAAACAGAATCCTCATGCGCCTTTGGGCAGAGGACGACCTTCCCAGTGAGAAGCTGCTGATGAAGGGCTCAGGCAGTCTTTCGGACGCAGAACTCCTCAGCATCATCATCGGCTCAGGGATTCCCGGGGAAAACTCCCTGGAGATAGCCCGTAATCTACTTTCCCGTTGCGGGAACAG
>CAYLVY010000250.1:0-2949 GCA_964387205.1 uncultured Draconibacterium sp.
CCTTCAAACAGCCAACGTGAATATTCGCATCTTTGCTCCCAAAATTGCAAAAAGCGCGGCAAACAAGAAGAATCCTATGATTTTCTGGCAGATATCCTGGTGGAAATTGCCGGCAGAGAGGAAAAACTCTTCAAAAAACTGATCAAAATAGACAAAGATGGAAGATAAAGAAAACCCCGTTTACAAGAACAAAGACTACGGACAATACCGTGAATTGTTCTACTCCTACCACGAAGGAGGAGATTTTGAGAAAAATGTGGGCTTCCACGGTATCCCTAACCGCGAAATCCTGCAGCAAGCCTGGGACCTTTTCAACGAACGTATCGGGGAAGCCAGGCAGA
Organism: uncultured Draconibacterium sp.; assembly: GCA_964387205.1. GTDB lineage: Bacteria > Bacteroidota > Bacteroidia > Bacteroidales > FEN-979 > CAIVAT01. The sequence goes on from CAYLVY010000250.1 coordinate 342, forward strand.
AGGTGTTGTCAGGAAAAGCATCCCCTGTCGTCTATTATATGGAAAAAAACCTGCTCGACCCGTTAAACCTCTCCATGATGGCCGGTATTGCAGTCTGGAGAGTTAAAAGACACTTTAAACCAAAAGTTTTTGCAAAATTAAAACCTGACACATTGCAGAAATATGCCACCGCTTTCAACATTTCGGTGGATGAACTTCGTAACGTAAAATAATGCAATTTCATGAGCAACAGAAACATTATCAACTATCAGCATCATCAGGCAGGCCATTGTGAAAGCGGCGCCACCTCCAACCTGTTCCGTTTTTATGGACTTGACATATCGGAGCCTATGGCTTTTGGGATCGGCAATGGTCTTTATTTCACTTATATTCCGTTTTTAAAGATACAATTTGCCCCCATGATCTCCTTCCGGAATGTTCCAAACACTGTATTCCGGCGCTCGACCAAATATCTGAACATCGACTCCACAGTGGTGAAGAAAATCAGGGAGCCGAAAGAGGCCATGGACCTGCTGGACAAGAACCTGGAGAAGGGTATCCCGACCGGGATGCAGGTCGGCGTGTTCCAACTCACCTTTTTTCCACCGGAATACCGGATGCATTACAACATGCACAACCTGGTCTGTTTCGGTAAGGAAGACAACCATTACCATATCAGCGATACCGTAATGGAGCATCCCCAGGTACTCACCTACGATGATCTGCTGCGCGTCAGGTATGCCAAAGGGGCATTCGCACCACAAGGTAAAATGTACTGGATCAACAGGATAAACGGAAAACCGGATCTTAAACCTGCCATTCGTCAGGGTATTAAGAAAACAGTGGACGATATGATTGGCATTCCATTCCCGCTGGTCGGGGTCAAAGGGTTGAAATGGATGGCGAGGGACCTGAAAAAATGGCCTGCAAAGCATGGCCAGGACAAAGCATCTTTTTATTTAGGACAGATCCTCAGGATGGCTGAGGATTTTGGAACAGGAGGCGCCGGATTCCGTTTCATTTATGGAGCCTTTCTGAAAGAAGCCGCAGGGATTTTTGACCAGCATCAGGAACTGCTCGAAGCGTCGGATATGATGGGTAAAACTGCCAATAAGTGGAGGGAATTCACTTATATCGGAGCCCGAAACTGTAAAAGCCGGTCGGCACCGCAGGAAGATTACGGAGTGCTGTCGGAAAAACTCATGGAGATCGCCGGGATGGAAGAAGCGGTCTATCGTAAACTCAAGAATATCAAACTCTGATGAAACCATTGCCGCTGATCTCGATTCAAAACCTGCGGAAGGTCTATAAAGGTTCTGATCATCCTGCCGTTGATGATCTGTCACTCGAAATCCATTCCGGAGAGATATTCGGATTGCTTGGGCCCAACGGTGCAGGTAAAACCACCACCCTTTCGATGCTGTGCGGCCTGTTCCCTCCTACCGGCGGCCATATCACCATCGATGGAATGGACCTGAAGCACCAGGCAGAACGCATTAAACACATCATCGGTGTTGTCCCGCAGGATATTGCCCTCTATCCGACACTCACCGCTCTGGAAAACCTTACTTTTTTCGGCAACATGTACGGCCTGCGGGGGGCCCTGCTCCGCGAACGTATTATGGAATGCTTAACGGTCTTTAGACTTGAAAAGGTATCGAGAAAAAAAATTTCGACCTACTCCGGTGGGATGAAACGACGGATCAACCTGATCGCAGGACTATTACATCAGCCCAAAGTACTTTTTCTTGACGAACCCACGGTCGGGATCGACGTTCAGTCAAGGGTAGTGATCCTGGATTATCTTAAGCGAATCAACAGAGAGGGTACAACGATCATTTACACTTCTCATTACATGGAAGAGGCTGAACATCTGTGTACCCGGGTTGCCATCGCAGACAGGGGCCGGATCATCGCTATCGGACATCCCGGGGAATTACTCAAAGAACATCCGGAATTTAAAAATCTCGAAAATATCTTCCTGTATCTCACCGGCAAAGAGATGCGCGACTAAACCTGATATGCTGAAATTTTTATCATCGGTTATTAAAGAGGGCAGGATCCTGTTACGGGATAAAGCCGGGCTGGGAATCCTGTTCCTGATGCCCATGGTGCTGATTGTGATCATGTCGCTCCTTCAGGAGGTTGGTTATAGTTCTGTAACCCGCGAAAACAAGGTTGATGTGCTGTTCGCCGATCTTGATCGGGACACCTTAGGGGTAAGAATTGCACGAGGTCTCGATCAGTCGGGTTTTTTCAACCTGACCGATTCAGCGGGTGGAGCCCTTCTGACTCCTGATATGATCCGCAACCTGGTCAGGGACGGTCAATATACCATCGGGGTTGTAATCCCGCCAGGAATTACGGAAAAGATAAGAAACAACGTCAGGCTTATGGTTGCCAAAACCATGTCGGGTTTTGGCTTCGCCGGCATGGATTTTTTGACAGCCCTGCCCATGGCCGGGCCTGATACCGTGACGGTATTTTTTGATCCGGCCGTAAAAAAATCCTTTAAAAATGCGATCCTGAGTGCTATCCGGCAATACAATTACCAGATCGAATCCGAACTTGTTTTTCAGACATTTACTGCTGAGATGGGCCAGGCTTTTCCCAATTTCCGCCCTCCTGC
>CAYLVY010000251.1:0-2584 GCA_964387205.1 uncultured Draconibacterium sp.
GAACTCCCTACGGAAATTCTGGAGCAAGAGGTTCTCACGCCCCGCAACGCCTCCCTTACCGGCATATCCAAAGAAGCTGAAGACGCGCTGGCACAGGCGATTACGGCGGCCAACGAGGCCGACCTGCAGAGTGTGATTCTCTTTAACTCCTTCTACATGGCGTCCGCCGAAACACCGGTTTCTGTTTTGTTGAACCGCTATCGGGCCATGATGCGAAGCTTCGAAATTGCCACGGGAAAATACAACGAGATCATCAGAATACATGGCGAGATTGAAGCCGCCGATGTCAGAAGGCAACCACAGCAGTTTTCCCATATGACCCAGGAACTGAATGTGGAGCCCAAGTTGCAGTGGTATATCGACAATTATGGGAAAACCACTCCTGGAGGCAAAAAGATTGACGTCAAGACCATCGCCGAGCGCAACAAGATCAGCACCCAAAAAGCATACGCGGTTTTAAAAACACATTACGGCGTCATGGCGGAGATGGAAACCGCCAAGGCGATCCAGTATGAGGCGGCCGAAAAAACAACCGTCGAAATCAAAACTGCCGCAGACACGGCCAATACAGCCCTTTCCTTCGTCGCGGGAGGACAGGCAGCTCTCGGTGTTTTCAAGGCGGCGCAAACCATTCGAACAACAGCCAAGATGTATCAGGCGGGAACCCTGGGATACAGGACAGCGGATTATATATTGAGAACCCAAGGGAAAAATATCGTTCAGGGGGTTATAAACGGCGGGTTCAGCATCGGTGACGGCGTCATGGGCATTCTAACGAATCCTACCGTATCGAACGCCTTCGGTCCGGACGCGCAGGCAAACCTCAATACGGCAAAGACCATCTGGAGCGGCCTGAGCATCGCCAAGGGACTGACCTTTGACGGGTACTGCCTGCTAACGATCAAGGATGCCTTTACGGGGCAGGGGAAAGTGATCATTTCCAATCTGACGGACTTTACCAAGACAACCGTTGATACCACGGGACATGTCATCAGCATTTTACAGAATAACAACGGCGAGGTTGTGCAGGCCGTCCAGCGTCCCGAGGTTCCCTTGGGTGAAGCCGTCAAAAATGATCTGGTGTACCAGCGCATAACGCCCGAAACCATGCTACCCAAGGGCAGCTATGAAACCAGGGATGAAAATGACGTGGCCTCCTCCTTCACGGTAACCGCCTCGTCGTCGGCCACCATGCTGCCGAACCTGAAGGACGACGATCGCCTGATCGATGCAAGCGGCGACATAAAAGCCCTCGAGCCGCCCCCCTACGAACACTACTGCGGATGGGAGGTCGATTTTTCGAACCTGGAGGTCATTGACTTAGGCGATCTACTTTATTACCGGAATACAGCGAAACAGAAGCATGGACCTTTTTACCAATGGCTTGACAATTCCCGGGCGGAACTCTACATCTCGCAGTGCTATTACGAGGACCTGCGTCACGGGTCCTATACCAGTTGGCACGGGGCCTACGCGGGCGGCATTAAAGCCTTTCAGTACTATTACAATATGGATGTCCTCCATGGGCCCTACACCAAATGGCATGACAACGGTGTCAAGGCCTTGGCAGGCACCTACGAAAGCGGCTACATGAACGGCCTCTGGACAGTTTGGCGGGAGACCGGCGTCAAGGAATACGAGGGGAATTATTCCGGTGACAAGCAAGACGGCCTCTGGACATGGTGGTTTGAAAATGGAAACAAGAGATTGGAAGAACAGTACGTTCTGGGGAAAAACCATGGTTCCTACACACGGTGGCATGACGACGGCACTCTTGAGAGGGAAGGGCAGTTCACGGATGGTACGGCGAGTGGGATATGGACCTACTACAATCAAGATGGTTCCTGCTGGTATCGGTGGGACTATGCAACCGGTGAATATCTGGATTGTCCTTGAAGGATTTTGATGAACTCCCGATCCTCGATGGCGCTGATTATCAGTGTGGTTTTCCATGATTCTCTTGAACGAGACCCCGATGCTTACAAGTAAATTTTTTTATCTGTTTTTTAGATAACTCATTAAATCTCTGTAATAATTTTCATGAGGCCCAACATTATAAGCTCAAGCTTTTCCTCGTTGATCATGCAATAGGCAAGAAAATACATTTGGCTTTGAAGATTGAACTCATGCAAAAAAAATACCCGGCAAATCGCCTTTTTCTCAGATCCGATGGAGGGATTTTCGTCAGGCTAGCCCCTTTTTCTTTACTTTTCAATTCTCTTCCCATTCTCGCACCGTTTTTCCAAATCGTAAGGCCAGAAAGGGGCAACCCTTCCCAATTTCCCTCCATGTGTCACCTCCCTGGCAACCCCATGGACCTCCCCAATGGCATTCGCTTTGTCGAAAAGAAAACCGCACGAAGCGCAAGGCAGCCAAACCCCTTGAGGCCAGGTGCCTCGCGCTTTGCACAAACCTGCCGCACGATCCACGACAAATGTCTTCGGGCGTCAGGTAGCGAAGCTTTGCATTGTCAAGGAGCCAATACAAAAAAGGGGTAAGCGATCGATGCGTAACCCCTGCTCTCTTCCGTTTCTCCTTCTTGTCCGTTTCCTCGATTTCAATGACTCCCGAATTCCAGCTTCAA
>CAYLVY010000251.1:2594-2931 GCA_964387205.1 uncultured Draconibacterium sp.
GTATCTCGTAAGGAGAAGGCGATAACGCTTCACATCCAGAGGCAGGTCCTGGGACAGGGATGAATACAGGAGGTACAGAAGGATCTCGATGACCGCATGGATGACCTCGTGCCGATCGTAGCCCCTCACCGCCATGGCCTCGAAAAACAGCCGTAATTCCATGATACGCCCTGACTCGAGCTGGTCTTCTACCATCTTGTGAAAGCTGACGTGAAGGAAGGGATTCCCTTCCGGACCGGTATAAAATTCGTGGCCGTCCAAGACCTCTTCGTCCTCGAAGACGTCCTCGTATTCTGTATGATCGAGTAGAATCCTGGCGAGCCTGTCTTCCGCGTCG
>CAYLVY010000252.1:0-1362 GCA_964387205.1 uncultured Draconibacterium sp.
TAACCGGTAGGTTTGCCAGAAATCGGAATGGTTGTGAACATCGATGTTGGTCAACGGATCATCGGTTTTGCCCCGGATGTTCAATGCAGCTTCATTTGCCCATCGTATCCTTACATCCGGAGCATCGGCAATTAAAATCCCCGATGGCGACTGGGCAAGCGCTGATTGCAACATCGACATGGCAGACTCCTGTTCATCCCTGGCCTGCCTGCGCTCGTCATTCTGAAAGCATAAGGCAATGAGTGCAGCCATGCTTGTGGCCAACCTGACATCTTCGGATGTCCATTCACGTTGTTCGCCGACATGTTCCAGGCACAGGATGGCCCCCAGGCGATCGTGAAACCAAACGGGGGTATCCAGCATCGAACAGATATTTTCCTCGTCAAAGTAAGTGTGCGGCAGTTCCCGGGTACGAGGGTCAGTTTTCACGTCGGTGGCAGCAATCACTTCACCATTTCTCTGGCAGGAAAAATAGGCAGGGAACTCTGCACAACGGAGAATCTCCTGATCGGTGGTATGCTTATGGGATGTTTTACGGTACAGGTCAATGCACCTGATTTCAGAATAGTCTTCGTTGTATTCCCAAACGCTGACCCGTTCAGTTCCTACCAGGGCTGAGCACGCTTCGGTTACCTCTGCCAAGGCCCTGGTCAGATCAGTCTGGAATAGGGTTCCATGCGACATAAGATCAAGCAATGCATCGTTCTGCTTCCTCAATTGCTCTTCCCGAAGGCGCAATGCATCCTCCATCCTCTTCCGGTTGGTGATATTTCTGCCAAAGAATGAGGCCCCTATCACCTTTTCATCCTGTACAATCGGATTCCCTGCTACTTCAATATATACCTTTACCCCAGGCATTTCAACAACATCCACAAATTCTATCTGTTCACCTCCCAGTACCTTATCGTAGCGTTCCTTCCAAACAGGAACCATTGCTTCGGGCAGGCATTTGAGTTTGTTGATTCCGGGTTGCAGCGCCACATTAAAGGTGGCCAGGTAAGCCTGTCTGAAATTCTCATTCAGGTAGGTAACTTCATAGTTTGTGTTTACAGCCCAGATGCTGTCCTGGGTATTTTCGACGATAGCGGTAAGGTTCGCCTTTGTTTTCAGCAACTCTTCCTCTTTTTTCTTTATTGCTGTGATGTCGGAGGTGGTTCCGCACACCAACCTGTGGCCGTCGGGTTTTTTATAGATGATGCCGGAAGAGATCAGGTTCTTGATGCTGCCATCGTTGGTAACCGCACGGTATTCGACGCGGTGGATCTTCGGTTCCTCAGAAAACAGGGTGGTTGATAACGTATTATGGACCATCGGCGAGTCCTCAGGATGTACAAACCGGAAAAAACTCTCAAAATTCTGCCC
>CAYLVY010000252.1:1372-1768 GCA_964387205.1 uncultured Draconibacterium sp.
CACAAATATCCCCTCCGCATCTACCTCATACTCCCATAGGATATCGCTGATGTTGGAAATAACCCTGGCATGATGTTCTTCATTCTCGCGCAGGTGATCCTCCGCTGATTTTCGCATGGTTATGTCTTCATGAAGGCCAAGAAAGTATTCGTCAGAGAGCCTGGTGGCGACGATGTTCCACCAACGTTTTTCTCCGCTTTTGGTAAAATATGGAATCTCTCCGTACGCCCTGCCTTCAGAACAGAGCTGTTCGAAATGATCACGTGCTGACTCAATTCTTTCCGGGTCAATGAGTTCCAACATATTCATGCTTTTCAATTCCTGAACGCTGTAGCCGGTCATGCGGCAGGCCTCATCATTGGCATCAATGTATTGACCATTCTTGTCGGCAATGAG
>CAYLVY010000252.1:1778-2919 GCA_964387205.1 uncultured Draconibacterium sp.
CCAAAAAGCTTGTCGTTGCAATTCGTTAATATGGTCAGAATCCCGGCTCAGCGTACTGTTGCAAGATTCAGTTATTACCATGGCGATATGCTCTTCATCAGTAGGATAGGCGTAAACTTTAAACCAGCAACCCGTATTTTTTATGAAATGTTCAAACCCTGCTGTTCCGCTTTCATGGGCAATTTTTTCAAAAAGATCGAGCCAGCCGGCATCGGCGATGTTGGTACCGGGAAACACCTGGTTGACCGTCTTTCCGCTGATGTTTATATCCTTAAGGCCGGATATTTTCTCAAAAGCCGGATTAACCTCCACAAAGCGGTAATCAGCAGATTTGTATTTCCCGTCAGGATTGATTTCAAAATGCACAATACCCAAAGGCGAAGCATCAAAATGAGCCCGTAACATGTTATTGTTCATAAATGATCGTCTTGATTTTAATTCACGTAGCTGATCTAAAAATATCCCCTTAATTTGTCATCATTTACCATGCAAAATGACGGCAAATATTCCGCAATATCATAAAAATAAATTCAGAAAACACTAAACCGTGAAAATAATTCTTCACTGTTTTTCAATGATCCCGACAATCCTAAGCGGAGCGCCGCTACCGCCCCTTATTTTCATGGGAAGTGCGACGATATATGCGCCTTTCGGGGGAAGCAGCTCCAGGTTTGCAATGTTTTCATACATGGTAAGCCCGGCAGCACATAACGTCCGGTGGGTCAGGAATTCGGTGGATTGCCCGTAATCGATGCTGGGAGTGTCGAGCCCGATGGCCTTGATATTACGGTTCTTTACCAGCCAGGTAGCAGCTTCGGGATCAAGTCCGGGGAAATGGAGTTCCGGCAGGGCCTCCACGCCGGTTTTCAGGGTACCGGTATAGGCTTTTTTATCCGTCCAGAATTTTGCAAATCCCGTGTGTAGCAGGATGATGGCTCCGTCGGGGATGGTTCCATTCCGGGCTTCCCACGCCTCGAAATCCTTCACAGAAACAAGGTAATCGCGGTTGGCAGAGGATTGCCGGGTTACATCGATCACAACACCGGGACCATGCAACTGTTCTACGGGTATCTCGTGAATAAACTTCCCGCCGTTGCCGAAATGGACCGGGGCATCGAAATGGGTACCGCCATGCTCTTCG
>CAYLVY010000253.1:0-2916 GCA_964387205.1 uncultured Draconibacterium sp.
CGCGTGGATCATGATCTCTGGGCTGTCCCACCGAGCCGGGATTGCAGTGGCAGATCCCGCCCAGCAGGCTGAGCGTTTGAACATGCGTATGACCGGAAAAGAAATACGTGGCCTGCTCACCCCGGAAATAATCCCGGTTGACATCGGTCAAATACTCGTCCAGAGGGTCGATCCAGCCGCCATGAACAAGCGACATTCCGCAGCATTCCATTTTCGGCACCGACCGCCTGAGCCATTCCAGGTGATCCGGCATAACATGCTCCCGTTGGTATTGCAGCAGCACATTTGCGGCGTTTGAACGCGGGCAGGACTGATTGTATGCCAGATAGTAATCATGGTTTCCCATGACATTCGGAATATTTTTTTGCCGGAGCAATTCAATGCACTCATTGATCTGGCAGTAATATCCGGCGACATCGCCCAGCGATACGATTTGTTCACAGCCACATTTCTCAATTTCCCGCAGGACCGCCTGCAGGGCGGGGAAATTCCCGTGGATATCGGAGATAACGGCCATCATGGGCGGTTTACAACGTCTTCGATATATCGAACGGCCGTCCCTTCCGTAATGACCGCCTGGCGCGGCACGACTTTTTCCCCGAAATAATCGATACACATTTCCGGTTCGTTAAAGCCGAACGCCGTCCGCAGGGAAAGCGAGGACGAAAAGCGCGGATTCACTTCCAGAAGCAGATAATCTTGCCCGTGACGTCTGAACTGAAAATTTGTCGGTCCGACCGGTTTGAATAACGCCGTCAGCTGCCGGACTTCCTCATCAAGCGCCTCAATCCTCACTGTCTTGGCTTTGGCGGTGGAGCCTTCCCGGCTCAGCTTTCTCGAAAAGGCAATGGATTGAGAATACGTTCCGTCCGCCAGACCGAAGACGCCTACCGTATATTCATGTTCATCATCGCCGACAATTTCCTGAACCATAAAGTTGTCGCCCAGTTTATTTTTCCAGTAATCAAAATCCTCCTGGGACTCAATCGTCATGATGCCTTTGGAAGCGGAAGACCGCCGGGGCTTCAGCAGGAAGGGCAGCTTCAGTTCACGGGCAATAAAATCATAGTCACCTGTCACAAAGCTCCGGATAGCCCGGACCGAATGCCGGTGTAAATACTCATGCAAAAGCCATTTATCCGAGGATATTTCAATCAACTCCCTGTTGTTGAGAATGATTTTGCTGAAATCTCCCCGGAAATGTTCCCGCCCGGCGCACAGTTTCAATATCTCCGGTTCCAGTCCCGGAAAAACCAGATCGATTCCGTACTGATCGATCACGTGGGATACAAAATCGCAATAGCCCGGCTCCGAAGCCCAGACGGCCTGCACAAAGGTATCGCACCAGCGTTGACCGACGGCGTCTGGGTAAACATCCATACCAACGATATTCACGTCATACCGGCATTGTCTTAAAGAACGAACAATTCCGTAACCGATGATCGCGCCGATACCGGTGACCAGTATATTATATTTTTTCATCTTTCAGAGCGATGTCTTCCATGTCCAGCAGACGATCAAATTCCTTTCTGTCCAGAAGCGGGAGCTGGTCTTCCACCGGGCGTCTGGGCGCGGGTTCCGGCACCACCTGAGTTTCCGGAGAGAGCATGACCTCAACAAGGTGCGGTCTTTCATCCTCAAGCGCATGGTCAATACGTTTAAAATCCTCACGGGAACGGATTTTTGTATATGAAATATCATATGCATATGCAAGTTTTTCAACGTCCGGATTGGCATAACCTCTGGCCGAACCGAAACACCGGCGATTGAAATATTTTTCATGAAAAGTACGGATCATTCCCAGAGACTGATTATTCATGATGAATATCTTCAGCGGTAATTTCTCCCGGGATACGGTTTGGAGCTCCTGAACATTCATCTGGACGCCTCCGTCACCCGTGATACAGATCACCCTTCTTTCGGGTGAAGCGAAATATGCGCCGATTCCGGCGGGCAGAGAGTATCCCATTGCGCCATGACCGGCGGAACAAAGCAGTTGTTTATGGCCGTTCAGTCCAAAGGATTGGGCAACCCACATCATATTTTGCCCGACATCCGCGCACACAACCGAAGAACCGGATACTTTTCCGCTCAACACATGCATGAATTCATTCGGGTCAATCTCCTGGACATCAGCCAAAGCAGGGTAAGATGGGTATTTCGCCTTCCACCGCCGGATCTGATCCAGCCAGCCCCTGTGATCAAAGGTTTTGCCGCCTGTTTCCATCATCAGCTTCTTCAGGAACGATTCAATATCACATAAGACACTGACGGCCTCACTCAGGTTATGATTCAATTCATGCGGGTCGATATCGACATGAACGATCTTTGCGCCTCTGGCAAACATGGTTCTGTCATCCCCGGTCTGACGCTCGTCCAGCCGGGAACCCAGTACCAGCAAAAGATCGGACTTTGCCACGGCAAAATTGGCATAGCGATTCCCGTACGATCCGATAAACCCGCAGAAATGACTGTCGTCATGGTTGATGGCATCCAGACCTCTCAGGGAACAGACCACCGGCAGGTCGCAGGCATGAACCACGGTTTCAAAGATTCCCCTGCCCCGGACCGGCGCCATCCCGCCACCGGCGAGAATCACCGGCCTTTCAGCTTCCGCCAGCATCGCGACAATCCGTTTTACGGTATCGCAGTCCGGCTCGCGATGCTTCTTCCTTTCCAGTATGTATTCGTCGGAATCCGTGAAGCTTTTCAAGGTTTGAGAATTGATCTCGCTTGCCTGAACGTTATGAGGTAGATCGATCAGAACAGGTCCCGGACGTCCGGTCTGGGCCAGATAAAAGGCCTTCTCCAGATCATAGCGGATGTTTTCCGGTTCCAGTAGGGTTTTTGCAAACTTGGTAACAGGCTGAACAATCGAGACAATGTCGGTTTCCTGAAACCCCTGCTGGCGGACAG
>CAYLVY010000254.1:0-2526 GCA_964387205.1 uncultured Draconibacterium sp.
TATGCGTCCAAAGACATCAGTCTATAAGAATTGAATCCCCGACTTTTGCGTTTTGGAGACAGCCGTTGTCGCTGTAATGTAAAAAACCAAAGTTTCGAGTATCCGTTTCCAACATTGAGGGTGGTGATTTCGGAAACAAAACATGAACGGTGATGCTCAAGAAGAGGAGAAGACATCTATGAATTTCAAGGAAATGAGTTTCAAGGATAAAACTGTCATCGTAACGGGGGCGGCTAGAGGTATCGGCAATGCGGTCGTAAGGGCTTTTGTCACATGTGGTGCAAATGTCGTGTTATGCGATGTGGATGAATTGGGGATACGAAAAACTTCCGATGAGATCAACGCCCGTGGGGAGAAAAGCCTTTACTTTACAATGGACGTGGGAAAACGTTCTGAGGTAGAAGAAATATTTGGTCAAGTTAAGAATCGGTGGGGGGCTCCTGACATTCTTGTCAATGCGGCCGGAATTATTACGCGGAATGAGTTTCTTGACGACAAGGACGACGATTGGGATCGCGTTCTGAATGTCAATCTGAAAGGACCGTGGCTTTGCTCGCAGACGGCAGCCCGGCTGATGGTCGCTTCCAAGAAAACAGGTGCCATCGTCAATTTCGCTTCAGTCAATTCAGAATTATCCGATTCAACTCAGGTGATATATTCGGCATCAAAAGGGGGGCTTCGTTCACTCACTAAGGGGATGGCCATTGCATTAGCACCGCATGGTATTCGCGTGAATGCCGTAGGTCCGGCAACAGTCATTACAGATCTCAATCGACAATTCTTTATGGATCATCCGGAACAATTGCAGAGGAGACTTCGGCGCATACCCATCGGGCGCATGGGGACACCGGATGAAATCGTCGGAGCGGTTCTTTATTTGGCTTCGGACTGGGCAACCTTTGTGACAGGATCCTGTTTGTTTCTCGATGGAGGGGTGCTTTCCCAGTATAATGTATGATGCATAGCCTTATGGCACCCATTTCTGATCAAGACCTCTTTGTCGATAGCTCATGGCTTGCCGAACATCTGGATGACAAACATTTGAGGCTTGTGGAGTTACGTTATAACCGTTGCTTCTCTATACACGAAAAGGTAGCAGAGGATTGCATAGAGTATTATAGAGAAGCTCATATTCCGGGTGCAGTGTACATAGATTGCATAACGGATCTCACGGATCCATCCTTTGCGGATATCTTTTATGTTCCTCCACCTGAATATTTTGCCGGGATAATGGGTCGTGCCGGAATAGGTAATGAGACCACTGTCATCTGTTATGACGATGCACCTTATCCCATTGCATCAGCACGTTTCTGGTGGACCATGCTTTACTTCGGTCATAGCCGTGTGGGGATCTTAAAAGGGGGTATTCGAAAATGGGCCAAGGAGGGTCGTAAGCTTTCAAGCAAATTACCTCAATTCCCTCTTGAAAATTTTTCTCCTAAGATTCAGCACGCTCTTCGTATGACTAAACAGGATGTCCAGAATATCTTGCTTGATGATCGGACGGTCATCATCGATTGCCTGCGTTATCCAAATTATCACGGAATGTCTCGGAACGCTTGGAGTATACGGAAAGGTCACATTCCCGGTGCTGTTTGGCTTTCGCCTATGGAATTGGTGAAGGGCTTGAATTATGAGGCTCCGGCATGCGAAAGAGACAAAGCAATGTATAACGATGAACCCTATTTCTTTTTTCCTAAAGATGACCTCTGCAGGATTTTTACGGCAATCGGGGTAACACCCGAGAAAAAAATTATAACCTACTGCGGCAAAGGAGATGCGGCATGCAGCGTCTTTCTTGCACTGAAGATGATCGGCATACATGATGCATCCGTTTATGACGGATCCTTAGCAGAGTGGAGCAGGGATCCCAGTCTGGCGATGGAATGCTTTGTCTGATAGGATTTCATTGTCTTGGTGGAGGTAGTTGTTTCAGTTTATGATCAAATGGTTAGTTCGACTCCCTTCACTTCTGTTTTCACTGCTTTTTGCTTATTCTTCGTGAGCATATCGTAGTGATGCATATGTTCACATTTGATTGTTTTTTTGCGAACCTCTTTTGAGAACTCCTTGCGGCTTGGTGAGACGAATTTCATCAGGGTCATATTTTGATTTTACCGTGCATGTCATGTGGCCAATTGCGTCTATAAACAAAGTCATCTTTCTCATGGATCCCATTGCATCGAGATGTGTTGTATGAAAGGGAACAAGAGCAGTAAGGCCGAACCACCCATTTTGTTCGGCATGAAAAGCGGCACATTCAGCAAGCACCCGTCGGAACAGTAACCTGGTCGAATTGTGTGTGATGAAAAGGGCAAAGGATTTTTGGAGGGGTTATGAGTAAGATCGTGGCTGGCGCCATGCTGCGATGGCCGGCGGAAAATTACCCTGACAAGATCGCTATTAAGTTCGAAGGGCAGACGATGACGTATCGCCGGATCAATGAAAGGATCAATCGTCTCGCCAACAGTTTGATCGAACTGGGATTCAAAAGAGGGGATCGTGTGGCAGCTCTTCTTTACAACT
>CAYLVY010000254.1:2553-2871 GCA_964387205.1 uncultured Draconibacterium sp.
GATGAAGGCCGGTCTGTGCATGGTCCCCATCAACATCCGCCAGTCGGAAGAGGAAAATACGTATATCATCAACCATTCGGAGAGTGAGGCGATCATTTTCGACGATGAATACCTATCGAAATGGGACAGGATGAAGGATCAATGTCCGGGTATTCGCATAACGATCGTCACAGGGGAAAGCCCGGGAGCAGGACCAATCTCCTATGAGGAAGCGCTCCGCTCCTCGTCCCCCGGGGAACCAGAGGTAATGGTTTCGCTGGACGACCTGGAACGGATCGCTTATACGTCCGGGACTACCGGGCGGCCCAAAGGGGTGAT
>CAYLVY010000255.1:0-2858 GCA_964387205.1 uncultured Draconibacterium sp.
GATGACACAAAACCTCAATTATGGAAATAAACTGGACCCCGATTATCTGCCCCAGACCGACAATTGTATCAATGAAAAGTATTGTTCACCGGATGACCCCGGTTGCACATTTTTCGGAGGATTCTATCATTGGGATGAACTGTTAAAATACAATGCCACAAGTAGTGGTCAGGGCCTGTGCCCTCCGGGATGGCATATTCCTACTGAATGGGAGTGGCAGTCACTTATCGACAATATTTCAGCCGGGATTGACCCACCTGCGGATGCACTCGCCGGATCGAGGCTGAGGGATGACCTGCTAAACCCCGGATTCCACGCCTTTATTGAAGGAATTTTCTATGCAAACAAGCAATGGACTTTCAACAACGGAACCCTGATGGCCACTATGTTCTGGACATCGGGTAACAATAACGACCAGCGGGCACTGGCCAGGGGTTTGAATACCATAAATCCCAGTCTTTCAAGATATTGGAGTAAAAAAGGGAACGCGTTTCCAGTCCGGTGTATTAAAGATCTACAGTAGTGTTGAATAAATAACAGCCGGAATGGATTATCTTTGCACATATCATGTGCACGAAAAAACATAGCATCCGATTTATATTACCCGTTTTATCAGGTTTATTGTGGTTGATGCTTATGTTTTCACCCGTAATTCTCATGGCCCAGCACGAAGATCATCACCATGACCATCAGTGCAACCATAAACCAATCCCCCGGCAGTACACCCTGGGCAGTATTTCCGACAACAATGTTTCCGCCTGTCCGAATTCTGATTTTTCGATGGGAGATTTCACCAACTGGAAAGGGTATTATGGAAATTTTTATAATCCAAACATGAATATCGGTTTTATCTCTGTTCCTCCGAATGAACGCCATCTGATCATACCGGCACCGGGAACTATAGATCCCTTTGGCACCAACGTAAGCGGAGGAAATGAAGAACTTTGGACCGTTTACCCGGGCGAGGCATTTTCAGCCCGTTTAGGTAATTCTGCCGTCGGCGCTCAGGCTGAACAACTTACATATGATATCACCATTGGTCCCCAGACCGATTTTTTTATCTATCGTTATGCAGTGGTATTAAATGACAACGGACATGACCCCGATGAACAGCCCAGTTTTGAAATAGACATCATTGATCAGACAACCGGGGAACAATTTGATTCGGTTTGTGGTTATTATTACGTTTATGCCCAGCCCAACTTACCAGGATGGATAACCAGTCCGATGGGAGGAGGTTCAGGTGGGGCAGCTGTGTATTGGAAAGACTGGACCACTGTCGGTCTGGCTTTTGATGTTTCCGATTACGGTAGGGAACTAACCATTGTTTTTACCACCAAAGATTGTAGTCCATCCGGTCATTTCGGGTATGCCTATATTTCCGCATTCTGCACCTCATTAAGTGTATCTTTTCAAGGATGTGAAGGCTCCAACCAGGTCACGATGACTGGTCCGCCGGGCTTTGCAGAATATGAATGGACCGGGCCATTTTGCCTTACCTGCCCGCCGCCCGTTGTCGTGGGCAATGGTCAGGTTCTGGTGGTCAATAACGCCCAGAGTGGTGATGAATACCGGCTTAAACTGATCTCCTTTTATAACTATCCTAACTGCGTCATTCAGAAAGTGACTTCCACCGTTGCCTTTACCCATGTGGAAGCCAACTTCACTCCTGCTGTAAACTGTATCGGCAATCCCAGTTCCTTCATCGATATTTCTATTATTAACCAGAATGCCACCGATATGCGCATCTGGGATTTCGGGGACGGCTCACCGCCGGACACTGTGTATACATCAGTGGCCACCCACGTATTTGATTCACCCGGTGACTATACTGTAACCATGATCCGCGGGACCAGCGATCCTTGTTATGATACTGCGATTATCGATATCACCGTGACCGATATCCCACCCGTCATCACCAACCTGCCGGATACGCTTGAGATATGCTCGGGGCAAAGCCTGGAAAGAAACCTCATGTTCTCCCAACTGTCAGCCACAGCCACCTGGAGCGACACAGTGATGGTAGGATCGGCCTTTATCCAGCGCCATCCGGCCTCACAATCCGGAACAGTGATCAGCGATACGATCACTGTTACCGGAAGCGGCGATGCACTTCTTGCCTATGCGCTAACCCCCCGGATTGGTGATTGCATCGGAGTGCCCGATACCATGTGGGTCGTGGTCCATGCACTGCCTGAACCATCTGTTTCAGGAGACGCGGAAGCATGTGAGGGGGCATCAGGAGTGGTTTATGCCACGCAGGCCGCCATGTCGGATTATACCTGGAATGTGACAGGAGGTATTATTACCGCCGGAAATACTGCGGATAGTGCCGTTGTAACCTGGAACAATCCGGGGAACCATTATCTAACCATTTCTTATGCGGATCAGAACGGTTGTTATCCTTCTTACCCGGACACCATGCAGGTTACCGTACACACCAATCCGGTGCCGGCATTTCTTATATCTTCCGTCAATGTGTGCGAAGGAAGCCAGAATGTTACTTACAGTACACTTCCTTCCATGAGTGGATATCAGTGGAGTATTTCATCAGGCGGAATCATCACCTCCGGCGCCACCTCCCATACCGTGCAGGTAAACTGGGAAGATCCCGGCAGCGGAGCGGACCGCTGGATCGAAGTAAACTATACGGATGAAAACGGTTGTACCGCCTTTATCCCATCCCGGCTCTATGTTACCGTTAATACCCTGCCAAATGTTAACGTCATACCCGCTGACCTCACCATCTGTAGCGAATCATACGCGCAGGCAACCTTTCATTCCACCATAACCGGAACCCAGGGCAATACGGTATTCAACTGGAACTTAACCGCACCTGTCACCATCACGCCAAACAA
>CAYLVY010000256.1:0-2846 GCA_964387205.1 uncultured Draconibacterium sp.
TATTGCCACGGTAGTACTCGTAATTTGCGAGGTTTATCTTTGCTGAAGCAATGGCACATGATTCAATCTTTTGTGAATCAGCCAGCGTGATTGCCTCCCGGTAAAGACTCATCGCCAAGTCAGGCAGTTCGTGTGCCAGCTGAAATCCTTTGTTGAGTTTCTGCTGAACGATAACAGAGTCCGGAATGAACTTTGCTGCCATGACCGGGCTGGACAATAAAATAGTCAGAAAAACAACATTTATTCTACCGGAATGCATAGACAACTTACACGGTTGTTGTAAAATTTGACCAAAAATAAACAAATATTTTCATTGCCTTATGCAAAGGTCGTGGAAAGGGGAAGTACAAATGAGAAGTTCCGGGAAAATCGTACTTCGTACTTGCAATGGGGGGAAGCGGAGAGACTGGGATTCGAACCTATAGTCTAAACCGCTAAGAAATAATGGTATTTAACTTCGTGGGCCATTTCAGTCCACCGATTAATCCACCTCTTTGATTACACTTAAATTCTTTACAAAGAACTCTTTTGCTTAAGACAAAGATAGCACATTTCGGAGCAGAATGGTGGACTTTTTGCATTTTATTTCTGGACGGATGAAAAATATTGAGCCAGCTTGTTCTCAATAATTAGATTAGGTAAAGCCAAAGCCTATGAAGCTAAGTGCGAAAACCAACCCCATACTAGTAATATGTGAACGGAAGATATACACTGATGAAATCGAAATTTGATGTGAGGAAGATTACCTGAAGAATTTCAAGGCAATGACAATTGCAAGGACAAGCAGGCCTATCAACCCGGAGATTATCCAAGGAATTTTGGAGATTAATTGATCCAGCTTATCCGATTTTACAATTTTTATCTTTTCGACCGGGATGGAGCGATGAATAATAATCGTATCTGCTTTGCATTTACCCCGAACATACAATGTATCGTGAATCCGGTTTAGGCTTATTTCGAGGCGGTCATTATGAAGGATGATGGTATCATGAATACTGTCGAGATAAATAACGGTATCAGCATCGACCTGGGGGATGATCATGGTATCGCTGATCACAATGGTATCGGGGATCTTTAATTCGGGATGGTGGGTCAGTAACCGATTAAGCCTGGCCGTGGGAGAACAACCAGTTTGAATTGACAACACCAGGAGTAGAGATATTTTGAGGATGGTTTTCATGGGCGGGATTTTGGATATCGAATATTGATCAACGAGGTAAAAATTTAGAACTTGTTATAAATACGCATTCAACCGGTTGTACCAGCCGCGTTCAAATCGACTTTGGGATGGTTCCTTTTTGATAATGTTGATTATGAAGGCAAACCTGGAGTTGTAGATCTGGATCAGGAGTTTATAAGGGTTTGCACGATTTACCGCTTTCAGGGTTACCGGTCCAACAATGCCATCAGCCAGAACACCGAGAATCCTTTGCGGGATGATGATGCCCCATTTTCCGCTGCACCAGAGCCAGTCGACCAGGATATCTGCAACCTTCTGGTTTTTGATCTCATCGGCATGCCAGCAATCCCAATAACATTTTTCGAGTACCAGCATGGCGTCAGCAGGTGTCAACAGCCGGATATCGTCGATATCGATGTCGGAATCACCGTCTTTGTCATACCCGACTTTTCGCCAGGTCGAAAGGGTTATCCCCCGGTTGGTGGGGCCTCCACGATCGATTGGATCGTTTGCAAACAGTCCTTCACTCAGGAAGAGCTTTGTTGCGAAATGATTAATGTTTGCCATGAGATGAAATTCTTGAAGGTGAAAAGTAAACTATGATGGAGGACATGATTAAAGCTTGGCGGTGATTTGCAAGACAGTGTCCCGGACATAAAGGAGGCCGAGGATGGTGGGTAAAAAGGCTGAAAATTCACCCAGGGTGATGATTCTCATAAAAAGCAGAACTACTGCCAAGATCAATAGTATGATGCCAAGGGCGGTAGTTTTCCAGTTGTTAAAAATTCGTTCTTTCATGGTTCATTTGTTATTTCTGAGGTAAATCTGGATTTCATCGATGCGTTTCAGGATCTCTTTGGTGTCGGCTTTGATGTCGGACCGTATGATATCGAAGTTCCTGGTGTTGTCTGTCTTATGCAGAAGCAGGTCCTGTTTAAGGTTGGTGATCTCTACATTCAATTCTGCCAGGCGGATTTCCATATGAACCCAAATAGAGATGATTGCCAGAAGGAATGTAAACAGACTAATAGCCTGGGCAAGCGGCATCCCCAATATGTTCGATTTCATTGTCATGGCTTATGGAGTATTATTGATAGGGGAATGGAAAAAAGGTGCCCCTTTTCGTTTGAGCAGGGGCACCTTTAGGGCAAAAATTATTGAACGATACTGGCTGCATCTGCGCCAGCCTTGAATTGAATAATCCCCTTTGGACCTCCGCCAATAGTCTGTGAATAATCGACAGTCAGTACATGAAGGGCTGTTTGTGCGCCTACCCATTCGACTGGGAGATTAATCTCTGCTGATCCGGCAGAACGTAGTTCAACATCGGGGAACAGGATCACCTTGTTGGTGGTGCAGTTAATCATAATGAAGGTGATCATCGATGCCAGTTCATCCGGATTCACCGTGTTCGGATTCCAGCTGAAGTCGATCACCTGGTCGGGCAGTGAGGTTAACACGACGTTTGAGATCGTGCTTCCTTCAAAATCGCATAAAATGATCTTCGTGTGGTCAAGCACCGGGGGGTCGCCGGTAAAGGCGTTCTTCACATTGATGCTCACTATTTTGTTAAAAGGTGACATCTTTTTGAGTGAGTTGGCATACACTGAGTTGATGAGGGGTAGAACCTGACGGATCAGGTACACAATGGTCGAAAACTTGGTCC
>CAYLVY010000257.1:0-2827 GCA_964387205.1 uncultured Draconibacterium sp.
GGACCAAGTTTTCGACCATTGTGTACCTGATCCGTCAGGTTCTACCCCTCATCAATTCGGTATATGCCGGAACGATGAAGAAAATGTCCCCATTCAACAAAATTGTGAGCATCAATGTAAAGAACGCTTTCACCGGCGATCCCCCGGTGCTCGACCACACCAAGATCATTTTATGTGATTTTGAAGGGAGTACGATTTCAAACGTCGTGATGACTTCAATGCCCGACCAGGTGATTGATTTTAGCTGGAATCCGAACACGGTGAACCCCGATGAACTGGCTTCGGCGCTGACCTTCATCCTGATCAACTGCACCACCAACAAGGTGATCCTGTTCCCCGATGTTGAACTCCGTTCTGCCGGATCAGCCGAGATAAATCTCCCTGCCGATTGGGTAGGTGCCCAAACAGCACTTCATGTAATGACCCTTGATTATTCGCAAACCATTGCAGGAGCTCCCAAGGGGATCATTCAGTTCAAAGCTGGCGCTGATTCAGCCAGTGTCGTCCAGTAACATGTGCAATAAAAGTGCCCCTGCTCCAAAGAAACGGGGCACTTTTTTTAACCAATAATCTACAAAAACTCAAATACCATGACCATGAAATCGAACATACTGGGGATGCCACTAGCGCAGGCAATTAGTCTGTTTACCTTCCTGCTGGCCATCGTCTCTATTTGGGTACATATGGAAATCCGGCTGGCAGAGTTGAATGTGGAAATAACCAACCTTAAACAGGATCTTTTACTGCATAAGACAGACAACACCAGAAACTTCGACCTCATACGGACCGACATCAAGGCCGACACCAAGGAGATCCTCAAGCGCATCGATGAAATTCAGATTTACCTCAGAAATACAAAATAACCATGAAAGAGCGAATTTTTAACAACTGGAAAACCACCGCCTTGGGCATCATTCTTTTGATCCTTGCGGTGGTTCTGCTTTTCATGAGAATCATCACCCTCGGTGAATTCTCAGCCTTTTTCCCTACCATCCTCGGACTCATCTACGTCCGGGATACCATTCTCAAACTCAACTCAAACAAATAATATATGTGTATCCCATGCAAGAGTTTTTCAAAACTGAATTTTTACCATTACACTATTTCACCATTTCACTATTTATATTATGGCACACATTAATCATCTCGCAACAAAGCTCTTCCTGAGTGAAGGACTGTTTTCAAACGACCCGATCGATCGGGGAGGGGCCACGAAAATGGGCGTAACATTATCAACCTGGCGAAAAGTCGGGTACGACAAAGACGGTGATGCTGATATCGACATCGACGATATCCGTCTGCTGAATCCTGAGGACGCCATGTTGGTCCTCAAACAATGTTATTGGGATCGCTGGCATGCCGATGAGATCCGGAGTCAAAAGGTAGCCGATATCCTGGTCGACTGGCTTTGGTGCAGCGGCAAATGGGGCATCATCATCCCCCAAAGGATCCTCGGAGTTGCTGCCGATGGCATTGTCGGTCCAGCCACCCTGAAAGCGGTTAATCGTGCGAATCCATATCAATTCCTGATCCAGGTATACAATGCCAGGGTTGCCTTCATCGTAAACATCATCAAAAATGATCCGTCTCAAAGTCGATTTGAACGCGGTTGGTACAACCGGTTGAATCTCTATTTATAGCCAGTTCTGAGTTCTGACCTCGTTGATCAAAATTCGACATTCAAAAATCCCACCCATGAAATCCATCCTCAAAATATCTCTACTCCTGGTGTTGTCAATTCAAACTGGTTGTTCTCCCACGGCCAGGCTCAATCGATTACTGAACCACCATCCTGAATTAAAGATCCCCGATACCATTTTGATCACTGACACAATCACTATTCCCCAGGTCGAAGTTGATACTGTTTTTTATCTTGACAGTATTCACGACACCATCATCCTGCAAAAAGACCGCCTCGAAATTTCCCTCAATCGTATCCACGACACATTGTACATTCGAGGCAAATGCAGGGCAGATACGATGATCATCCATCGCCTGATCCCGGTTGAAAAGATAAAAATCGTAAAACCAGATAAACTGGATCAGTTGATTTCAAAAACCCCATGGATGATCTCAGGTCTGATCTGTATAATCCTTTTTTTTGCATTGCTGGTTTTAAAGTTCAAAATATAATCCAATCAACTTCAATGCTGAACTCCCCGCGTATAATCCCCCGGTACCTTCATTTTCAATATAAATGTCATAATAGATTATGTCAAGTAAATATAAGTTTAAACTTGACAATTTGCATTGCTTTGCTTATCTTTGCATCCGTTTTGATATTAAGGATGAAATCTGTTGATACCATAGTAAAGAATTGTATTGAGAATATCCCATCAGGACAGATATTCGATTATTCATTGTTTCCAGTTGACAGCATGGCATTTTTGGCCATGGCTAAATCGCTGAGCCGACTGTCTAAACAAGGTCAAATCGTGCGATTTTCCCGTGGGAAATATTATAAACCCCGTGAATCTGTATTCGGAGTCCTTAAACCCGATGAAAGTCAGTTGATAAGATCTTT
The DNA here is from genome assembly GCA_964387205.1 of uncultured Draconibacterium sp. Lineage (GTDB taxonomy): Bacteria > Bacteroidota > Bacteroidia > Bacteroidales > FEN-979 > CAIVAT01. The sequence continues at coordinate 2,525 of CAYLVY010000257.1, forward strand.
CACACAGACGGGTGATAAAACCATTGGGTATGTGACGGGGTTAACCGCTTACAATGCTTTAGGGCTGACATCTCAGGTTTCAAGCACAATTACAATTGCTCGCAGATCAAATCAACCTGCGAAGAACATCTTAGGATATAAGGTCAGGTTTGTCAAGCGGAATTTCAGATTAACCGGTGATGATGTTAAACTGTTGCAGATGCTGGATGCCTTGAAGGATATTAAAGTAATTCCGGATACCCCCCTGCGTGAATCCTTGAAAATTCTGATCACCAATCTTGAAAAGTTAAAGGCTGGTGAACT
>CAYLVY010000258.1:0-2796 GCA_964387205.1 uncultured Draconibacterium sp.
CCGCTGTTGAGATACAAACGGACCGGAGCTCCTGCTGGATAGGTATACCGGTGAAAACCGGTGCGGGCAGTAGCGGTTAGTTCCGCCAGTATATCCTGTTGGGTTAGATGTGCTTTATAATATCCCGCGGAAGCAGTTTCCTTTTTTTTATCAAAATCAAGAACCGGATTTACCAAGAAAGTGTCGGACATCACCGTTGTAAAAGGAACCAGTGAAATATAACCGGCCCGGTCGTGAATACTGCCACCGCCTGAACTTCCCCGGTGGATATGGCTGAAGCCCCGGAGCTGGCTGTCGGAGTAATCATAGCCCGAATGGGCAAAATCACCGTCGGCGGTGAGACTCCCCGGATACGTATCGGGACAAAGTTCCACCAGTCCGAAGGGGACGAGGGCGGCAGGCAGCCAGTGGCCATGGTCGCCCTGGGTGCAAATGAACGGATCGACATAATCGACCGGACGATTCTGTGGCTTATTGCAGGAACTCAGCAGTATTGCCAGAATTACAGGAATAAAATTTTGTTTCAGGTTGTTCATGGATTTTTCTTAATTGGTTCCGAAATAGGTGTTGGCAAATCAATCATTTGCCAGTCATGGGTAATTTTAAGCAAGCAGGGGGGAATATCGTTTTTGCATCCCTGAATAACTCCCTGCCATTCTTTCTTCTCGTTTTTCCACAGTGCCAGGTCAAGTCCTTCCTTTATTTCAATATTAAAATTTCCTGATTTAAATGATTTCAAACCACCGGCAGCAATCGCTTCCACCTTTCCGTTTTTATCCAAACGGAAGGCAGCAACTCCCTCTGCATCGAAGGAAACGGGTACTCCCTGAAATTTTTTACTGATATGGATCGGGTCGCCGCCAACCCGGTTTGTGCCGGCAATGTAAATCACTGTTCCGTCGATTAGCCGGCTGAACCCAGTGGTGGGAGGAGATATAAACGGGTGACCAAACTGTTTTTCCGGGGCTTCGGCCGCAGGTGACTGAAGTACAAATTTCTGTTGATTCAGAATATTTCTCACCGCGGCGAGGAGTTGCGCCTTACTTTCTGGAACAACCATCCCGGATAAAACACGATTCCCTTTAAAATCGTTCGCCTCAAAATCTTTGGTCCAGTCACCCATTCTGAAAAAGCGTGTTTTTCCATTTGCTGACCGGTCATAAAAAGCAGCAGTGGAAGGTTTTTCAAATTCAGGATGATAAAGGATAACTGCGGAATATTTTTGTGGACCATATCGTACCCATCCCTCTTCATCCACCTGCAAGCTTTTGCTTTCAATCTCGCTGGTCGGGATTAAATCGGTGGGGATTCCGGCCTTCCAAAGCATGGTGACCAATTCCATACCCACATCGTCGTAAGCAGGTCCCGCCCAGTTCATGGTACAGGCGTGCCCGAAAACAACCGCTACGGGGCAGTCAAGAGGAGTTGTACTGATGAAATTCAGCATCCGGACACGGCTTTCGGCCAGGACAAGTTCGCCGCGCAGAAGTTCCAGTGTTCTGTCAATTCTTGTTCGTTGCGACGGACCAAGCGGATGGTAGTTAATCCGGCCCCCGCCCAATGCGTAACTCCACACTGCCTTTTCATAGTCTGCCCGCTCTGGCGCATAAAACATGTTGTACCAGACCGGACTTCCCCACTTTTTAGCCAGTGCGGTACGCACGGCAAAAGGGGTATATTCGTCGGTTTGCGCCCAGTCGCGTTTGGCAGCCCACCAATAAAGGCCGTTTTTCATGTGCTCGCGCAAATCGGGGTAAGGCCACCAGGTTGGATGGGTGGCTACAACAGCATCAGGGCCAAATGTTTCTTTTACTGCCTGGTAATAATCGGATTCAATTTCGGCATTCCGTTTCCACGACATCTCCATAAAATGGTTGATCGCGCTTTGACGTTCCCGTTCTTTTCCCTTGATGGGGCGGTGCATCAACAGGCAATCAAAGAGTAAATCCCGGCCACCTGTTTGGTCTGAATAGGCCTGAGCCCGGAACCGAGAATACCAGAACTGGTCTTTTGCTGGGCTTCCGTCGAAACTGGGAGGGAAACCCCATTCGTCCTTAAAAACCCCGACCAGCGGGACATCGGCATAGCGGCGAATAATTTCGCGCTGAAATGCGGTGATGTGCGGAGAAAAAACATCGGGGTACAGATGGGTAAATGAAACCATCACACATGCTTTCGACCCTTTATGCCCGGGGGGAATCTGAACACGGACAGAATCCTTGCAGGAATGAACCACCACACAGTTCCGGGTAATCTCTTCCAGAGAATTCGCCTCGATTCCTTCTTCTCCGGCCATGTAGGACCAGACCCTGAGAAGTTTCCCGTAAAGGGGTATGTATGGCGTTGTACGTCCGGTATAGTGATCGGTAAGCATTTTGCTCAAAACCGTGACTTCCGTATCCGCATTTTCCGAAATGTCAATTTCCTTTAACAACACCATTTCCTGCAATTCGTCGGGATATTGTGATTCAAAAGCACGGCGGGCAGTACGGACATCCAGATCGGCCACCAGTGAAATTCCCTTCTCAGCCGCATATTCAGCCGCAAGTTTCATCTGCCTGTGCACAGCATCGCTCATGATTTCTCTTCCATAAACCCGCACACTCGCCGAAATCAGGTTGAAAGGGGAATGCAGGCTGATGGTGTCAATAAACTTTTTATAACCATCGGGCAAGAACTCTTCCTCGCTCCAGAACCAGCACGCCTGTACCGGCATCACATGGTCAGGCAGGGTTACCGGCTTTTTCTGAGCCAGGCACATACCAGGAAACAGGAAGAAGAAGAGAAGGAGATTAA
>CAYLVY010000259.1:0-2793 GCA_964387205.1 uncultured Draconibacterium sp.
CTCTTCATTCGTAATCCGATCGGGATGGCAGTATCTATTTGGCAGCAACGAATCAAACGGCGCGGCGACCACAATATTTGGCTGCAAAACCTGCATGAAAACATGGATATCGGAACAGATATGGTCATCCATGTGGAGGAGCTGCTGAATCGTTTCAGAAAATGCAAAAATGTCATAGTGACGATCAGGAACTACAGCCTCTGCGCCGACCGTTTAATGAATGAAATGGCCGATTGGCTCGAAGTTCCGATACAGGATTTCACCTTCCCCTCACTAAAGAGGATCAACCGGTCGCTGACCATGCCGGAACTGATGTTCCAACTTCATTTGAACCGGGTCATCGGGGCTTCCGGTAAGATTTTCTCGGATCCGTTGTGTGAAAAACTACCCGAACTGGATTATGAAAAAATCCTGCCACCCCTTGATGTTCAGCAAGCCATCTGGGACAAACTCAGCGCTGCCATTCAACGTGTCAATGAACATATCCCGGAACCTCACCGGTATCAATGCGATATTCAGCCGCCGGAACCTTCTCCTGAAATGCTTACCTTTACCCATGAACAAATCAGGATCATTGCAGAAAGTTTAGGCAATGAAATCCTTACTTTGCGAAACCATATTGAAACAATGGAACAAACCGTTTCCGGGTTAAAACAGGAAAACTCATTTTTAAGAGAACAAATGGAGCAACAGCATGAAAACACGAGGTTGACCAGGCGGATCAAATTTTGGGCACACAAAATATTTCGAGGGATTCAACAGAAATAACACCAGGGAATGAGCACCATACAGGTTTCGGTCATTATCACCAACTTCAACTACGCCCCATACCTTGTGGAGTGCCTCCATAGCGTGATGGATTCCGATTTCAGCCAGGATCAGATGGAGATCATCGTGGTGGATGATGCCAGTAAGGATAACAGTGTGGAAATTGTCAGGAAGATGATGGCAGGAAGCCGTTGCCCCGTCACGGTCATAGCCAACGATATAAACCTGGGGGTAACACGAAGCAGAAACAGGGGCATTGTGCATGCCCGGGGTGAACTGGTTTTTATTCTCGATGCGGACAATTATATCGACAAACATTGTCTGAAAGCATACGCGGAGATGATGAACCTGCACCCTGAGGCCTCGGCCTGTTATGGCCCGATACTCGAGATCCTGCACACCACGGGAGAACCCGGAAATCTTCGCTCCTGCAAACCTTATGACTTTCAACAACTTATTCAGGAACCGTACATTGATGCCATGGCTATGTTCCGGAGAACAGAGCTGCTGGAAGCCGGGATGTACGATACGAAGATGCCTCCCTATGGATGGGAAGATTATGAACTTTGGTTGCGCCTGGGAACCCAGGGCAGGATCATAGCCTTTCATCCCGGTGAACCTCTGGCATTTTACAGGATTCATTCACATAATAAATCACAAAATTATCATCCCGATCAATTCAACCAGCTCGTATACTACCTGAAATGCCTGTATGGGGTCAGGATCAATTTCATTCAGACCGAAACCATCGGAAAGCTGATCCATCAGAAGAAACTATTCAAACAGCTTTTTTATCAGGTAAAAAACGGCGGTTTTGATGAACAATCAGCCATCGTGAAAGATGAGGAGGACAATCCCGCTCGTTTCACATTTCCCGCTGCCTGTGAACTGATCCGGCTGCGTTTCGATCCATTGAACGATTCCGGGGTCAGGAAATTCGGGGGGAGTAAATGTTACCTTCATCAAACAGAGGTTTTTGTCCGCTTCAGGATCACTACCAATGCGGATGCAGTTGAAGATACCACCTGGTATTTCGGGAGCCAGGATCCCCAGATCACTTTTGAGTTTGATAGCGTTGTGCCCATAGACGAAGTAGTGATTGATACTGAATACCTTAAAAAAGGCACAGAGGTGGTCGGAGCGCTGGATAGAATCCTGAAATTAAAAGACAGGCAGATAGACAGATTGATAAAAATCCATCATGACCTTCAGGATGATATCATCAACAAAGAGTCTGAATGGCAAATGTTTACCGGCTATTTCCGTCAAAATAGAATGGGAAATCCGGAGTTGGAGACCAGTGCCGAGGAAGAAATCCGCCTGATACGGGAATGCGGGCTCTTTGATATCGATTACTATCTGATGCATCATCCCGATGTAAAAGCATCAGGGATGGATGCAGCAGCCCATTTCTTTTGGTATGGCGGCCATGAAGGGAGAAGTCCTTCCATACACTTTGATCCCGACTGGTACCTTAAAACCTATCCGGATGTAGCGGTTTCCGGAATGAACCCGCTTGTGCATTTTATAAAGTTCGGGCAACAGGAAGGCAGGTTGCCGAAAAACCCGGCCTCGCTCATCCATATACAACAGCAACTGAAAAAAGAGCTGATCAGTATTGTGATGCCTGCATTCAATGCCGAAGAGAGCATTGAAAATGCCATCCGTTCCATTCAGCATCAAACCTGGAAGGAGTGGGAATTGATCGTGGTGGATGACGGCAGCACAGATAATACGGCAAACATTGCGGAACGGCTGGCACAGACCGATAACCGGATCATCGTTCACAAACTCCCTGAAAATCAGGGCAACTATTTGGCCAGAAACCACGGCATCAGGCAGGCAAGGGGAAAATTCATTACTTTTCACGATGCCGATGATATGGCATTGTCTGTAAGGATTGAAAATCAGCTATATCCGCTTATCGAAGGAAAAACAAGGTTTACGATACCCGGATTTGTCCGCACCAGGTCCAGCCTCCTTGAGCTAATACTCATGGGTGATGGTGAAATTACAGGTATGCTG
>CAYLVY010000260.1:0-2755 GCA_964387205.1 uncultured Draconibacterium sp.
GAACCTAGACCAAGAGAACCAAAATCTCTTGTGCTGCCATTACACCATGGGTCAGTACGTTTCAGCCCGGTTATTGAGAGGCTGTTATCCTTTTTTTCAGGCTGCAAAAGTAAAAAAAAAATGATCACGACAAGGGTTAACCGCTAAATTTGTACCTTCGTGCCTTCATTCTGTCAAATCCGAAAACATGACCAAGAATTTCCGGAAACTGAACAATATCTTTGGATGGTTCACCTTCCTGCTCGCTTCGGTGGTTTATCTGCTTACCATCGAGCCCACTGCAAGCTGGTGGGATTGCGGCGAGTACATTGCCACTGCGTTTAAACTCCAGGTTGGGCACCCCCCCGGAGCACCACTATTTCAGATGATCGGAAGGTTTTTCTCCCTCTTTGCCTTTGGCGATACCTCGCAGGTGGCCATGATGGTCAATGTGATGTCGGCACTCTCCAGCAGTTTTACCATCCTGTTCCTTTTCTGGACCATTGTCCTGTTTGCAAAAAAACTTATCCCGGTCGATGACACTACCAGCCAGGCATCGCTCTATACCATTTTCGCCGCTGCTTTCATCGGCGCAATGGCTTACACCTTCAGCGATACCTTCTGGTTTTCAGCAGTTGAGGGCGAAGTGTATGCCATGTCCTCGTTTTTTACCGCCATCTCGTTCTGGGCCATCCTGAAATGGGAAGAGTCGGCCGACGAACAACACTCCTACAGATGGCTGGTTTTCATTGCTTTCCTTATGGGTCTCGCAATCGGGGTTCACCTTCTCAACCTGCTTGTCATCCCGGCCACCTGTATGGTTTACTATTACCGGAAGGCGAAAAAACCGACCAGTGGCGGGATGTTGCTGACCTTCGTTCTCTCTATCCTGATCCTTGCTTTTGTGATGTATGTCATCATTCCGTACACCGTCGAGCTGTCAGGAAAATTTGAGCTGCTCTTTGTCAATGGTTTCGGACTTCCTTTCAACACGGGTACCATCGTTTATTTCGCCCTCCTGATCGGACTGATCGTCGCCGGCCTGATCTATACCCGCCGCAGGGGATATACCGTGCTGAATACCATCTTACTGGGATTTACTTTCATCCTGATCGGATATTCCTCTTTTGTCATGCTGGTGATCAGGGCCAATGCCAATCCACCGATCAATGAAAACGCCCCGAAGGATGCAGTCAGCCTCCTCTCCTACCTTAACCGTGAACAATACGGGGATTTTCCGATTTTCCACGGTCAGTATTACAGCGCTCCGATTGTTGACTATAAAGACGGGAAACCTGTCTATCAGCATGATGATAAATCGGGAAAATATATTGTAATTGACGACCGCAAAGGAACTGTCCCGGTGTGGGATCCCAGGTTTACCTCCATCTTTCCGCGAATGTGGAGCACCCAGCGAAAAGGAGCTGCCGAGTTTTATCAGAAATGGGGGGGGCCCGGCGTACCCATCCAGGTAACCAGCGAATCGGGAAAAACTGAAACCCGTTACCGGCCAACCTTCGGAGAAAACCTCCGGTTTTTCTTCACCTACCAGGTCGGTCATATGTACCTGCGGTATTTTATGTGGAATTTCGCGGGACGGCAGAACGATGTCCAGGGTTTTGGCGGTGTGGAGGAAGGCAACTGGATCAGCGGGATTCCTTTTCTCGATAAAGCCAGACTGGGCCATGACCAGACCAGTCTGCCCGACAGTAAACAAAGCAGGGCCCAAAACCATTACTATTTCCTTCCGCTGATACTCGGGCTTATCGGTCTGTTTTTTCACTTGAAAAAAGATTACCAGGGCACCATCATCATCCTGTTGCTTTTTATCATGACCGGGCTGGCCATCGTGGTGTATCTGAACCAGCAACCGTACGAACCCCGTGAACGGGATTATGCCTACGCAGCCTCCTTTTACGCTTTTACGATATGGATTGGCCTGGGAATCATACCAATAGTTAAGTGGGTCGGAAAAAAAATTGCCGCTCCCATTGCACTTGGAATTGTTTTTGCGACCACACTTCTTCTGGTGCCCGGCCTTATGGCCAAAGAAAACTGGGATGACCATGACCGTTCCGGAAAATATTCCTGCCGTGATTTTGCCGCCAACTACATGAATTCCTGCGAACCACAGGGCGTCCTTTTTACCAATGGTGACAATGACACGTTCCCTCTCTGGTACAGCCAGGAGGTTGAAGGGGTAGGTACCGACAAAAGGGTCGTCAACCTGATGCTGGCTTCCGGTCCATGGTACATTAACCAACTATATCAGCAGGCTTACGAATCCAAAGCTATCCCGCTTACCCTCTCCAAAGAACAGTACCGCCAGGGGACCAATGATATCATACCGTTTTATGACCTGAAAATACCAGGGTATGTGGAGTTAAAGGACTTCATCGATTTCATCAAAAGTGACAATCCCCAAACCTACCTGAGTTTGCAGAATGGGATGAAAATGAAGTTTTTCCCCACAAAGAGGGTAAAAATTACCGTAGACAGTGCTGCCTGTGTCAGGTTTGGGATCGTTCCGAACCACCTGCACGGAAAAATGGTGGATTCCGTTTACTGGACCATCCGTACCAATCAGCTTTACAAGAATGATCTGATGCTGCTCGACCTGCTTTCGTCCAACAAATGGAAGCAACCATTATATTTCGCTGCCCCTTCGAGTGTCAACCACTGTGTGGCCATCGATTCATTCTGTCACGTCACCGGATGGGTGTACAAATTCATGCCGGTCAAAGCTGAGGAAAGCACCTATATTCAGGGTATGGGT
>CAYLVY010000261.1:0-2727 GCA_964387205.1 uncultured Draconibacterium sp.
CTTCTGTTGATCACAAAAATCCTCAGGATTCCGTTGCGGTTAGCCATGACCAGTACCTTCAGCAAGGAATCCGACGGAGCTGATGACCTGAGGGATCATATCACCGGTTTTTTCTGCGGGAGAAACAGGGAGGTTCCACCTTACACCCAGGTGTTCGCACCTGCCCACGGCTATATCCCGGGCCTGAGCGTGATCGACCTGCTTTTCAACTGTGGCCCGGAAAGTGCAGAAATGCCGGGCAGGATATCCAATCCGGGTGCCGTTTGCCTGTGAACCATTTCTTTTTGCGATTTTTGTAATATGATTCCATTCCGACAATCTCAGCCTGACCCTGATACACGCATCACCGACCTGATCGACCACCATCCCGCATTGCTTCTGTTGCTGGAGCATCTCGATATTGATTTTGCTACGCAGGGGAACACCATTGCGCAGCTATGCGAACGGAAAAACATGAGCGTCAATCTTTTCCTGATCATTGCCGGGCTCTATTCCGGCCAGATGCCCCCACAACCACTCCATCTTTCATCTGCCGATATCCCTGTCATCATCCGGTTTCTCCATTCAAGCCATCAGTATTATACAGAAGAGAAGTATCCCGAGATCAGTAACTTCATCAGCGAACTTGTCCGATTGAACGGAAGGGAGGAGATCAAGATGGTGGATCAGTTTTTCAGGGAATATTTCAACGAAGTAGTTCAGCATCTCGATTATGAAGAACAGATCGTATTTCCATACTGCCTTCAGATCTTTCAGTGTGACAGCCAAAGCCCTGCGGCTCCGGCCCTGTTCAGCGCACTGGAATACCAGGCGCACCATACCGATATTGAATCCAAACTGACCGATCTCAAAAGTTTGTTGCTGCGATACATTCCCGTCGACCACGACAGGATCATCCGCAGAAAACTTCTCCTCAGTTTGTTTGAGTTGGAATATGACCTACATATCCATTCCCTGGTGGAAGATCAGGTACTGATCCCGGTAATCAGGCAACTGGAAAAACGAAATTCATGAGCCACGACCCCCTCCGTATCGGCTTACTCCTTCCCCAGCCTATCCTTCGTGAAGGATGTTCCGTGTTACTCAGGACAATGGGGTGGCCGGTTCGCACAGACATCATTGAAGGTACAGAAGATATGAACCTGTATCTATCGCGGACAAATCCAGATGCCGTTATTCTTGATCCGATGCTGATGTGTAACCGGCAAAAGGAACTTCACGCCTGGAAAAAACAGTATCCTTCCGTTTGCTTCATTGGTTTGGTCACACATCTCTTTGAACCGCCATTTCTGAGGCATTTTGATGAAAGCCTGCTTCTCACCGACACAGTGGAAACTATTACGGAACTGCTCAGAAGAATCAGTTTTCGCCGAAATCAGCCTCATGCCGATAGCAGAGAGGATAACCTTTCGGAGAGGGAAACTGAGGTACTGAAACTAATCGTCGAGGGTTTATCCCAGAAAGAAATTGCCGACAGGCTGAATATCAGCATCCACACCGTTATCAGTCACCGGAAGAATATCACCCAGAAGACCGGCATCCGCACCCAGGCAGGTTTGACAATCTATGCCTTAAGCAACAAGATCATCTATCTTGGTGATCAAAATCCCGGGTGATATCCCCTGCCATGGGGAGAAAAGCCAACAGAAATCCCTATATCTTGTGATTGTCTGACCCGTGGATTGTCAGGAACTTTGCAGGACTATGAAAAACATCATTCTCCTGACGGCCCTGACCGCTTTTATATCATCGGTGTTTGCCCTCACTTCATCATCACAGGAATCGATCGGATCCTCCGAACCCGTTCCGCTTGTTTCCGGAGGTTTTCGTTACACCGGCGACTTTGCCTCCAACCTATCCGGCGGACTTCGCAAAGGAGCCACCTATCTTGGCCTGGCCAATGTTTTACTGGAATTTAATCCTGAAAAAGCCGGATTATGGCGCAACGGCCAAATATTTCTCAGTGTGGCATGGTCTCATGGCGGAGAACCATCGGCTTCGCTGACTGGTGATTTTCACGGATTATCCAATATGGAGGCCGGGAACCACCTCTTCGTACAGGAGGTTGGTTTATTTCAACAAACGGGCAACATCGAATGGATGGCAGGGTTGCTGGATCTAAATGCCACCTTTGCCTGCAATGAAACCGGCGCCGGTTTTCTGAACAGTTCATTCGGAATTCCCTCACTGATCACCGATAATGTCCCTGCACCCGTTTATCCGCTTACCTCCCTGGGGGTTCATGCGCAATGGGAAATTTCGGAACAGTTTTCAGCAGGACTCGCCATACATGATGGCTGTCCGCTTGATTTTGAAAAAAATCCCAATAACCTCCACTGGCAACCGGGAGCGAAACACGGGCTTTTCATGTTGGCTGAAGGCAGGCTTAAGATTCAGAAAGAGCATCTGGATTTCCGTGCAAAGACAGGATTATATTATCACAGCGGTAACATCCACCCTGACCGGGAGATAGAGAAGGATATCCTGCCAGCCTCAAATCGCGGCAGCTACCTTATCGCGGAAAGCACCCTGAAAACCTGGAGAAAATCAGGCAAATTGGATGGATTTATTCAGATAGCCTTTAGTCCCTGGCATGAAAACCATCACCACGGATACCTCGGGGGAGGAATCACCTTTACAACAAATCCCGAAAGCTGGTTACCCGAACAGGCAGGGATTGCAATTGCATGCGCCGCGTTTGACCGGTTCAGAGGACACTGCGAAACC
>CAYLVY010000262.1:0-2702 GCA_964387205.1 uncultured Draconibacterium sp.
CCCGCGAAAGGAGTTGCCGGAGATGATGAGTTTTCCCTCTGTGATCATCTGTTGAAGAAATGACAGATAATGGATTGGTTCTATATCAGCGCCAAGGTCGGGATACTCATTTTTGAAGATATTATAGCAGTGCGGACAAATGGTGATGATTTTTCTTATGTTGTAGTGGCGGAAGACTTCGATATTCTGCAGGGCCTGCATCTGGTAAAGCATTTCGTTGCCTGCACGCCGGGCAGGATCACCCGTACACGACTCTTCCGGCCCAAGGACGGCATACCGGGCCTTCAGATGGGTCAGAATTTTTACAAATGCCACCGATACTTTACGGTATCGGTCGTCGATAGCACCTGCACAACCAACCCAAAACAGATAATCGGGTGTTTCCCCCCTGTTATGGAGGTCTGCCATCACCGGAACTTCGATTTTCATGACACCCATCGATTAAGATTTACCGGTTTCATTTAAGAAGATATTATTTGCCCACAGGAGCCGGTCTTCAGATGAAAATTGCCACGGAGCGCCATTATTTTCGATATTGTTAAAAACCGCTTTTAATTCACCGGGTGCGGAAGCCTCTTCCATGACGAGGTATCTTCTCATATCAATAATCAGTGAAGGATGGTTAATATTGATCGGACATTCGGTGGCACAGGCGTTGCATGTGGTGCACGCCCAAAGTTCTTCCCCGGAAATGTAATCGCGCAACAGCGCTTTTTTGTCATCATATGAACCGCCGTTGGCGAGCAACCCGGGCCCTTTCTCCTTCATCCGGGCCCTCACATTCATAATGATCTTGCGCGGGGAGAGCATTTTTCCGGTAAGGTTGGCAGGGCAAACAGAGGTGCAGCGACCGCATTCGGTACATGCCAGTGCATCCAGATAATTTTTCCACGTAATATCCTCCACATCCCGGACCCCGAACCTTTCAACGGGTGCATCGGCGGATGGCGGATCAAACGAAGCATTCGGATCCAGCATCAGTTTCACTTCCCGCGTGATGTTGTCCATATTGGTCAGTTTTCCCAATGGTTCCAACCGCGAGAGGAAGACATTGGGAATTGACATAAAAACATGGAAGTGCTTTGAATAAGGTAAAATATTGGCAAAAAGGAAGATAAGAAGGATATGGGTCCACCAGGAGAGATGAAAGATTGTTTCAATAATTGACAAGGAAAAATTACCGGCCATCCATAATCCAACAATGCGGCTTACTGGATAGGATCCGGGTATAGTGTCACCAGTCATTAAAGCCCTGGCATAGTCGCCGCTGTTCAGTCCTGTCAGCGATATCATCAGCAGCAGGATGAGTGAGAGGGCCAGATTGGCATCCCTGTGCGATACACTCTTCATCTCAATGCCTTCAAATCGGCTGATATGCATAAATAACCGACGGAACAGAAAAGCAATAATGCATACAGCAACGACCACGGCAAACAGATCGCCCGATGCACTGATGATATCATAAACCGGTCCGAAAACCCGGAGTATCCGGTGACTGCCTGATAACCCATCCAACACCATTTCCACACTGCCGAAAGCAATCACGCAGAAACCCCAAAAGACCAGTGCATGCATGAGACCGATGACGGGCCTGCGAAAGATTTTTGTTTGTCCGAAAGCAACGGTCATCATCAGGGCGAAGCGCAGGCCGATATCCTTGACTGGGAAAGCATCCCTGGTCAATTTAAAGTAACGATATATACGAACCGATGTAATCCCAAAGAAAATCAGGGTAATAACCAGAGTAAGCAGAAATGCCAGTTGATGCAGCATGGGCCTTTATTTGGCTTTCATTTCCCTGACTGCTGCGACCAGTTTGGGAAGGATACGGGATGCATCCCCGACGATACCGTATTGAGCGGCTGAAAAGATCGGTGCATCTTTATCGGTATTAATGGCTACGATGTATTTGGAAGAACTTACACCGGCAAGGTGTTGCGTTGCACCTGAAATCCCGATGGCAATGTAAAGGTTGGGAGCGATGATCTTCCCTGTTTGCCCTGTATGTTCGTCGTGCGGGCGCCAACCTTCGTCGGATACCGGTCGCGAACAGGCAGTAGCCGCACCGAGCAGTTCGGCCAGTTCCAGGATCGGCGCCCAATTATCGCCTGATTTCATACCCCTTCCACCAGAAACAACGATTTCGGCATCGGTAAGGAGGACTTTGCCTGTTTGTTTTTGCACTTCGATCACCTCAAGGTTAGGTTTTGCAGGGATGATATCCGGGGTGAAATCCGTAACTGTCGCATTTCCTGTTGTTTCATGCAACTCATAGGAATTCTGGGCCAGGGTAATAATTTTTATCTCCGATTTAAGTTCCAGACGTGCGAAAGCATTACCGGAAAAGACCTTTTTTCTAATGATGAAAGGGTCGGTACTTTCGGGAAGCTGGTTCACTCCGGCTCCCATCCCTGCTTTCAGCTTAACGGAAAGCCTCGGGGCGACCGCTTTGCCGGTGTTATTATCCGAAAGGATTACTATATTGGCCTTTTCCGCTAAAACAGCTGCTTTGATCAGGGCTGAAATGTAACGGGAGTCGACCAGGCCGGTTTCAGGTGCGGATGCGTTCAGAATTTTCCGGGCACCGTATCTGCCCAGTTTATCCAGTTCAGTGGCCTCGACTGTTCCGGATGAGAGGACTACTGCGTCGGTTCCGGTCATTTCCGCAACCCGGGCACCATAAGAAACGAGTTCAAAGGTGA
>CAYLVY010000263.1:0-2649 GCA_964387205.1 uncultured Draconibacterium sp.
GGATTGTTGTTCGATAGAAGAGAAACGAGGATTCTGCAAACGAAAGACGGAAGAGAAAAAACGGTATTGAGAAAAATTCCACAAAAAGAAAAATGAGATCACCGGGTCTTTCGCTCAGCCGATGGTGTTACCCGAACCGATTTCAAGAGTTCCATGCTCTGTTCGTGGTTAAGATCGGGGTTGTTGATGCTGAAGATGTAGAAGGTTCCATCAGCATCGACAAAATGATACCACTTGTCGCTGTCCTTCGTCTCAAACTCAAGGTTGTAATGCTTGCACTTGGTACAGGCGGAAACCATATCCACAGCACTGCTCAGCTGGGAGTGGTGGGAGATGTCGATGGAGCCGTATGTCTTCTGGACCCCGACGGTTGCGAGGTTGAAGTACATGTCATTGTCAGAAATTAATTCCGGCTCAAGATCAACGCTGATGGAAGTATACTGGTTCTTTGCATCTGAAGGTGAGAAGAAATTTGCAAGGTTTGTCGTGACCCGCCCGTAATCACGCATGGCAGTATCCCCAGGTGTCTCCATCTCCCAGGTTGCAGGATACGAGAGCGTCATTCCATTGCCAAGGGAAACCGACTTGGTCGGGACGGGGGTACTCGTTGTCGCAACCGGCGTCTGGACTGCGGTCATATCCGGCGTCTGGACAACAATTGCCGAGGCCGGTGTTGATATGACTGTAACTTGGTTCTGTGTCGGGGCACTGGTGGATGCGCATCCCGCGATCAAAACAATGCTGATAAGGATGAGGGTGATTCCACCGGTCAGGAAAAAGGACTTACTGGTTTTCATGTACACCAAACAGGGAAAATGGTCTTTACTACCATCAAAATTGCGGTTTGTGGTGAAATAACCGGCAGCAAGCAGGGGGGTTCCCCATATGCCCCCTGTCATGACAAAATGGGGAGTCGGCTGGTGAACTCATCGACCTGATATGGTGAGCCGACAGAGTGGATCCCATCCGGCCCCGAATTGTCCCCGGATTCCCCCTTTCTGGCCAAAGATACAGGATAGTAACGTAAAAATGCAGGAGTATTTCGGGAAAAAACAGGAATTCTCCGTCGGAAAATGATGGGAGAATATGGGACAGTTAGGGCAGGCGATCGTTCCCGGGGGCAGGGAAATCCCTTGATGGGGGGACGATCCCGTAGCCAACAGCGTCTATGAGCGTCCCGCGATTTCACGACCGGGAATGACGATTGGAGGGTGCATTTGTCCTCCCAGAGTTATGGGCAGGATCAATCCGGGGCCGTACAGGGTAAGGATTTCCTCATTCGGAATCTCCGGCAACCATGTTTCCGGAAAATGCAGCCAGTTGGCGGGGAAATTTGCATATTTTACGTCGGAGAATGACAGGCAGGTATGGGCAGGTTACAGCAGGCGATCGATGCCTTGCACGGGCAAAACCCCATGAAAGGGGACGATCGCGTGGCCAAAAGCGGCTATGAGCGTCCCGCAGATCTACGACGGAGAATGGCGTGTAACAAGGGCATTTGTCCCCCGATTCCCCGAATTTGTCCTCCCGAGGGTATGGGCAGGGCTAAGCCGATGCTGTTGGGCACCCGGATCACAAGCCCTTCCCAGTCGAATACTTTGTCGTACTGGTGGCAACACCGGAAATTTTTTCGCCATGATGCGAATATGAGATCCTTTTTCTTCCCGTTGCAGTTACCGCAACGTTTCGTCCGGCAGCATGAGCGGCATCACTCTTTTTTTCCCGCACCGGCCTGAACATTTCTGATCCCACCATCGATTCGATGAGTGAGTTGTCGAAATCTTCCAGCCGGTTCACAAGGGGCGAGTCTTCGTTGATAGAGTAGAGCGGTGTCCTCCCTTCTTTCCGTATCTTCACCATGCCCTTCGCCGCGAACTTGCTCATGGCCTTTGCGATCGATTGACGGGTGAGCCCGATCTCTTCAACGAGCTCGGCCATATCGAACTCGATCCCGTACATCGGCAGGAGGAACTGGAGAAGCCGGGTCTCGCAGGTGTCACCAAGCAATCCTTCGAATGGCACTTTCATGAGAGGTTCCCTGCCCGGATATCTGTTTGCTGCCTATAAATTTGTTGTTAAAAAAAGTTAACAGAATAAGCAGCGTCAAATGAGATGATGGGTCCTGTCACCACCAAGCGAGTTAACGTTGTGCCCATGATCCTCCAGGATAGCGTACACCTTCGCAAGGTCCGCGATGTAATACTTGGGATCATTTTTTTTGATCGTCGCGATGCAGCAGCGCTTGCTGAGGTTTGCGATGGCCTTGTTGAAATCCTGGTTGTATTTTTTTCGGAGGATTCGTTTGAGTTTCTCGCTGTGGTAACCGGCGCTGGTTTTGAAACATTTGTTGCGGTAAAGGATGTAGAGGATCTGGAGTTCCATGCCGGAAAGACCGCAGGACATTATGGGAATTATAAGATTACTAACAATATAAAACACATTTTTTATCACTGCCAATGGGGAGGGTTTGCATTCCGTCACATTAACAGCTCTGCCAAAATCACTCACCATTGCCTTCACGAATTCTCCCTTAATTTCCCAAGCACCGCTCCACTACCACGAAGAACACTTCACCCTGATGTATGATCGTGGTGCACCCCCGTTGCATCCCCGCACCCTTAATAAACCCTGTGGTCGTATATCCTACAC
>CAYLVY010000264.1:0-2648 GCA_964387205.1 uncultured Draconibacterium sp.
ACACTGAGAACCACGGAGAGGAATAGAACATATGATAATTTATGAATTATTCAAACTTAATAACAAAGGCATTGTTTATCAGGGAAGATATCCTAACCTCCCTGCCATTATTATGAATATCAACGCACAATTTCACCCCTAAACGCCGGTTTTATGAAAACAACGGTTCATTGCCTTCTAATCTCCTTCGTCGGGATAATGTCCACCTGGATGTTTCCGTGTAATCTTCCAGCGCAAAACCTGATTTCAAACCCGCCGGGAGGGATGTACTGCTCCGGCACAGCCGGCGTCCAGCTTGGGATCGATAATTCAGGGTTGTTTATATCGTATCAGTTGTTTGCCAATGGATCAACGGTCGGTTCGGTGGTCGGGAACGGCTCTGCCGTCTTTTTTCCGGGTTTGTTCTCGGCCGGTGATTACTACACGATTCCATCCACTACGCAGATCACCATTACAGAAAATTACCCTCCGGCGGCCGCCTTTACCTTCTCCCCGCCCAACAGCACTCCACCTGTGTGCGCCAGTACACCATTTCATTTTCTGGATAATTCCATTGCCGATACAGGGAATGTTATTGTCAACCGGTCATGGGATTTTGATGATCCTGCCTCAGGCCTCCTCAACAATTCCATGCTTCAAAACCCCCAACATGTTTTTGAAGCGTTAGGGAACCAGATCAGGGAGTACTCCGTAACCCTTACTGTTACTGACAATCATGGATGTACCCATTACACCTCACAGCTGATAAACGTCAGGGAAAAGCCCGATGCTTCACTGCGCGCAGATGGTTTTCCGGCCGGTACGACCACCTTTACCAACTGCATGGCCACTCCGGGAAATCCGATAAGTGCCTACTCTTTCCTGAATGGCTCCACAACACTGTCGACCAACACCAACTACTCCACCGACTTTGGCGCCTGCGCCGTTCCTTCTGCCTACAATTCTCCGGATTTCACGGCTCCGGTCGGGGTACTCTATAATTGCCCCGGAACCGCCCAGATCACCCATACGGTTGCAGGTATGAACGGATGCACCAATACCGGAAACTATACCGTATTTAACGGCACGCTGCCTTCCGGTGGCCTGTTGGTTCCTCCGGTAACCTATGGCATCAATCCCCTGGAGGTTGAATTCCTGTTGTCCACCGATGTCCTTGACAATATTCAGGGGACAACTTACAAGCTTGATTTCGGAGATGGAAATTTTGTGACATTCAACCAGGCAACACTCCCGCCCGACAGGCTGATCGCGCATACCTATACCAGTTGTTCTGCCGTTCCAGTTATTTGTGGTGGCGTGCCAAAATATGGCTTCAGGGCAGCTTTGAGCATTGAAAATCCTTGTGGTTCCGTGGTTTCCCAAGTTTGTCCGGTTATGGTCAGTTGTAAAACTACCGGAGATTTTACCATCGGAAATCCCCTATGCCATGAAGGTCAGGGCTGGTTTGCCGGTGATCCGGATACCACCCATCTGTTCGGATGCCAGTCAGTCACTTTCGCAAATCTGACCCAGCCGGGAGTTTATATTTATCCGAACGGATCCTCCACCAGCGCCCTTGCTCACTACCAATGGGATTTTGGAGACCCCCAGTCAGGAGCCGGCAACCTATCCTTCCAGCAGGATCCCGTTCATACCTTCTCTGTTCCGGGAATTGCCTATACCGTGACATTGATCACCTGGACAGGTCCCGAAAGTTCTCCTAACCTCACATCCGATACCGTTGTAAAACAGGTGTTTGTCCAGGTGCCTCCTGCCGCGGATTTCACCACCGGGGAGGTGGCACCTCTGCAACCGGCATTGAAAACGGTCAGGGTCTATAATTTCAGCCAGGAAGGTGGTTCCGGGGTTCCATGCTATGGGTGGCAGGTAAAGGATGCGTTCACCCTGATGTTGGTCCATGACGGGTACTCCATCGTTACACCCGACCATCCCGGCGACAGCACCTATCCGGAGCCATGGTTCAGTTTTACCGCTGTCGGAAACTATGTACTTTGGATGACCCTTACCAATGCCTGCGGATCATCGGTTCAAGTATCGCAACCCATCGAGGTGAATGTTTTTGGCAATAATATAATTACCGGTGATTCCCTGGTCTGTGCCGGCGGTATCCCGGCATGTATCACGGGCAGTATCCCGGTGGGAGGAACGGGGGTGTACCAGTACAGTTGGGAACAAAAAACCCTGGAAGGCGGCTGGTGGGGAGAATGGGAGCCAATCTCACCACCGGCAACAGGGCAGGACTATTGTCCGGGGCCGTCGCTGACTTTTGAAACCATGTACCGGCGAAAGGTTACCGATAGTAATTTTCAGTCAGAATACTCGAATGAACTACATATCGGCACCCTAGCGGCACTGGTCGATCAACCCGACAACGTGGTTGTCTGCCTCGAAGGGTTGGTGATGGTACCACCGTTTACATATTCTGGTGGCGGGGTTGTGACTTATACCTGGACCAATACAAATCCGTCTATCGGTATGCCGGCAATTGGTATCGGCAACATTCCACCTTTCACAGCAGTGAATCCTGGAATTGCACCCGAGGTGGCTACCATCCTGGTCACCCCGGTAATTACCTACGGGGGGCTTACCTGTTACGGGACTTCCGCGACCTTTACCATCACCGTAAATCCGAACGGACAAGTCAACCA
>CAYLVY010000265.1:0-2646 GCA_964387205.1 uncultured Draconibacterium sp.
CTACTATTCTTACGGACATCAACCTTTGCTTCGATGAAGGTATACTCCTTGGCTATGTGGTTGATAATGGTATCGACTCTATCCTCGATCCTTTCCCCCTCTATGGTGTTGCCCTTTCAAGTTTCCCGCAGGTGGTGATCGACGACTATAATAATGTATATGTCCTCTGGTCAAGCCTCACCGTCGGAAACCCCTCGCCGGATCCCCTCAACTACCGTCATATCTATGGACGCGCCCTCTACAACGGCCATACCGAATGGACGGAGATGAAAGACCTCAATGAAGAGATCATCTATATGTTCCAGGAGTATGTTTATCCTGACGTAGCCAATGTGGTGAAGAATGATAAACTCCTTCTGCTGACCCAGACTTCGCCCCAGCCGGGCTCCAACATCAAGGATACCAGTATCCCGGTTCATGAAGTATTCATGGAATACCGTGAAGTTCCCGGCTCCATTTTTGCCGGCGTAGGCACCGAGGAGAAAAATGTAGTTAATCATCAGATCGGACAGTGTTTCCCCAACCCGGTGAAAGACCAGGCCTCGGTAACAGTGAAACTGACCAGGTCAGCCCTTGTAAATGTTGATATTACCACTATCATGGGACAAAACGTCCTTTCGATGAGCAAAGGGATGATGCCCGCCGGCGGAAACCTGCTGACCCTCAACACCTCGTCGCTGACCAGCGGAGTTTATTTCCTCACCGTTACTATCGACGGAAAAGCCAATACCCAGAAAATGATCGTGAAATAGATCTTTTCCAGATAAAAAAAAGCTGCCCTTCACAGGCAGCTTTTTTTTTGCACGGAAAAAAGTAGTATGTTTGTATTACCAAAAAACAACTTAAATCCATCATTATGAAAAAATTTACTCTTTTCCTGATGGCGCTGGCCTGCGCGACTATGTTGATGGCCCAACCCAGGTATGCTAAAACCAGTGTGAACGCGGTCCCGATGAAATCGATCAAACAACAGGTACTTCCATCCCAACCCGGAAACCCGGTAGCCAATTCAAAGGCTGCCCTGGAAAATGTACTGGGGACCACCTGGTATGACATGCAGACCAATGCATCCATCGACACCCGTATCCATATTTATCCTGACGGTTCCATGGGAGCCGCCTGGATCCGCGGAACCACCAACTCAGCTGAAAGAGGTACCGGATATAACTATTTTAATGGTACCGCATGGGGACCGGAGCCGACATCCCGCATCGAGGATGACCGGACCGGATGGCCCTCCTATGCTCCACTGGGCGCTAACGGTGAAATCGTCATCGCCCACCTGAATGACGGCCTGAAAGTCTCCACACGCGACACAAAAGGAGACGGCCTCTGGGAACAGAGTGTCATGATGGGCCCTGCCGGCGCGACCGACATCTCCTGGCCCCGCATTATGACCAACGGCCCCGACCACAATTATATCCACATGCTGGTCAATACCTACGTGGTCTATCAAAACCTCGACCTCGCCATTCTCTACTACCGCTCACTCGATGGTGGCCTCACCTGGGATAAGAATGGTGTAGTGCTCCCCCAGATGACCTCCGCCGATTACGACGGTTTCAACGGCGACCAGATGGCTTGGGGAACCTCCCATGGCGATACCATCTATTTCGTGGTTTCCGGTCCATGGGTCGACAGTTTCATAATGGAATCGTATGACAATGGCGATACCTGGAATAAAATCCCGATACTGAGCAATGCCAATAAGAAACTTCCCGCCGGCACAACCTATGTACCTCCCTTCACCTCCTCCGACGGCTCCTGTGCAGTGGAGAGAGACCATAACGGTGTTTACCATGTCGCTTTCGGAATTGGCGGCGGTTACATGGACAGCGACAAATATATCTACATCAACCGGAATGGTCTTGTCTACTGGAATTCAACCATGCCAATGGTACAAGACAGCCTGATACTGGATACCCTCGAAGCGCACGGTCAGTTGCTGGGTGCTGTGTACGAAGGCCCAAACCCGGGTGATACCCTGCTTGAAGTCCCGAGTTACCGTGTCGGACTTGCCAGTTTTCCGCAGATATCCATTGACGACTGGAACAATATCTATTTCATCTGGTCGGCAGCCACACCCGGAAACCCCAGCCCAGATCCATACAACTATCGCCACATATGGGCAAGGGCCAAATTCCACGACAAAGCTGAAATGACACCGCAGATCGACCTGAATGAAGGGGTGCTCTATCTGTTTAACGAATATGTCTATCCTGCCGTAGCTAAAAAAGTAACCAACAACAACCTGGCCCTTTTCTATCAAACCGCTCCCGAACCGGGATCCAATATTGTCAATACATCCATTGCAATGCACCAATGCAACATCGAATACCGGGATGTCCCAACTTCCCTTTTCTGGCCGGTTGGAACGGAAAACAAACAGGCAAAAATAATGGCAGTGGGCTCTTTATATCCGAATCCGGTTAAAGACCGCGCATTTGTTAATATTCAACTTTCTGTCAGCGCTGCTGTGACCTCTGAGATTACCGATCTTGTGGGAAATACTGTGTCCGTCATTCATCATGGTACGCTTCCTGCCGGTTCTTCGCGGATTACGGCTGATGCGTCAGGCCTGACTACCGGTATCTACCTGCTCACCCTGAAAATCGGCGGAGAACAGTATACCAGAAAAATGGTGGT
>CAYLVY010000266.1:0-2634 GCA_964387205.1 uncultured Draconibacterium sp.
TTCTTATTTAAGAAAAAAGCAAATATACTGCATATTTCTATAAAAAAACAAAATACATTGAAAAAAAAAGTCATTCCATCGACTGATTTCCGGTCTTTTTTATCGACACCATGGTAAATGATCCGGTTTTCGTTTTCAGATTTTTCCGGTATTTTTGGCATCAGAAGCCTTGATGAGTCGCTTGAGCTTGTGCACGGCGCGCTTTATTATTCCGTGTTTATAATCATATCCGGTGACGGTAAAACGGAATTAGTGTTGAATGGCTGACCGGAAATTGCCGGAGTTATGTGGGTGTTTTCCGGTCAGGGATGGAAATCGGGATGCTCATGCATTGCAGTGACCCATTCTTTTTCAAGGGTGAGAAATTCCGCATAGACCTCCGGTGATCGTTTATAAAGATCCCGGTGTCTCCGGAATACCTCAACAATTACTGATCCCATGATCAGCGGATTGGTTTTTCGCTTTCCTGAGCGACTTTCAGATGGGTTTTTATAAGTCCTGTAATAAACCATCGGCTCATCAATTTTTCGGACTTCCCTCCCCAGTTCAATGATCGAAAGCCAGAAATCATAATCCTCGTATCCGTTTTCCAGGCTGACGGAGTATCCCCCGGTTTGTTCCCAGTCACATTTTCTGAAACAGGCATTGGCCACGATACAATTGGCCCGGAGCATTCCTTCAAAAGTGTAATCATGGATACCGAAGGGTTCATTTGTATGGCCGAACCGCAGCACATTGCTGTACACAATTCCTGTTTTGGGATTGGCATCCATGACCTCCACACAGCGCCGCAAAAAGTCCGGGGCAATTTTATCATCGGCATCCAGGTTGACGATCAGGTCACCCCTGGCATGGGTAATGGCCAGGTTGCGCGCATGGGCCGGTCCATGATTTGGTGTATGGAAAACCTTAACGTTTTTTAACCTGATATGGTTCAGGACTGTAAAAGTATCATCATTTGAACCATCGTTGACTATGATGACTTCATAATCCGGATAGGTTTGATTCAATACCGATTGAAGCATCTCCGGGATATATTTCCCATGATTGAAACAGGGCACCACAACAGATACCCGGACTGGGAAATTGCACCGGACATGGAATCTAAACAAGGCTTCTATAACTGAATATTATTGATGTGTATACTGAATTATTCGTTTGCAGACCGGATTTAAGGGTCTTTTCCTCCGGTCAGCCAGTCTAAGGTTATCCGTGCAAAAACAATTTCCCGGTATTCATCCTTTTCAAACAGCAGGCCAATATTACCGTCCGGAAGAACGGTCATGGATGAATAGGCGGAACTCCCGGCATACACCGTTTTTCCTGCCGGCCAGGTTTTGCCCTCGTCATAACTGATGCGGATCGTCATATTCTTTCTCTGGTCTTTCATACCGGCATGGGAAAAGAGGAGCCTGTTTTTATCCGCTCCATCCCGGATGGAGCTGTACCGGATCAGGCTGGCATTGCAACCAGGGTCAACGAGTGCCGTGTCGGGACTGGATATCCAGGTTTTTCCTTCATCAACGGAAGTGTGGACATACCGTGTTCCCGGTCCGTTGACACGACTATTGACCATCCACCGTCCATCCTCCAGTTCCACGACTTTGGATTCGTCACCCGGGAGTATCGGAACATCGATCAATGACCAGCTTTTCCCGTGGTCATCACTAAAAAAGAGGTGAAGCCCCTTATCCAGGTTAACCAGGCTGTGCAGGAGTTTTCCGCTGCGTGTCTGGATTCCCCTTCCGGAGGTGATGAATTTAAAATCGTGATGCCAGCCTGGTTTGGTGATCCGGGAGGTAATATCTTCAGGGTTACTCCATGTCAGGCCATTGTCAGCACTTTGCGTTACTTTCAGGTAGTACGTATCCTTCTCACGGTCAAGATCCATAAAATTAAAGAAGAGAAAAATGGTTTTGGTGATCTGATCCACGATCATCGACGGGTCCGAAGCGGATTGTCCCGGTGAATAATCGGCCACCCTTTGCATCTCCGACCAGGTTTCTCCCCCGTCGGCACTCCGTCGTATCACGATGTTGATGTCCCTGTTCCATTTCAGGTCACCGCATGAAGGTACCCGTTCATCAATGGCCGCGATAAGATTACCGTTCGGCGCGGTGATCAGGGCCGGTATCCGGAAACAGGAAACCCCGGGGCTGATGCCGGCGCTAAAAATATCCTGTAACGGAGGAAATTTTTTTTCTATCGGATTTAAATCTGTTTGAGAATATCCAGTAAGCACAGGAATGGTCAGGAGCATGATCAGCAATGGTTTCATCAGGGAATCCGGATTTTTATCTGCAAATCTATCCGATAAAAATTAAAGTAACTATTCACCCCTCTTTTTTTCTTACATCCAGGGGTTAGTATAGGAGCAAAAGACCGGGCGAATTGAATAATGATCAATCGGATAAAATTGTCGTGATTTTTGACCAGATGTTGATAAACCGCGGAGTTCCCTCCCAGCAGAACAACTGGGAACTTCAGGACGAATAACAAAAAATTTCGCGCAGATTTTCGCAGTGTCATTCGCCGAGTTTCGCAGAGGAGGTACTTGCAAAAAGGATCAGCAGAACCCTGCGGACAACTTTGCGAAACACTGCGAGAAATAATTATCACGTTATCAAGTAGATA
>CAYLVY010000267.1:0-2623 GCA_964387205.1 uncultured Draconibacterium sp.
CCGGGGAAAACTCCCTGGAGATAGCCCGTAATCTACTTTCCCGTTGCGGGAACAGCCTTTGCGAACTCTGGAAGGTCAGCGTTTCCGATCTTCAGATGATTAAGGGAATCGGCCAGAAACGGGCAGTAAAGATCAGTGCCATGTTTGCCCTCGCCCGCCGGCGCAATGAATCTGAAGTGATCCTCAAGGATAAGATCTCTCGCAGCAGCGATGCCTTTGAGATATTCAAATCACTGATCGGCGACCTGCCGCATGAGGAGTTCTGGATCCTGCTGCTGAACAAGGCAAACCGGATCGTCAAGAAAATCCGGATATCTGAAGGGGGAATATCCGGGACGGTAGTTGATCCGAAGAAGATCTTTCAAATTTGCCTTGGCCAGCACGCAACGAGCATCATCCTGGGTCATAATCATCCCAGCGGCAACCTCCAGCCGAGCGAAGCCGATACCAAGATCACCGAGAAAATCAGGGATTGCGGTCTTCTGCTTGATGTTGCCGTACTGGATCACATCATCGTTGGAGAGGATCGATATTATTCGTTTGCAGACGAAGGGACGATTTGACCCTTGCCCCGGGAAACCGGGGCTTTTTTTACATTTTGAGATGGATGTTATATAGATCAACTATATCTTTCCGGTAAAGAAATTGAGAAATTCCTGAATGCTTTTTATGCGAAAAGACCAATTAAACTAAATAGTCTGATTGAACATTTTCTAACAGATACCAGAACCTGGCTTCTGGTTTATCATCGAGATCAGAAAACAAATCGAAAATCAGCATTGAAAGGCAAAATAAGCTTCGATGGAATTAGTTTATAAGTCTCAGGATTCTTCGTAATTTTGCTTTGTGGAAAAGACAGGATACATAGAGATAAGAATTAAAGGTCTGAAAGGCAACCTGGAACTTACACCGGATAACTATGATATCCGGGAGGTTATCGGAGTTCTAGAACAGACAGAAAGCCTTCTTTTCCCTGGAGAAAAAAGAGAACGGCCTACCATAAGCTATCGGCAGGAATCTGGATCGGTTAAGCATGTTTTCCAGACCAGCATGCAGACCATAATTGGTTTCACTGCAATTCTCAGTCAAATCACCACCTCGCAAAACATTGATTTTCTCGAACTGAATACGGCAAGGGCTATTGAGTCGTTCCAGGATACTGCAATCAAAAAAGATTTTATTATCTTTCTCAAGACCTCATTGACAGCTTCCACTGAGTTACGGATAGATAAAACGACCAGGTATTTTCGCACTTCGACTGTTTGGGCCGATGCCGAGTTTTATTTTTATGGGAAGATCACGAATGCCGGTGGGAAGGATCGGGTCAATATCCATGTAAATACCGAAGATCTTGGAATTATCCGTATTGAAACGCCTCAGCCGGTTCTCGAAAACCTTGAAGAGAATATTCTGTACAAATCATTTGGTATCAGAGCCTCCGGAAAACAAAACACAGAGACGGGAGAAATTGATAAGGGAAGCCTGGTTTTTCTGGAAATGATTGATTACAGCCCGAAATACGATAATGATTATCTGCAGAAAATCAGGAAAAAAGCCAAAACATGGCTCGGATCAATAAATCCGGATGACTGGTTACGTGAAGTGAGAGGAGGTTACAATGCTTAAGGGTGTTTTGTTAGACACGAGCTTTTTCCTCCGGTTCCTCAAAGAGGATGATCCGTTATTTAAAAATGCAGATGATTATTTTCGGTATTTTCTGAAGGAAGAATACTCACTTTATGTATCAACAGGCACCATTGCCGATTTTTGCGTTGGGGGGTCTCCTGACGAATTGCGATTAAAGAACCTGAGGATACTCCCCTTTAACTATAATCATGCAGTCCGGACGGGTGATTTTGCTAGATGTTTGTTTGATGCCAGAAGGAAAGGATCAGTCACTTTTAAAGAAAGATTGATTATTCCAAATGATGCAAAATTATTTGCTCAGGCTGATTCAGAGGCGAGTATCGAGTATTTTGTGACTACCGATTCGGAAAGTCTGAAAGCCTATGCTGTCCTAAAACAAAGCGCCAAACCCCTGTTTTCGGTGATTGACCTTAATACTCCCTATTCAGTAGCCTTCGGGATCTTGGATTTATAGGCTTTTTCCAACGGATACCATTTTCAGTTACACAGTTCATCAGAAATTGACTACAGGGTAATCATCCAAGTATCGGGGAACATTGCTATCCGTGAATTCTGTCCTCATTATTCGTAGCTATTACTATGTCTATTTCCCGTTGTCCTTATTTCATAATTTCCTGTTTCCCTTTCCCCGGATTTGTTTTGCAAAGCTTCACGCCTTTGTTTCCCGGTCAATTCATCTGCTAAGCTAATATCCCCTTCCTGGGTTCAGTTCCACTCATTCAAGGATTTTCCCGGCATATGCTCCTTGCTTTCCGGTATTTCAGTTCCTCCTTGAGTGCCCCTCCAGGGTCTTATTTACACTTAAACGGTAACTTTGTTCCGAAAATACTTAGTCCTGAACTTCAGGGCAACATCAACCAATGCAATTAGTACCGGAACTTCAACCAGCGGTCCGATCACTGCCGCAAAAGCCTCTCCCGAGTTGATCCCGAACACGGCAATTGCTACTGCAATGGCAAGTTCAAAATTATTGCTG
>CAYLVY010000268.1:0-1311 GCA_964387205.1 uncultured Draconibacterium sp.
CGGCATCTTCTTCCGGTAGATATCGATCACGTAACTGATTGCGAGGAAAATATAAAAACTGATTCCGATCGGCAGGATGATCTTGATGGTTACAGGACCTGCATGAAATCCAAGGCCGGAAATCACTGCCGTAAACCCTTCCAGGAAAAAATTGAAATATTTAAAAACCGAAAGTATTAAAATGTTAAAAATCAGTATGACAATAAAAATGGATTTGCGAAATTGGCGCGAGTTCAGGGTGTGATCCATGGCTAATCCGGCACCGTAATTCATTATGGATACTGCGATCAGTAACACCAGAAACCGCCAGTCGGCATAGCCGTAAAACAGATAGCTGGCAAAAAGCAGGAACCCGTTCCGGATGCTCACTTTTCCGTTGAAGATAAACCAATACCCGACGAATACTACGGTAAAGAAAGCAAGAAAAGGCAGGGAGTTAAAGAGCATTTTTTGGGGAAATCTTACTGTATAAGGAGTTTTCTTCTTCCATCCGCGGTATAGTAACCTGTTCCGTTATGGTTAAGGATGATCAGTTTAAGGGTATGGCTCCCTTTACCGGCCAGATCGACAGGTATTTCGAAGCGCCAGCCGCATCGGCTGTAGGCGGGTACTTTATGGAAATTTGCAACATCATGCCTGGTGAGACCGTACTCGGTGCTGAATAGCTTGTCACCAATCATGATATATACCGAACTGGCAGCCTCCCGGGCGTCATGGTCGACTGCCCACCCCGTCATCATGATCCGGTTTCCTCTGATCCGGATGGTGGATGACTTGTTTCGCATGCCCTGAATATGGTCGATATGATATTTTGTGGGCGTCTCCAGTTTGGTTAGACCGTTGAGGATTGTAGTGTCGAGGGGTATTAACCTGGTTACGCAGATACTGCTGCCAAATGGTTGAATCGATTTGCTGCTGTCGGCAATTCTGCCCAGCTCGATGCGTACCTTCTCACCATCCGCAGGTAAAGGTACCGTTACAGTCCACCCGGCAAAACTGCTTTCCGCGAAATTGAACTTATCCTCCAGGTAGCTGTACTCCTGGATGTGCCGGATGGGATATAATCTGTCATTCACTTTGACAACAAGGTTTTGAACCGGACGTTTGGTTCGGGCATTAACAGCCCATCCGTTAAGATTTAGATACCGGCTGACAATAAAGTGATGTTCCCGGTCATTCAGTTTCCCGTTCACGGCTGATATTTGGGAAATTATACTGTCTGCTGTCGATTGAGATGATAACTGCTCCGTCAGTGGTGCCACCGGGTAGCTCACCCCTTGCAGTACTTTTATTTTAAGTTTATCACAGTGT
>CAYLVY010000268.1:1321-1738 GCA_964387205.1 uncultured Draconibacterium sp.
TGCTGTCGAAAAATCCTGCAGATAATGTATGAAACCCCGGCCCCGGCAGGGTGGTAGGGATAAGCAATTCCCATTCGTTGTGGAAACCGCGTCTTATGAATTTCGCATCTGATCCTCCGGGTTGGTGATTATAATGACTGGTAATGACCTTCATGTTTGCGAAAACAACCGGTATGAGGTTGCTGTTCACAGGCATGTCGACCGTTAACTTCAGATAAGGTGCACTGATTAAAATCGTATCTTCAGTACCGGATTGTTTTTTTTCATCGGTTTTAAGGATCGCATCCTGTCCCGGATATGATTTTATTCGGGAGGGATCAGGTTTCACCGTATGCCAGAAGTTTTGGTTAAGATCCAGACAGTTGAAGTAATCTTCCAACCAGTTCAAGTGCCGTTGGATATGATTTTCAACATTCT
>CAYLVY010000268.1:1751-2612 GCA_964387205.1 uncultured Draconibacterium sp.
GATCATTATTCTCCGTAATGCGCCGGATGATCATATCGCCTGTATTCCAACGATAATGGCTGGATTCCAGAAAATTCATGTCATTGATGCATACGGAGTTCAGTCCGCTGAAATCGACAAAGCTGGTTATACCCGCCATTCCTCTCAGTAAATCCATATAGGCATCCAGGTTGAGGTTGAGGTATGTGGCTGAATGGGTTGGATTAATGAACACTACATAATCGATATCATGATTCTTCAAAAATGCTATAAGTTCACGGAAATGTTGCAATCCGTTACTGAAATCCTGCGGATTTTGATACACTGACGCCGGAATAAGGAACATCCTGCCCCGGAGATGGCCATCGGGGTCGTTTTGGATCATTGCTTCCTGTTCGTTCATGGCAATTATTCCGGTGCCAATCGGTTCCTGGCGATTCATTCTGTAATTGCCGATATTGTTGCATAAGAGCTCTTTCTGGGGTATGTTCAGCAGATAAAGTTTGTAGAAATCGTAATATTCTTTAAAGGTTACCGGGTAGGGGGACCTGAGTAAAATTAGATTCTCCGCCATGTCAGCGTTGAAGAATGAAAGAAAATCTACACCAATGATCACCTTTTTTACCTTCACACTCGCATCGGCCATGGTCCGGAGATCCCGCAGATGATCACGGGGTGCTCCTGCCGAGTAGGTCATATTAAAAAACTTCTCTTCCCTGAAATGATCCGGGTTGATATAGTTTACCCTCGACGATCCGAAAATGAAATTTTGGAAGCGATCGGGGTATTTCAATAGATACTTGATCTTGCCAAATCTTTTATTGTTTTCGTTGGTGTAATAGATATACTCATTGTGGTTCTGGAAAATACCAAAAGGATCGA
>CAYLVY010000269.1:0-2611 GCA_964387205.1 uncultured Draconibacterium sp.
CCTGATGGCATGGGTCATCAAACGGACCGATACGTTTCTTGAAAGTTTTGCACTGGTCCGGAACAACAAGAAAGTCGTCGCCGAGCTCGGTAAGAAACTTGCCCGGCTTTCAGAAGATCCGCTGCATGTTGGCGGTTGGTTATCAGGTTCGCTGCACGGTAAGAAATCCACACGAATCGCCCGTCAATACCGGCTGATTTTTCTTCCTGATGAAAAGGAACAGGTTGTTTATCTGGTCCTCATCGATCAGCGACAACATGTGTATGATTGAATGACCGGTGTCACGTACATCACAAGGTAACGCCGTCTGGCTGCTATTTGCCCGCCCAGACGGTTTCATTCTACCAGAGCCAGCCCGGGCACTCATTCAGATCCATTTAACTTTTTCAATCCAGACCCTGTCGAAAAATTTTTGATCGGATCGCGCTGATTTTTTTTCAAGACCGATCCTGATCGAAATAAAAAAATTTCAAACCCGATCGTGATCGGATTGAAAAATTTTCAAAACCGGTTGGACGCTTAGTTTCATGGCGTCCAACACCTGAAATTAATGGAGTTTCCCTGCCGGTTTTTTCAATTATCAAGACCGGTTGCGATCGGATTTGAAAAAAAATAAAACCGGCTGTGATCGGTTAGAAAATTTTTCAAAACCGATCATGATCGATGTTGTGAAAAGTTAACCAGGTGTACATGCATTTGACCGGATCGTTACGGCCCGAAAAATAAAGGGAAACCAATTAACTCATATAGAAAGTGTATCGGAAGGTTTCGCCGCTATTTTCCTGAAGAAATTACCGATGGAATTGTACGTCTTTCCCTTCCCTTGTTTGAGATCTGCCTGTGCCTTCTTCACACTCCTGATAAATTCCGGTTTAATCGCCGATTCCTGAGGATAGACATTCTCATCGAAGTAAAACAGATCTCCGATGAATGTGGTTGCGGCAATGAACCGGCCATCATCGGATATGGCGATGCCGGTCACGGGATCGTTGATCTGTTGAACCCATCGCGGCGATCCATCCGGTGCAAACGAGCCGATCATTCCGTTTGTCCCTCCGATAGCGATTGTGTTCCCGCTGCCGGATACAATGGTTTTTACGGTTTCTCCTGTCAGTGCCACGCTGAAAGTATCGCAGGATTGGGGAGATAATGCAGAAGTTGTGGGGACAATACTGAACAGGATTATTAAAATTATCAGGATTTGTCGGTGCATGATATCATGCCCTATGGATTGCCGGAGAAGAAAGTGGACCGATAGTCCCTTTCAGACTGTATGGCCTCTCATTCAGAGCAATCAAGTCAGAAATCTCCGAAGAATTATTTCCCTGCCTGTACGGTTCTGTCATCCCGTAGTACTGGATAAAGAAGTCATCCCTCTCGCTCATGAGGGGACGGCTGATGGCAAGGAAGATGCCGGAACCGAAGTGCCCGGAATACCAGGTCCCGCGGATTCTTTGTTTGTTACCGGAGCCCAAAATTTTCGTTTCACCAGATGCACTATTGCCCTCACAAAGGACCGGATAATCCACCAGGATCTCCGCTGAATTTGTCGTGCCCTCGGTCGCAAGATATGTCAGCAAATCTTCCTGTGCCTGCGAGTATTCCCGTTCATTGTCAAAATACCATACCGCGATAATCATCGTGGCGTTAGTGGTTACGGATTGGTACAGAGCATGACTGCTGTACCGGGACAATGCAGGGAACAGCGCAGAGTTTTCATCGGAGATCCTTCCCCTCCGCACAAAACGGATTGTACTGATCGTGTCATTTGTTTGTGAACAGTTTTGAACTGAAACATCTCCTTCAGGTATCAGGAGCCGGGGAAGGTACTGCGGAGGAGGGACACCGGGCCCGATCTTCAGGCTGGAGATAACAAAGAGAATTCCCAGAATGATAAGAATCAGAACGATAACGATTTTCATTCTGCTCGGGAGCTTAAGCATGAATAATCCCCAGTTCTCCTTTATCGGAATTCTGTCTTATTGTCGGAAAAAAATTGAGATTCATAAAAATTACGGCCTGACGTAGGTTTCCTGTGCATTCCACCAGTTCTGGTATTGCAAAAGGTGTGATCTTCCAGTATCCCATGTATCATAGATAGTCACCCAGCGGTTTTGTGTCGTTGATCCTTCCATGTAGCCGATACAGGCAACACTGTGCTCACCATAAACCTGGCCGGTGTTGGAATCCGCCGCCACACCCCCGTGGAGCATGGAGATGACGAAAGGACGGTTTGCATTGATCTCACTCTTGAGCGTATTCCACGCATCGTCAGGTCTGCTGAACGAATAGAAATTCGAATAGCCGTGGTTGCTTGTTACGGTAGAAATTCCCGATGCAATATTCCATGGCCATGTCGCTCCGTTCAGTGGCCATGTCCGTGAGGTGCCCATGGCATTTGCCAGTTCATTGATGAGGGTCGTTCCCGAAGGGAGGTTGGTGTAGCCCATGTTCTTCCAGTATCCAAGAACCATTCCGGATGCAGTAGGAGAGCATCCGATATACCATGCATAGGTGGGGACATTATTGATAAACACAGTTCCGGCCGATGCTGCTGCTCTTGTACCAGTGAACGACTCAGTATTAAGTTTTTCAACTGCTGCATTCTGGC
>CAYLVY010000270.1:0-2608 GCA_964387205.1 uncultured Draconibacterium sp.
GATGGTCCCGGAGAAGAAAGTACATGACAATATGGCCCCGTGTGCCTTCAATCCGAAGAGATCGGCAATAAAAGGGGACATCACTGCTCCCGATGTCCACAACCCAATTCCATAAACCACGGCAAAGAGATACAGCGCCATCGTCCCTCCCGCAAGAATAAGCATTACGAAAGCAAAGACGGACATACTTATGCAAAATAATAGTCCTCGATGATTCCCGATGTTGTCGGCCAAAGCTCCCATGCCGATTCGCGCAGGAATACTGACGCCGGCCGCAAGAGACAGTATCGTCGATGCCTGCAGGGGATCAATGCTCAAGGATATCGCATAAGGAACAATGTGAACGACTACTACGTTGACTAGGAGCACATCCACGAAGGATATGAAATTCAAGAGCCAGAATGGCCGCGTCCGGACGGCATCCCGCATGGGAATGCCATGGTTCTGTATCTCGGCCCATGTCTCCTTTGCTTCTTCCATTCCAAAGGGCATCGCGCCGATCTGCCCAGGATCACGCTTGAGAAAGAATGCCGAAGTCCAAAGAGTTAATAAGGTCAAAGCCCCTATTACAACAAAAGAATTCCGCCATCCGACGCTGGATATCAACCAAGTCGCCAAGGGAGGCATAAACACGATGCCCATAGCAGGACCAGCAGCGAGAATACCGGACATAAGGGATCTTCTCCGGACGAACCAGCGGACCACCATGGAATACAGTGGCACATAGACTCCGCTCAAACCGATTCCCGTAAAGACCCCGAAATAAAAATAAAACTCCAACTGGCTCCCCATTCGGGAGCACATGAAAAATCCCACCCCCGTAAATAAACTGCAAGCAACAATCAGCGGACGCGGTCCCAAGCGATCGGTCAGACGTCCCACAGCAAGGCTCATGATACCGAGGATGATCATACACATGGTGAAAGCACCGGAAATGCCTGCCCGGGACCATCCGAATTCTTGAGTCAAAGGGGAGAGGAAAACCCCAAAAGTCCGATTCGCGCCCCACGCAATAGCCATTATCAGGCATGAAAATGCAATGATAACATTGCCATAGAATAACTTTCCCCAACGCGCTTTATTGATCACAAAGCCTCACCTTTTGCTGATAATTTTCAATCGTCGCATTTCACAAATAAGAAGGATGGATTATGTTGCCGAACCCTACAATTATCGCCCTTGCATTTTGGAGTAGAAAGCATGACCGTCGGACGATACACGGATATGCAGACCTCGTAGGGAGGCGATATGATTCTTGTTCAAGAAGCTCTAACCGATCCTGTCCATTTCCATGAACATGGGATCATGAAGGGGTACAATGAGATCAGCCGATTTCTTGACACGCAAAGCACTTTCGTAGACCTCACGGCAATCAATGTGAAGTCCAGCGGCTGCCACTTCGAGTCCTCTGGCTTTCATGTCCGGAGTTTGGATGAAAGTGGACATCTGAGAACAAAAACCAGTGATAATCGCGTGACCCTTTTGGGTGGATACCACAACCGACTGGCCTCCGGGACTGTGACCCGGGGTCAAAAGAACGCTCACGCCCTCCATGATTTCCTGGTCACCATCCAGTAATCGACAATTCAATTGAGAAAAATATTCAGGAACGTAATCAACGGCAAGCAACACATGCGGATTTTTCGCGAACGACATCTCCTTGTGCTGAATAATAAAAGTTGCATTGCTGTATTTTTGTGAAAGTGCAATATGGTCAAAGTGCAAATGCGTGACAATAACCTGTTGAATATCCCCAGGCGTCAGACCATATCGCTGCAACCCTTCTTCCAGGGAAATGAGTGTGGTCATGGGAAATTCAGGATTGGTGTAATGTTCCCCCTGTGCTCCGGCATCGATGATGGTTATCGGGTCTGATCCTTCAAGATACCATATATAACAGACAACGGGCCCTTTAGAGCCGATATTCCAACGATAAGTCCATTGAGACTGATCCCTTATGCCCTTACAGAGTGCGATGGGTCTGATCACATATTTCATTCTGAAACTCCTTGTCATTCAATATTCATCTATCATAAAAAGCGTCATTCATGATGATAAGGATCCTTGAGGATCCCAGACACCATGGCCACAGGCAAGGTGGCGATCAATATCGGTCCGTACCGAAATGAACCGATGCCCCTTGGCCTCGGCAACCATTATACACTCAGGCATATCATGTGCCTCGCCCAAGTCGAGATTCGGGCAAAGCTGATTATCTCCACCGATCGCCGGTAAAAGACCGGGGTAGGCTCTCTGGAAGTCAGAACAGAAAACATCGGTTATTGCGGAGAATAGGATAAATAAAAGCATGCCTTCAAGTAGAGCGCCTCCGGGGTAGACATCAAATTCTCCGTGATGAAAGAAACCGGGCAAAGGGGTGAGTGTCCCCTGGCTAACCACTCAAATCCCGTACCATTCGGCACCCATAATCGAAAGCTCGTTCTCGACATGATCGACTCCTTCCAAGGCTGTTACCGCTCTTGCACACTCTTCTATGAGCTGGCGTGAAGCAACGCCTCCTTTTAATGTCACCACGCCTTTTTCCACCTTGATGCGCACCCGGTTGATGTTTGTTTCTAGTATGGGTAACAGCCGTGCCTCAACTTTT
>CAYLVY010000271.1:0-2594 GCA_964387205.1 uncultured Draconibacterium sp.
TTCATCCGGAGACAGAAGTAGTTCCTTAAGGGTTTATACTAGTACTGATGGCTTAACTTTTACAGAACTGACTAGTGCTCAGGTCTTGAACTTAGCAAATAATGTTTTATCGTCAGGATCAATCACTTCTGTTCCATTGCCATCCTCCTTCAACAACAGTTCAACGGCACAGATCCGGTTCTATGAATACAATGGGACAGGAGGAACGACTGGAAGCCGTGCAAAAATAAGTATTGATAATGTTGCTGTAACCAGTACTGCTTCCGGTACTCCATCAATTACACTTTCTTCTCCCTCCCAGGTCGAATCGGGCACCGTTAATCAAAATGCAACAAACGTAATTTTGTCGCAATTTCAAGCGGCAGTTAGCACAGCTAGTGCAACTTTAAATTCTCTTACTTTTACTTCTGCTAGATCATATGTTGAAGGAGACATAACAAATTTTAAATTATATTATAATACTTCAAACAATTTGTTAGGTGCCAGCCAAATCGGCACTTCTATCACTTCTTCATTAGGTACAGGGTCTCATACTTTTTCCTCTTTGGCAAAGTCAATATCAAGTGGGTCCACAGGTTATTTCTGGATTACATGCGATGTTGCTTCAGGTGCTACACCCTCCAAAACAATAAATGTTGAAGCAGATCCGATTTTAATTTTCGCATCAGGAACACCCTCAGGCTCTATTAGTGCTGGAGGAACACAAACATTCCAGGAAGCCATTCCGGCAATTACCATAAGCTCTCCCGATCCTTCAGTCGCTATAGGGAATATTATTCAGTATACAAGCAATAATGTCATTTATCGTTTGGATTTGGCAGTGGCAAATACAAATGCCACTCTTTCTGGATTGCAGATCACCACAACGGGGACATATAGTGCTTCAGATATTTCAAACCTAAAGGCATGGTATTCGACTGATATTTCATTCAGCTCAGAAACAAATGTCCTTCTATCAACAAAAGCTACTTCATTGAGTGCTGGTGTTCATATTTTCCCTACTTGGACAAACCAAGTTATTAACAGTGGGACAACTGGTTATGTTTTCATCACAACTGACTTGCCTTGTGCCTCAACGAGCGGAAATACTGTTAATGTTAGCGCCGTTACGACCTCAGATGTGACATTTCTTTCCGGTAATAAGGCTGGTACGGCTTACGCGGGAGGGACGCAGACAATCATCTATGCGACTCCAAACAATGTGACTTCTCCTGCATCTACCGTTGATGACTCTAAATCATTGCTAACTTGGACTAACCCATCAGATTGTTATGATGAAATAATGATTATTGCAAAGGCATCCTCCTCGATCACTGGAAGTCCAAGCGGGGACGGATCAAGTTACAGTGCAAGTCTTACATACGGGAATGGTTCTAATTTTGATGGTGGATATGTCGTTTACAAAGGGACGACTACCCCTCAGACAGTTACCGGGCTTACCAATGGTACGGCATATTATTACAAATTCTTCTCAAGAAAAGGGACAAACTGGAGTAATGGTACTGAAACCTCTGCTACCCCTGCTGTTTTGCCAGTGATGACGGAGTTGGTCGTTCCTCGATATATGGGAAGTAAAACTGCAGCCAGCACAAACAATGCTCGAACTCCGGTGGTCTTTTGTATTCAGATAGATAATCTTACTCCAAATACCGCATATGATGTAAAACCCCAATTGGGTCTAACCTCTGAAGCAAATACGGTATACGGGGCTGGAAATATTTGGTCATCAACATCTTTTGGGTCAAGCGTTATTTCGAATGCATTTACAACTGATGGATCTGGAAGCAGTGGTCCTTTTTGGGTATTTATTCAACCTACCGGGAATAGTTCCCGATTTGATGCGGGACAAATTCATAATTTGAGGATTGGATATATTGCAAATGGGGGTACAATGCCCTCCTCTCCAAATTTCGTCGGTTCCAAAACCATCACAGCTCTCGACATTGCTTCTACTGCGCGTACAACTTCAACTTCAGATGATGGTGCATTTATCAAAGGCTCTGCTAATGCCGGGACTACCGGGAAATATGTACTACTTTTTGACAATGAGAGTGGTACAGGAGATCCGTTATTTGCATACCAGATTCGTACTTCAGTGGCCACAAGCTCAACACAAAGTGAACTGCCTGTATCAATAAACGATATTTATCTGCAAAGTGGGACTAGTTCAATTGGCGATTACCCGGCAGTTGTGCCAATCGGCGCAAACAACCCCAATGGAGTGAGACGCATAGAGGCCCGTAATTCAGATAACACCGTTTATTCTTATAATACTGATGCCGACGGTATTTGGTATAGTGGCGCCAACACTACGAACATAGCGAGAAGAGAGGTTGTTACACTAACAAGTCAAGATGCTCCTGTTTATTCTACTACATGGAATGGAACTGTCTGGGATAATGGAGAACCCTCCAATGTTAAAAATACGGTAATCAATGGAAATTTAAGCTTGGGTTCTGATGTGACAACATGTGGTTTGGTCATTAATATTGGAAAAATTTTCACCATTCCCTCCGGCAAAGCCCTCACCGTTTCCGGCACCCTCACCAACTCAGCCGGGAATGGTGGTTTGGTCATTGCTGACGGCGGGTCTT
>CAYLVY010000272.1:0-2591 GCA_964387205.1 uncultured Draconibacterium sp.
ATACGACATTTTTTCCGATTTATACGTGTTAATCTCAGATGCATCACTTGTTTCATAGCGGGTTTTGTAGGTTACGTTTACATATGGTTCGATTATTGTGTCCCAGCCAATGGCTGTCCCCACATCGTAGGATACATTGGCCTCCAGACCTTGGATAATCGCCCCTTTGACATTTTTGTAGGACCACAGCTGATAGCCACTACCGTCCAGCGCCCCAGTGTAGTAGCTTGAGATTTTGTCCGTGAACTCCGTATGGAAGAACGTAAAACTGCTCTTCAGCTGCTTTTTGTTGAAGTCAATGCCACCTTCATAACTTATCGTTTTTTCAGGATCGACATTGCCATTACCGATCATGTGTTTGGTGCCGGATATATATTCCGACGCCTGTTCAAGCGGCGCAGGTGAGCGGAATCCGGTGCCGATATTGGCCCTGACACTGAGATCATCTGTAATCTTATAAACCGCCCCACCACGATAAGTAACATTGTCAAAAACCCTCATTCGATCTGCCGTACTGACACCGGGAGTCGCCAGTGCCGTATTTTCAATATAGTCATATCTAAGTCCGGCACTCACTATCAGGCGATTTGAAAACAGGCTGATCTTGTCCTCTGCAAAAGCGGCAAAACCATCGCTGTTGATATTGGGACTGGAAACCTTTTTACCTGTCCCGTAGTCATAACGCGCATCGGTTTGAATCCTGGCCCAATCTGCTCCAACGATGATTCTGTTATTGGCAATATTTAAAACCTTCTGCAGGCTGGCACCCTGGTTTCTCGTATCGCCCACATACTTGTATTGTGCAGCCAAACCAGGGGACGCATTGGTAATATCCCTATTGTAGACATAGTAGTACTTGGCCGTAACAGTAGGATTGGCATATTCAAAATCAACAGCATCACGCCGTTTATTACCCCTGTCCGTCTTCAGGGCCCACCAGTACCCTGGAGAACCATACTCCGTCTCCCA
This sequence comes from uncultured Draconibacterium sp., assembly GCA_964387205.1. Taxonomy (GTDB): domain Bacteria; phylum Bacteroidota; class Bacteroidia; order Bacteroidales; family FEN-979; genus CAIVAT01. The sequence goes on from CAYLVY010000272.1 coordinate 970, forward strand.
GTGTTGAAATCCTACCGATAGCCGGTGATCCTTCAAAAAGGTGTATCCGATTCTGGCACTCAAATCACTGGTATCGGCGTTTGTATTATTAATTTCGCCATGACCGGGTGAGGACAAATTTCCAATGCTTGATTTACTGGCAGTTGCGTAATAATCGAAATTGTTCTTTTCCCCGCCTGCTTCAAACTCAGTCTTCCAGTAATTACGTGTTCCGCCTTCAACTCCAATTGCTCCTCCGAAATTGCCCTTACCTCTTTTGGTGATGACATTAATAACACCGCCCATCGCCTGGGTACCGTAAATGACAGAAGCGGGGCCTTTGACAATTTCAACCCTGGCAATATCACCAACCGGTATCTTGGCAAGATTGACCGTGCCAGCTCGATTGCCATTAACCAATACGAGAATCCTGTTCCCGACTTCGTTCATGGAATCAGTCGCCATGCCCCTGATCTCCACACGCGTGGCCAACGCCATATTGTATTGATGAACATGACCAATGCCGGCGTCCGTCATCAGTCCAGCCAAATCTTTGGCAGATGAATTTTTGATATCTTCTTCGGTGATAACCTAGATAGAAGCTGGAATATCCTTTTTTGATTCTTTAACCCTGGTGGCGGTCACCACCATGTCATCCAGTTTGGATTCAGACTCTTTCTTCTTCTGCATGCTGCTTTTGGTATCGCCAGACGCCTGTTCGGCATGGGCAACCGGAAGTGCCAGTTGTGACACAAGCACAGCACTGAATAGCGACGCTACTGTCAATCGGCTTCTCATTAGTTTTTCTCCCTAAAATTATATAAAAATGCAATGAGCTGCTGCTGGCACTGCGCACATGCCAGCCGCATGCTTCTGAAACGCAAACTAGTACCATCATCGCCGGTCAATCAGGGAGGCACTCCTGACGCACGGTTTTATCGGCAGACACGTTTGCGTAGCCAGATCCGGTTATGTGTTCAAGATCGCATTCGGTTGCAGCAGGAAGACTGATTCGGGATAATACCTAGAGATCATCAGGTGCACTGCGCTTGAATCATCAATATTTGCCCCCCGCCTGACCGCCACTGTTGTCGTCCTCAACAGAGCCATGATCCAGGCCACCCCAAGGCGCAGTCCTTATTCAGCCGGAGAAAACATGAGGAAAACTCCGTAACTATATTAATAAGGTCATGACCGAAGGCCGCCAGCCGGGGGGCAATCGTGAAAACCATGCGGCATCTGCTTCCGCCGGCACCGTTTCCGTTATGTCTGTGCGTTCAGTCAGTCCCGTTCCTCAAAAGGCTCCTCCCCCGCCAGGGGGAGGATAGGACAGGAGGGGACTGCTGACAGCTTCCGCGCATCAGCCAACGACAGCGGCCGACACGAAGATGGTTATGTGACCGATCATCCTGTTTTTGATGCAACGGTCACGACAGATTCAGTTGTTTGAGATCATGCAGCAGGGATTCCAATGGCAGGGGTCGAAGCGGGAGAAAAGGGCAATAAAAAAGGTCCGCATGCCCAATTGGCGTGCGGACCTTCCGTATTAAAAGTCCAGTATCTCGTGTTCCACTATCCCTTACCACGGGGATATGCTGTGGTAAAAATCAAGGCAGGTCTTCTGGCTCACGAGTCATCCTCCA
>CAYLVY010000273.1:0-2586 GCA_964387205.1 uncultured Draconibacterium sp.
ATCGGGCTGGTATGGCTGTTGCCCGGCGTCATTTTTTATGCCATCTCGGGAAAACTGATGACCAGGGCCGTCAAGGAGAGCCGTCTGGTCACCAGCGGCCCCTATCGGTTCAGCCGGAACCCTTTGTATGCCATGGTGATCCTGAACATCATCCCCGGAATCGGTCTGATGATGAACTCCTGGTTGGTGCTGACCACCGCTATAGCCGGTTATGTGGCCTTTAAGAGCTGCATCAGGGGTGAATATGAGGAGATGTCGGCCGTCTTCGGGGAGCCATACCGGGAATACAGCCGGAAAACCCCGGAATTCTTTCCATGGTGGCCTGGCAAATGATATTGCAGAATAATCCAATCAACAACCAAATCCTGTAAAACCATGAAAAGGATCATTGCCTTCTATTCGCTGATTATGGGCCTTGCGGTTCTGGGCATCTGGACAATGTTACTCACATCCGGCACTATTCCTGAGGGTAAAACCGAGTTGGGGTTCCATCTGTATGCCGAGTTTGCCCTGGCAATTATCCTGCTGGTCAGTGGTATTATGCTTTTAAAAGGAAAACCCTTCGCTGTGGAAACCAATATGGGGGGGCTGGGAATGCTGGTGTATTCGACACTCAACGCGGCCGGTTATTATGGCGAACGCGGAGATAAAACAGCCATGACCCTCTTCGTTACCCTTTTTATCCTGACCGTGGTTGCCATTTGCGGCCATTATATTAAGAGCAGGTCACTGACGCGAAACTCCGCCTGATACCTTTCAGAAACTCCGCCCTGGGATAACCCATGATGAGAAAGACCCCTTCGCGACTTTTGCAGCGGATGCCGTGGGTTTCACGGAACCGGCGTGCGGCGCCCCCGCTCTGGATCATGGGATGAATGGCCCCCAGCATGCAGGTACCCAAGCCGAGCGATTCGGCGGCCAGCATGGCATAGGTGGCGGCGATCAGCGGGTCGGCCGGATCGCTGTAAGGAGAACCGTAAAAATAGAGCATGGCCGGGGCGCTGTAAGTAACCACGTTTTCACCCTCCTTCATGGCGCCGATGTACTTATCCATCAGCGGACGCATGAAATTGCGAAAGAGTTCGTCGGCCTCCTTCCCCCAGAAAGGCTTCATCAGCGTCAGAAACCAGGAAGAGGAAATCCAGCGGATCTTTCCAAGGTATTGACAAAAGTCCCTGGTAAACTGCGTGACCTGCTCCCGTGAGTCAAAGACCTTGACATTGACATCGGAGGGGGGAAGTCCCATCGGCGCAGTCAGCGCAGCTTCGATCACCTTGTCAATCAATTCCCTGTCTACCGGAGTTGTTTTAAATTTCCGGATACTCCGGCGCCGGGCCATCAGGTTCAGCAGTGACGGATAACCAGCAGTCTGATCCCTTCCGGGAAGGAGAAACAGATCATCCCTCGAGATGAACCTGCCGGTGATGCTGATGGCATCGTCGGGGCAAACCGCCATGCACTGGCCACAGCCGATGCATCCGAAGATGCCCGATCCGGAGGGCCTGGCCTTTCCCTCAAACAATTCGAGGCTGAGGTCGCTGCAAACAGCCACGCATTTGCCGCATCCTGTGCATTTTACAGTATCTACGGAGATGATCCCCGCTTCTTTGGTTCTGGAGGTCGGGATGGCCATGGGAAAGTTGATTTGGAGCATCAAATATAGAGAAGGTTTCAATATCATCCGTCAGCTTTGATAAATTTCGCTGACAACAAACCGCTGCTTTCTTTTTCTCCAGATCAGTTGTACCGCCCATTTGCCCGATTGGGCTGCCGGAGGAAGTCCGCCGCCGGGAAAGAGCCATTGACCGGCCATGTAAAAATTCTTCAATCCCGGCAGTTGCATCTTCAGGCTCTTCATCATATTTTCACGGGAAGGCATAAATCCCTCATAAGCCCCCTCCTTTACCCCGGTGTACCGCACGCCTGTTTTGGGCGTGGCAACATCGATCACCTCCATGTGATCGCCGATGCCCGGATATATCTTCTCCAGGATCGCTTTTGCATCCTTTTCGATCTGCCGCTTTTCGGCGATGTATTCTTCACCATCAAGATCCTGCCAAAGCGACCACGGACTTTCAAAACGCATGATCAACGTGGTCTTTCCCTCCGGGGCCATCGTGAGGTCATGGGAATAGTTCATCAGGGAATATCCGAAGGGTAGCTTCGTGCGGCCAATGACCAGTTCCGGGGTGAAATCGAGCAGGATCGGCGCCCGGGCTCGTACCGGGATGTCGATGCCAAAAGAGACCTGTACCAGCGGGGTAAAGAGTTCCCAGTTATGGTAGGCATAATCAACTTCCCTGGAGACATATCGTCCCCCCAGCATCCGGTAAATGGTTGAATAACCATCGGCAGCGCTGATCACGTAATCGGCCCGGATGACGGTACCATCGGTAAGTGAAACACCTTTCGCCTGGTGATCTTCCACGAGGATCTTTGCTACCCGCTTATGGAATGAAATGCGTCCGCCAAGAGCGGTAAACCTAGCAGCCATGCGCTGTGCCAACGGATACGATCCTCCTTTGATATACCCGGCATTTTTCTGGTGGAACCATCCGAGCATAAAGATAAAGGCCAGGGCTGAAA
>CAYLVY010000274.1:0-2565 GCA_964387205.1 uncultured Draconibacterium sp.
AATGATGGGCAGGAATTTAGCCAGGACAGTAAAAATGAGCAGGGCGAGGAACAGTGTCCCCAGGGTTATGGTGGTTTCTATCAGGGTCGGGGTATAAACCGTGAAATTCAGCGGAAGGTTCTGGGAAGGGAGAAAAGGATGTTCCATGGTAGGGACCACGATAAGGTAGCGTTTCAGCCACGACCCCGCCAGCAAAAAGATTGCGATGATAAAAACAGGGGCCGGTTTCCGGAATGGCTTAAACAGCAGGAGTATGATCGGCAGGATCAGTCCCAGTATCTGGGTGCCCCAGAATAATCCGGCATAATGGCCGGAGAACAGTGCCTCCAGATGGACGAGGTCAAACTTTTTCAGTTTATATCCCGGTACAAGAAATTCATTCAGGTTGAAATAAAGATAGACCAGCGAAACCAGCACCAGCAGTTTTGCCATTTTATCAAAATGCAGATCAGTGATATAAGATTTAAACCTGTAGTTGGTCCTGAAGAAATACATGGCGATCAATACGGCGGAAGTACCGCTTACGAAAGCCCCCGTAACGAAGTAGGGGCCAAAGATCGTACTGTCCCATCCGGAGCGCATGGTCACGGCAAAAAGCCAGGAGGTTACGGTATGTATGGCCAGGGCCATGGGGATGATCAGGATGCTGAGGATCCGTATACCCCGGAGGATGATCTTCACCTGTTCGGGATGGTCGTTCCAGTTAAGCGACAATAACTGATAAAGTTTCCGCTGCAGCGGATGGGCGCGCTCCATTCTTTCTCCCATAATCTTAAGATCGGGGATCAGCGGAAGATAGAGCAGCAAAGCACTCATCACGGTATAAGTGATCACCACCGTCAGGTCCCAGAGGATCGGTGATTGGAAACGACCATAAATAAATACATTCAGCAACCGGTCCGGACGTCCCATATCGATGATGATCACCAGTCCGGCAACGGAGGAAAAGGAAAGGGCAATGATTTCTGAGATACGCGACAGGGGTGCCGCCCACCGGATCCGGAGCATCCCGAGTACGGCAGTGATCAACATCCCAACGAGGCTGGTAGCCACAAAAAAGACGAAATTCCCGATATACATCCCCCAGGTCGTAATATCGCGCAGGCCAGTGACACCGAGGCCGGTTTTTATCTGGATAGTATAAGCAATAATACTGGCAAGCAAACCGAGGATAAGAAAGGTCATCCATCGTTTGAAGCTTCGTGTCACATAAATCGGGCGGGTCAGGTCTGCCACGATTTTGTCAAAATTTTCTCTGTAAAGCATAATATCCGCAGTTAAGATCAGTTCCGTCAGTGTCTCAGCACCTTATTCCCGAATTTTTGCGGTCGTAATACCACCAGTTCAGGATCAGGCAAATAACATAATATATGGTAAAACCGTAAAGGGCATACTCAGGGGTCTTCTGCTGAATTTGTTGTCCGAAAACTTTGGGGATGATGAACGCACCGTAGGCAGCCACCGCGGAGGTCCATCCAAGCACCGGACCAGCAAGTTCTTTGGTAAAAATATAAGGGATACTCCGGAAGGTGGAACCATTGCCCAGGCCAGCGCCAATGAAAAGCATAAGGAACAGCATGAAGAAAGGGAGCCAATAGGTTTCCGGGGCCGGGCTTTTCCGGGCCATGATCACAGCCCAGGCCACCCCGGCCGCCGCTATGATCTGGATCATGGTTGACCATTGCGTCACCCTGGAGCCGCTGTTCAATTTGTCCGACAACCACCCTCCCACCGGACGAATGACAGCTCCCAAAAAAGGACCGATCCATGCCCACACCAAAGGATTGGGTGCATTGGGATTAACAGATCCATCGGGAAGATAACCGAAAACATCCTGGATCAGTTTCGGGAATGCCCCGGCAAAGCCGATAAACGAACCGAAAGTCATCACGTAAATAATGGTCATGATCCAGTTGTGCTTATTGCTGAATATCCTGAACTGCTGGTCAAGACTACCCCGGATCTGTGAAGGGGACATCAGTTTCATTAAAACCAGGGTAACGAGAATGGTGACGGGTAAAACGATCCACATGCTCACTTTCAGAAAAATAAGCAGATAAACGCCGGCAAAGGTTGCCAGTATACCCGGCACTACCAGCCACAGCGACCGGAGCATTCCCTGGAGATCAGACCACAGGTGGGGGGAGGCGGTTTTCAGGTTGTTCATACCAAACCACACGGCCAGAACAAGGATGATCAACAGCGGGACCCAGGTCCAACCGCTGTTTTGAATATACACCGTAACCAGTTTCCCCGTGCTGTCGGTAAGGTCAAATCCGGAGCCGGCCAGCGATCCGAATAGGGCAACCCCCATCGTGACAGGCAAGAGCCATTGCATAAGGCTGACACCCAGATTTCCAAGACCCGCATTCAGTCCAAGCGCGGTCCCTGCCATTTTTTTAGGAAAGAAACCGTTGATATTGGACATGGAGGAGGCAAAATTTCCACCTCCGAAACCTGAAGTTGCAGCCAATACCGTGAACCAGATATAGGGGGTTTCCGGATCCTGCAGCGCGATGCCGGCGCCGATTGCCGGAATCAGCAGCAGGGCGGTATTGATAAAAG
>CAYLVY010000275.1:0-2563 GCA_964387205.1 uncultured Draconibacterium sp.
GGACCCGGTGGAATATGCAAATTCGTTAATCTCAATTTACATCATGATTCGCCAGGACAAAACCCGGTGCAGGGATCTCTTAATGAAAATGGAAGCAGCTGCAGATAAGGTAGCTTCGCCGTATGAAAAAGCTTCAGTACTTCTTTCGATTGTCCGTCTCGCAATGCAGAATTCCGATGACGAACAGACGCTCAAACTCCTGAAAAAAGCAGAATCACTCACAAAAAAGATCAATATCCCCTCCATTGCGGATACGATAAAAAACAGTATTGCAGAAATCTATACCGGATTATACGAAAAATCGCATGACAAGAAAATGCATGATCTGGCAATCCAGATAATCAAGACGATCGATGCTGATGAAATCCGGTTTTATCGTCTTGAACAGATGGGATTTTCGGAAATTTATGAGATTACCCCCCAGTTTGTGAAGATCAAATCGGTCTCAGAAAGAATGGTAAAAGAGGGAATCCATCCCAATTCGGTTGTAACATTGGAGCGCCTTGTACGAGCTGTTGCAGACCGGGGAAAAGAAGCAATTTTCTTCTGCTATCTCTCGATCTACTTCAAGCGGGAGGGACAGGAAAAACTCTCGCGGAAGATGCTCCAGAATTCCATTAAAGAAGCCAGGATCATCCGTCCATTATCAAGGAGAGCCTTTGTAATGTGCGATATTGCACTGAAAATTTTTTCAGCAGGTTGCGAACATGCAGCACAGGAGATCCTTGATTATGCAATTGACGCAGCGACCAATATCCGCCAGTCCTCTTTAAGAGACGAGGTTTTTGACGAACTGGGACTGGCTATCAAGATCATGCAGAGAATGTAATGATGAAGACGCTTGAGATCTATATAACCGGGAGAGTCCAGAAAGTGGGCTTTCGGGCATGCATCCGGAAAATTGCATCTGATTTGAATATAAATGGAACGGTACTCAACCTTCCGGACGGCAGGGTCCAGATATACGCTTCTGGTGAAGCGATAGTTCTTGAAAAATTTACCTCCATGATATACAGCTGCCCGCGTGCGGTGATACGGGATATCCGCATGGGAGAAATCCAGCCCCGATCGTTCAATGGCTTTTCCATCGTACGATTTGAAAACCGGATCAATACAGAACTTTAAAATCACTGCCATTCTTCAGTGACAGAGAAAAATTGTACACTTGCTCATTGACCTTATCAGAAACCTGTGTTACATAAAATAACTTCATCATTTCCCGGATCAGGTTATCAGAGAGCATACACCGGTCATGGGTCAGTTCGTAATCAGATCCCGTCAGTGATTCCTTCGCTATCCTGATCACTATCGTGTCAACGGTTGAAGCCTTTAATGGCTCGATAAGATCGTAAATAAGGCCACCTTTACCTTCATGCATGAGGCCCATATTCGGATCCAGGCGGGCACCAAGAGCTGCGACATAGCAATTGCCATAGAGCATTGCATACCCAAATGAGAACATTGCATTGACCGGATCGAGCTGGGGCCGTAATGTCCGTCTCCTGAATCCCAGATCAGGAGGAAGGTTCCGGGAAAGGATTTCATAATACATATCTGACGTAAGTTTGTGGAGCCTGCGTATTTCGTCCAGTTTGATGAGATACTCAAGCTCGTTCAGGGAATTACGTAGGACTTCCAGCTCCCCTTCATAAAAAAGTCGCGTATTCTGTAACTCCTGGATGCGTTCGATCACAAACAAGTGCGATCGTATCGATGACTGGGCGATGGCGATGGCGTACTTCTGGCGCGGGATTGCCTGGGGAAGATCTGCGGTTTTATCTGTTTCCACAGGATGAAAGGGCCTAATCGTCCCAACGGCAGTTCCGTCAGGATCGAAAAACGTGATATAGGTTCCATTTTTCGCCAGTTGCGAAATGGTTGTGGAATTAATCGTGTGTCCCCCGACAATGAGCAGGTTTGAGACGGTTTCGAGGGGATATTGTTCAGTGGAATCCTTCTTCTGGATAATGAGGTGTTTCTGGGTGGATTTGATCCGGGCACCAAAGCCGCTTACAGAAATCCAGGGAAATTGTGCCATCGCCAACACCGGTATCCAATTGCCTGACCTGCTAATTACTACCACAGTGCGACGGATTAATTCATCGTTTTGTTGTATCGGAACCAACGCGAGTTTTCGATAGAATCCCCTCTCAAATCCTAATCTCATTTTCGGTGGGTATAAACCCCAGCAGGCGACATATATACTCTCGTCATGTTATAGCATAACAGGGTGTGACAGATGTTCTGGGATAAGAAAATCGAGACGTTGAAACCAACGGAACTAAAAGAACTTCAGCTCAAACGTCTGAAAAAAACTCTGAACCTGGTTCAGAACGTTGAGTTTTACCAAAAACTCCTTTCCAACGCCGGGATCAAACCAGCATCCATCAAGACACTGGACGATGTCCGGAAGATCCCGTTCACAAAAAAGCAGGATCTGAGGAGCGGTTACCCGTTTGGTTTTTTTGCCGTTCCCTTAAAGAAGATCGTGAGGATTCACACGACTTCCGGGACCACCGGAAAACCCACGGTCGTTGGGTATACCCGTGTAGATCTCGGTGGG
>CAYLVY010000276.1:0-2536 GCA_964387205.1 uncultured Draconibacterium sp.
TGCCGGAAAGGAATATTTGTGGGCCAGTATACCGTATTGGAGTCGAACGCGTGGGTCAGGTCTATCCACTGTGACTGCAGGAGCCGTTCGGATAACCCCTGTTGCCGGCAACCGGTAAGCAGCTGTGTGCAGAACAAGAGGATAATGAAGAAATTTTTCATGGAATTTTTCTTCAAATGTAAGGAATTTGAATATTTCAGGGGCTTTATTAAAAGATAACTTTCCTCGCCAATGTTCGGCCGTTCACTACCATCCTTAAAATATATATTCCGGGTTTGAGGGAAGGTACATGCAGAATTTGCTGATGTTCTCCCGCTTCAAAACGCCCGCGGAGCGGCAACCCGAACAATGATCCCGGCAAGCTGATGAGGGAGGCTGAAACCTCCGCCGCCTCCGGCAAACTGAAAGCAACGGTCAGCCGACTGCCGGCACGGTCAGGATAGCAGTGAACGCTGATCTCCTCCGGCTGAATGCCGGTTGCCACGGTTGTAATATTGCATGGATTGGAAGGATCGGTTATGGTGAATGGCTCGGAACTGATAAATCCCATCCCGTAAGGGACAAATACCCAAAATACTCCGGTATCGCTGATCAGGAGCGATGCAGATGTCTCCCCGGTATTCCACCGGTACTCCGTATGTCCACCTTCCGCTTCCAGAAAATACTGATCGCCAGTCTTCCGGCACTCCACTACCGGCCGGTGCAACTGCCAGGGCAGCTCCGTGTAATTAAAAGCCCTGTAGCTTATATATCCGTTGGGCATGGAAACTTCGGCTACCGGATTCTTTTCCGGAGTGACTACCACCATGAAAGGCAGGGAAAAATTGTTGGTAAACCCAAAGTCCACCACATGGTTGCCGTTCTGCGCATAGTGGTGGTTCCCGCAGGCCACGCTGTGCATGGAACTGTCATAAATATATTCCCAAGCCAGGGTGGCAGTTTTATTGGTCTCGTCCAGGGCATACTCCACAGCCCGGCATCTTTGCGGGTTGGAGTATTGTCCGTTGTCGAACAGCGAAACCGATGTATCGCTTACCTGCCGGATATCGTGCTGACCGGTAAACCTGACCGGATCGTTCACGAAGTTGAACTGATTCCGCTTCCCGCCCAATCTCCAGATTATATTCCCCGTCTGGAAATCGATCTTGGTGATCTCATTGAAATGTCTTAAAGAGACCATGATGTTCCCGTCCGGATCGCGCTCCACGGCGTTGGCATGGGTCCAGTCAACTTTGTTGGGGTTGGAGAGCCAGACGGGGTCCACATCGTCGAACTGGTAGTGGTCATGCCCTTTCCATTCCCAGATCAGGGCTTTGGTTTCATCAAACTCCTGAATGACAACTCCGGCAACCACTGCATCTGCCCCACCCGGCTGGTTGTGGTTGTATCCGAAATAATGGTAGGAGCTCAGGTTCATAATCCGGTTCTCAACACCAAAGAGAAGATAATGGCCATCGGAAAGAATCTGCAGGTCATGCTGATCTGTTTCAAAACCGTGTACCATCGAAATCGAGTCGACCACCAGGAACGTGCTGTCCATCAGTTCATATTTCTTCTTCGTCAGGTTGAAATAACTCATCCGGCCGTCGGGTTGTAACTTGAAATCGATGGTCGGGGTTTGGTTGGAACCTGACGGAAAGATCTGGTACCAGACGATCCTGCCGAAGCGGTCGAGGATCAGGTGCGGCCGCTCGTACAATGATGAGGCGTAATTGGTGTACGGACTCAGGAAATAGTAGCCTTCGGTGGCTGCGGAATCGAGAATGGTAAAGGTGAGCGGCGGGAAATTCTGGGCCGGGCCAAGGGTTGAAAAACCCATCATGGTGGTGAAAACAATGGCCTTAATCCACCTAAGATTCCTTGCAGGTGTCTTCATAGTGGGATAGTTGGTTACCTATCCACAAAGTTAAAGATAAAAACAGGAGTTGCCACAAAAGTCAAACTTTTGTCGCTGCCCAGGAGGCTCAGAAAGTCGATCAGTTGGCGCGTTGCACGAAAACTTTCCGTGTCAGTATGTTACCGTCGGTGACGAGTTTCACGATATAATAACCGTTGGGGGCATGGATCGTGAACGATTCCATGGTGCCGCTGATCGCCTTTTCCATCACCACCTGTCCAACCATGTTGAATACCATCACATTTCCATTGACCGGCCTTCCGTCGTTACTTTTGATGGTCACCTTATCGGTGGAATGGTACATGGAAACAGCCGGTTGGCCGTCGCGTCCTTCCTCCAGCCCGACAGGGGCGTAGTTGAGCACGAAACGGTTCGGATCGTCATTGGCGGCGGAGGTGAAGGCGTATTCGTGCACGTCGCTCAGGTTGACGGTTTTGCTGAGCAGCAGGTCGGTCAGCGTGACCTTTGATCCGGGAAGTGATTGCGTTAAGATGATCCGGAAGGTACCCGATTCGTTTTTCCTGAAATACAGGGGTATCTCCCGGTGTGCCGACTCCATGGGAAGGGTATTCAGCGCCAGCCTGGTCTGGTCTGCCATGGAGCAGAACAGCGGGGCATAACCACCCAGGTAACGGCAAT
>CAYLVY010000277.1:0-1707 GCA_964387205.1 uncultured Draconibacterium sp.
CATTATGCAATAATGCCCGACCTGATCGGTTAAGCAATTAAACAGGAGCGTAGGGTCAGGATATATATCCGGGAAATACTCCCATGAGATTGACATCTGAACCTGGTTTCCCAAATTTGCTTGTCTTGCCCATGGATGAAAAGTCAAAGGTCGGTAGAAATTTACACCAAAACTGTTGACCATTTTTACCTTCATGCTGCATAACTCTTTATCGTTGATAATTTATTTTTTCGCGGTCGTTGCCCTGAGTTTATCCATTAAAAACAATTCGTATAAATTTCCTTACGGAACCGGACGGCTGGAGAATTTCATCAGTTTTTTTCAAGCGGCATTGAGCTTGCCCGGCGCAGCCATTGTCAATTACTCAATCTGGAAAATACAGTCCAGGCCACTCCGGAAATCAACTTCGGTTACACCCAAATCGTTTTTCTTTACATAAATAGTCGCCTGGTATTGCTAAAATGGTGGGCCAATTCGATCATGAAGCGGCATGATGCGTACTCCCCGATTCTCAAAGCCTATAATGTTTATCACACGATATGCCTTATTGAAACGATTTTTTCAGCAATTTCCCTTCTGGTTGCACTCTGGTTCCAACATTCCGACAGGGTCATTGTGGCCAGGGTCAGCGATATTGTTCTTTCAGTCTTCTTCGCCACCTATTGGATTGTCAATTCACTGCGATCTGCCATTCAAAGAGGCTGATCAACTGCTGATTGACCTCTTCGAAGAATGTCTTGACTTTTACTGCGTCGCGGGTGAAGAGGACCCCTCCAAGTCCGTAAGGTGTATCCTTCGCATAGCGGATAGCCTCGTCGATGTCATTATAGATCATCACCGGTCCAAAGGTTTCTTTGCTCATCACTTTCATGGAGTGAGAAACCTTGATAAGCAGTGTAAATTTAGGATAAAAAAAGTTGATCAGACCATCACTTGATCCGAGATTGCAAATGCAGTATATTTACCGGCAAACGCATCAGTATGCTTATTAGATTCACCCTGCTTTTTTATTTCTTGGTCTTAGTTGCCGGCCTTACGGAAGGTCAGACCGGACAAGTGATTGGCAAGGAAGTTCCCGTTCCGGTATTTCCCATTGGCGAACATCCTTATGCCTGTTACCGGATCCCGGCCATTGTCGCGCTTCCGGGCGGCGAACTGTTGGCTTTTGCCGAAGGTCGTAAGATGAATTGCGCCGATTTCGGCGATGTAGACATTGTGATGAAAAGAAGCCGTGACGGAGGCAGGATCTGGTCGCAGCTGTCGGTCATCGTCGACAATGGCAATCTTCAGGCGGGAAATTGCGCACCGGTGATGGACATGACTGATCCTGCTTTCCCGGAAGGCAGACTTTTCCTGTTTTACAACACAGGTACCGCTTCCGAAAGTTCTGTAAGGCAGGGCAACGGAATCCGTGAAGCCTGGTATGTTTCATCTTCCGACCAGGGAATGACCTGGAGCGAACCGGTCAATATCACCATACAGGTTCACCGGCCTAATCAACCGGCAGTGAACCCCGCTTATGTTTTTGCGGAGGATTGGCGCGCCTTTGCCAATACCCCTGGACACGCGATCCAGATCAGGAACGGAGACTTCAGAGGTAGGATCTATATAGCTGCCAATCACAGCAGCGGTCCCATGCAAGCCAATTATGCCGATGGTCGGAGTTTCGGATATTACAGCGATGATCACGGCAAGACCTTCAGAATC
>CAYLVY010000277.1:1717-2507 GCA_964387205.1 uncultured Draconibacterium sp.
GGGTCCAACGAGGCCACCGCTGCTGAAACTGCTTCCGGTGGTGTTTACCTGAACACCAGAAACCAGGGAGGGACACCCCGGTGCAGGATCGTTGCCTTCAGCAGCGACGGGGGTCATTCCTGGGATACAGTTTATTATGACCAACAGTTGATCGATCCGGTGTGTGAAGGCTCGGTGCTGAGATTCCTCAGTGGTGGAGAAGATAGAATGTTATTTGTAAATCCATCATCCGGTTCCGAAAGAAGAGACCTGACACTGAGTATCAGCCGCGACAACGGCGTCACATGGCCCGGTAAAATGATACTGGTGTCGGGCGACGCAGCGTATTCCGACCTTTGTAAGACCGGTGATGACAGTATCGGATGCCTGTTTGAAAAGGGGAGTGACGGAGGGATCTATTTTATTTCTGTGGAGGATTTGATCTGGTGAAAGGACTGAATCTTAATCATCCCCTGATTTCCTGTTTTATGATCGTCCATTACCAATACAGAATTCAGTATGTTTGCATGCTTTTTTAAGCAAACAAACGCTTTTTTTATCGATCCGAAGAAATCCGCTGATGAAATCCACGAAAATTCCTTCAAACCCAGCTGGCTTGATTGTCCTGGTCCTCTGTTTTGCACTGTTGTGGGGTTGCACTAAAAACGAGAACGATCCCTCTGATCCGAACCCTACAGCTACCGATTATTCCCAGGCTACACACTGGTTATCAATCCCTGTAACTGAAAAACAAGTCGATGTTTTTTATCTCTACCCGACTGCCTGGCAAAAAACCAACCCGGGAGATCCC
>CAYLVY010000278.1:0-2503 GCA_964387205.1 uncultured Draconibacterium sp.
CGCTTGTTTCTTTCTCCGGGAATCCTATAAGGTACAAGGTGCATCACCAGGGGATCAGTCCGTCGGCGAAAAAAACCAGCCCGGCCACAAACAGGATGGTTTTCGATAATGTCGATACCGTTGCGGATCATTACATGGAACTGACCATGGGAGGAGCGACGGTCATTTTCACCCTTAAGGCCACTCTGGGTGTTGACCCGTTTGAATTGCCGGTCGGCGTCGAAAGCGTGGCCGATTGGACTGCGGCCGTATTTGAGCGCCTGCAGCAAAATCCATTTGTGATCTCAAATTACATGGTAACCCTTGGAGACAAAATGATCGAATTCATTGCTCTTCAGGACGGTGAAGAATATGATATTGTTTGTAATTATTCCGATATCACCGGCCTTGTTGTCTCAAACACTGCGGCAGCATCACCGAATAACACCGCAGACGCCGTTTTCATTTTCATTGCCAATTCAGTACTTCAGATCGTGGCCACGGAACAAAAGCCCCTGAGCACGACCGGTTTTGTCGATTTCGAGCTGAGCGAATATTTTGCCGGCTGGCTTTCTTCACTGGCTACACCCCGCTTTCATCCGGAGCAGGTACCGGCCGCTTACCTCGTAAAGTACACCGACCAATTGTTTAAGTTCAGGGTAGGTACCGCGGTTATGCTTGACGGGGTCATGCAGGCCGTCGTTTGGGACTCTTTCCGCTGGGCAATAACCGGCGGACTTGGCCGCGAAAGCCTGGTTACATGGAACCAGGTTTCCGCCGGATTCTGGGCTACGGCCGCGAATCAAACCCGCTTCCTCACCTGGTTTACCAGCAAAAGAACTTCGCGAACAGCGCCGGAGGTTCTCTATTTCTTTGTACAAAACCAGATCTATTCATCCCTCAAATTAAGATTCAGCGCGATCTGTACCGACGGAACATCCCTCGGTCCTTACACGGTTTCCACGCTGGCAGTATCTGGAATAATGTCATTCTACGTAGCCGAACTTGAATGCGGTTACGCCCAGATCGATCTTGAAAAGTTTACTCATAAACCGGTTCGATCCTATATCGTTTGGCTTGAAAACCAATCGAACATACGTATATCTGATGAATTCGTGTTCGATATCGATGAAAACTACTACGAATTCGAACGCGTCTTCTTTTATCGCAATAGCTTCGGGGTATTCGATTCGATAAGGACAACCGGTAAACGCGAAAGTAATCTCGAGTACGACCGTGAAACCGCGACGCTGTCCGACGACGTTTTGGAAGATCCTTATAATGCGCCGGTATCGGCCATCAGAATTCTCGAAACACAGGTTTTTACTGCTTCGACCGGGTGGATCACGCTGTCGGCCCTTGACCTTCTCCGTGATTTCTTACTCTCGAAAGAGATCTACGAGATATCGTCAAAGGGTATCTTTAAGTGCATCATCACAACAAAAAAAACCAAGAAAATGCTCAAAGACGGAGAGTGCAACTATTCCGTCGATTTCGAGTATTCGCGGGCCTATTCAGATAACTCTTATTCCAACTGATACATGAAAAAATTACTTTTCTGGGAAGATCAACTGCCAAGCGGCAGGATAACCCAAAGCAGCGCTAGACTTGTTTTCCTTATTGGATGGTTCTTCCTGTTCGGTTTGATCGCCCTGATGGTCTACCGGAACCAGGTTGATCTGGGGCTGATCTGTTTGGTCGCTTCGATCGTGACCGGTCAGAAACTTTACCAAAAACACCTGGAGCCAAAGAAATTCGACTATCCAGGAGAACCAAGGGAATCTGATCAAAAACAAGTTCAATGATCACCCTGAAAGTAGCAGGCCAATCGCTTGAAATACCTGACGATTTTTCCATTTCATTGAACGGGAAATCTCCGGTATTCAACGAAATGGGAAGTTATACTTATCCCTTCAAGGTTAAATACACTCCCCGAAATGCCGCAATTTTAAACTTTATGAACCGGCCTCAAAACACCGGGAGTATCTATGATGAATTTCCGGCTGATATCTATTTTAAGAACATTCTTTGGATGCAAGGCACACTCAAGCTGAAAGCTGCCAGCAACACAACGTTCGATTGTGTTTTCTATCCGGGGGAAGGAGAGTTCTATTACCAGATGAAGAACAAAAATCTTCAGGATTTCGATTACGGAGGGCAACACTTTGATGATGACCAGCAGGCCATTAACTGGGTGAATGCTTCAGTTATGAAGGTTTACCCACTTTGCCCGGTCGGGTTCCCGATGGTTTTCAATAATAATTATTATGAAGACCAAGCACCTGACGAGATGCATTATTTCAATTTTTACTATATCGACGATAAACTGCATCTACTGAATACACTTAACGAACGGACGATCATTGTCCCGATGCTTTATTTTCGATACGTTCTTGATAAGCTTTTCGAAGGGATGGGATACGATTTTACAGACCTTGCATTTACTTCTGATCCTGCCTACAATAGCCTTGTTTTGTACAATTCGGTCAACTGTAACAACGGAGAGGGCGGGTTTTTCCCTTAC
>CAYLVY010000279.1:0-2465 GCA_964387205.1 uncultured Draconibacterium sp.
GGTGGCTTACAATGACGTGTCGGGAACAAGTTCTCCTGCAAATACAACAGGGTTTACCATCGGAACTACCGGCGGCAGACTGCTGGACTTTGAAACCGGTGAAGATACAGGAGTAACAGTGACGGTATCCACTTCCGGGACCCTGACCAATAATACCACCACGGGAGGAGCTTCCAATCAGGGTACCGATGCCTATGAGACTTTTAATGGAAAAGTGAATATGGTAGGTGTGGTGCAATACAATGTCTCTACTCCGGCTGATTTTTGGATGGATCTGACTTTTGAAGGGCTGGACCCGACAAAGACCTACACTTTTGCTACTTCAGTAAACAGGGATGACCCCTCCTATACCGACAGGATTACCAGGTATACCATCTCTGAAATGGATGGAGCCACCAATTCAAGTACCCAGGGGACATCTGAATACCAAGGCTCTCCTTATTCGGTCTTTTTCTGCACGGGTGACAATACCGGCAACGGATACGTGGCCCGTTGGATTAATATCAGGCCCGGAGAAGACGGAAGTTTCAAGGTCAGGGCTCAGCCCAACGACCCTGCTGTAAACAAGACATATGCCTTTGGAGTGTTCATGCTTGCTGTCGAACCGCCTATAATCACTCTTGAGCCCGCTTCCCTTAATTTCTCGGGTTACACCGGAGAATATTCTGCGGAAGAAACCTATTCCGTAGTCGGTTCTCAGCTTGAAGAAAACATAAATCTTACCGTATCCGGTAATTTTGAAATATCAGCCACTTCAGGTTCAGGCTTCGGATCCTCACTCTCCCTTCCATCTGGCGGGGGCATGGTTTACGTGCGTTTTTTTGGTCCGGCACCTGGGGAATATAGCGGGTCTGTCACCCATTCCAGTAAAGGTGTGGATGATAAAATACTCATTCTCAGTGGATCTGTGGCCAATCATCCTGGAAGTATCGAGAAGGAGGTTGACAAGGCGACTGCGATGCCTGGTGAAATTCTAACCTATACGATCAGGGATGTTGTCTGCCAGTCGCACGAGCTACTGGCGGATGTAACCATAGAAGATGTCATTCCTGAAGGAACCTTATATGTGACCGGCAGCGCTAACCCAACCGCAACTCAAGTTGATGAAAGCTTGGTTTGGTCTGTTGGAAGCAACACTTCCGGAGTTCCGGGTGAATCCACTGCTGGTGGAGCTGGGGTAGTTAGTATTTCTGGAACTCCTACTTCAGCTACAGCGATTTATGTAAGTACGATTACCTTCAGCCATACCACTGGTGCGGAAGCAGACCGCTTGCTTATGGTCGGCGTATCATGGGGGGGATCCAGTTCAGCAAAAAACGTGAATACTGTGACATTCGGAGGTGTGGAAATGATCAAAAAGGGATCTTATACCCAAAGTGTCGGACGTCAGGTGGCGATATACTACTTGTTGAATCCGCCGGCCTCCACCACGGCGAATGTAGTTGTCACATTTAGCGGAACGGTAAGCGGTGTAGCAGGTGCTGTTACCTTTGCAGGGGTAGATCCCGTTATTCCGCTGGGTGATTTCTTTTCTGCAGGAAGTTCCTCTGGTTCAGCTCCCTCTGTGACCGTTAACACTGATCCAAAGGACCTGGTATTTGACATTGTCACTGTAGGAGGGAACTCCTCTGCACCTTCCCTGACTGTGGGGTCGGGACAGGTTGAACTGTGGAATGTTTCTGTGGCCAGCGGTTCCACCGGATATCCATACCTGCGCAGTGGATCAAGTTATGAAACAGCGTCCGGATCATCTGTTGGTATGGGCTGGACCGCAGGGGCCAGCAGATCATGGGCTATCGGGGCAGTCCCTGTTAAACCGGCACCTGGAAACCATCTCACCACCTCCATATCAACTAATCATACGTTGGTATATCCTGAATTGCCTTTTATGTTGGAGGCTACTTTTTCCAACTCGGGAGGTGACGCGGCGGAAGTTGAACCAGGGGTACCATCACCGGTTCTCAGTGGTGGGGTAACCGGGGTGCAGATTCTTAGCGGTCCGGAACCTGCCGTTAAAGCGATCCCGGCAGGCGGATCCGTGACATATACCTGGCAGTGCTCAGCGACGGCCACTGGAATTGGTGCTGTTTCGTTTGTGTTGGATGCTGAAAGTTCTTCATTTCAGTATCCGGAGGGGACTTCCAACTCGGTTCTGGTAGTTCCTGAACTCAGTTTTCAGGTTGCAATTGACACCGATCCAGGAGTTGAAACGGTTGAGAACATCGCAAAGCTGGATGACTCAAAGCTATTTCTGAATCCCGGAATGAGTAATAAGGTTGTCACTCAGATTCTCCAGGGTATAACCCTGACAACAACGGTTTCCCCTTCTGGAAGCGGAACCATTTCCAGGGAACCCAATAAAATGGTATATAGTGAAGGCGAGGTAGTCACGCTGACGGCAGTACCGGCTGCGGGTTACACCTTCGGGAGCTGGAGCGGCGATGCCACGGGCAGCACGGCCAGTA
>CAYLVY010000280.1:0-2461 GCA_964387205.1 uncultured Draconibacterium sp.
CTCTTAAAGAGTGAGGGATTACGTTTTTCTGTCCCCCGTCCTATCCAAAAACTCATCTGCGGAGCAAGTTCCCATTTATGAGAAAAAGGAACGATTTTGGCAGGAATTTCCATCGGGCGAAGTCATCTGCAAGGCCTTTTGCGTCATAAAGCCCAGTTGAAACAGTTATTTGTAAAGCATATTCTCATAATTTTGCTCTTAATTGATCGACGGTCAATCCGTCTTCCGGGATAAATTTTCTCCAATAGTCCGTGGAGTCTTTAATTTTGTATTCAATATCCACCGGTAAATCTGCAGTGCCGCTGAAGATTTCCAGCGTAAGATAAATGTCGTCACAGCGGCCTGGCATTCCCATTCCAAGGGGCTTCTCATAGGCTTCAGCAATGGCATCCAATACTTTTTCCCCTGTGATAATTCCAGATGCGTTGCAGGCGTCGTTGAACGGCTGATGAGCGGACTTCTTTCCATCCGTCTGCTGAAGGTGGATTACGGGCGAATATGGAGAAAGTTCACGGAGCCATTCATAAACATCGCCGTCGCGTTCCACGGCAAACAGATACGGATAGGCGTCGAGCATCCTTTCCAGACCATCATAAGCCATTCCGTCGCGGATCATGTCATAAAGTTTTTCCGGGCCGAGCCAGATTCCGTCGAACCTCCCGGTTCTTCTGAAGCCCGCAACAGCCTGCCGCAGGCTTTCCCGGTCGGGACACAGGAATTTATGCTGTCCACACTGGTGTCCGGTGTCGATCGTCAGGTAGAAATCACTGCCTGAGAGTCGTTTCACGTCACGGAGAAGTTCCTTTGCGCCATCAATCGTCCATGGCACCTGATGCGGAGTATACATTTGTTCTACCCCGATGTTCGAAATCTTCAATTTTGATGCCTTTGAGGCAAGAACTGCCAGACGTTCTTTCAGGTTTGCCAGTGACTGATGGTAACACTCCGGTGTCTGAAGTGTCGCCTGGTCGAAAGCATGACAGAAAAAGCCGAGTCCGCAATCCAATTCCCAAGCGGTATGAAGCATCCGGCAAAGCCAGCCGAAGAGCATTTTATCCGCATTGCGGGAATCCGTATGCGCCAGTCCGAGGGTGGAATAGGTTCCGTGTCCGGAATAGAGATTGGCAATTTTGATTCCGTATTCCGGTGCATGTTTCCGGATGTCCTCCGTCCAGGAATACAGATAGGAATCATCCATATACAGCGGATCACATTCATTGTCTGCACTAGCCTCGACATAGTGGATTCCGGCTTTGGCGATGACTCGCATCCAATCTGCAGGGCGTGTCCAGCGTTTCGAGGCAAAACAGTTGTCAATTGAAAGGTGGATTTTCGGATATTTCATCTATTCACCGAAAAATAGCGGGATCAGGGATTTGACGACTTCAGGGGCTCCGGGAAAAGGAAGACCGCGTTTTTGCAGCACACGGTCGAGTTTCGCCACTTCTTCACGGGGAATTTCATTCACCTTACCCGTGATGATCATGGCGATGCGGATGGAGTCCGCCATGGCTTCCGCCATCTGGAGCAATCCGAGTGTTCGGCTCGGCGTATCGGCAGAACCGATGGTGATTCCGTGATTCTTCATCAACCATGCGTTGGAAAATGGGACGACCGTCTCGAATTCTCTAGCCAAGTCCATGGAAATCACTTCAGCATACGGGATGGAAAGGATCGGCCCCAGTTCAAGAACCGGTTCCGGCAGGATCGGGCGGGTCAGAATCCGGCTGTCCGTCAGCGAGAATCCGGTGAGACATGGCGGATGAGCATGAATCAGGCTTTTGAGGTCGGGCCGCAGGCGATAAATATAAGTGTGCATCGGCGTCTCGCCAGTCGGTTTGCGGTTTCCGTCCGCGAAAAGAACATTCCCTTCGGCATCAACCGCTGTGATATCCTCGAAAACCATTTCTTCCTTGGGTACCTTGGTCGGCGTGATCAGAATCGTGCCGTCGTCCAGCTTTGCCGAGAGGTTGCCGCCGTGTGATGCCACATAGCCGAGGCGTCCGAGTTTTGCGGAGACTTCCGCGAGCTCCTGGATTTCTGCCTGGTATTTATATTGAATTTCATGCATAGGGCTTTCCCCCAAGCAGTTTCCGCATCAGGCGGCTTGCCGCGATGGCATCTTTGCGCGTGACAACGGCATTGATCTCATTGATGTCCACACGGTCGATCAGCGATTCCAGAAAATCCAGCCACCGTGCGCTTTCCTCCACGGCCGCTTTGCCGTCCTCACGGTAGGGGAACTGGTCGATCGTCATCCAGTCATTGTAGCCGGTGCGGCGCAGCCAATAGAAAAATTCCAGGTATTCGAGGGTGTGGACGCTTCCCGCGATCATATCGTCGTCCCACAGGCGGTAATTGTCGTTAATATGAATATGGCAGAGGCGATTGCCAAACTGCTTCAGGATCGCGACCGATTCCGCCGGGTTTTCATAGCCTAACAGAGCGTGACCGTAGTCAA
>CAYLVY010000281.1:0-2459 GCA_964387205.1 uncultured Draconibacterium sp.
CCAGGGAGGGATCAAATACTTTGACTACGACTGGAGCCGCATGGTTCTTCTCGATCCGGACTATCTTTTTACTCCCCGCGAAATAAACCGCATTATACCGGATATGAACCTGGGGATATACTTTGAGTCATCTCAATTTTTTGCAGGCCTTTCATCGAAACAACTTCTTGAGAATGAGTATGGAAAAATCACCGATAGTGAAGGGAACACCTCCTTTTCAAGACTTCTCCGGCATTTCTACCTGATGGCCGGTGCTGTCTTTCCCGTCGGGGAGAACATCGGTTTCAGGCCTTCGGTGTTGGCTAAATACGTCAGGAATGCCCCCCTCCAGTGGGATTTGAATGCCAGCCTGTTGTTCAACAAGGTATTCTGGGTGGGCGCCTCTTTCCGGACCAAAAAGGCTGTTGCATTTCTTGCAGAATTCAGGATCACCGATTGGGCCAGGCTTGGGTATTCCTATGACATTTACCTGGATGACCTCCAGTCGTTCAACTATGGATCGCACGAGATCAGGCTTGGCTTTGACCTAAATATTCACAACACCAGGATAAAGAATCCGAGATTCTTTTTTTAACACAGGGTAATTTTATGAAACCGGGTATAATTTTGTTTTTGCTGATCCTGCTGCTTGCAGGGTGCCAGGCTCCCGCCGAATATGATCTGCTGATCCGGAACGGCCGTATATATGACGGTTCAGGTTCTCCGCCCTACAGCGGTGACCTGGCTGTGCAGGATGATACCATTGTTCAGGCCGGTCGCCTCCGTCATGCAACGGGAAAGGTGGAAACCGATGCCCGGGGCTTGGCAGTGGCCCCCGGTTTTGTCAACATCCTGAGCTGGGCCAATGAGTCATTGATCAAAGACGGAAAGTCACAGAGTGATATCAGGCAGGGGGTGACCCTGGAAGTGTTCGGGGAAGGAGATTCATGGGGACCCCTGAACGAAAAAATGAAAAGCGACATGAAACAAAGCCAGGGAGATATCCGCTATGACATTGAATGGACTACGCTCGGTGAATTCCTCGATTACCTGGTTAAAAAAGGAGTCACGCCCAATGTCGCTTCATTCATCGGGGCAGCCACCTTGCGGACCCATGTGGTCGGGTATGAAAACAGGCCTGCCACCGTGGCAGAAATTGATTCCATGCAAGCACTCGTCAGGCAGGCAATGGAAGAAGGGGCCATGGGAATCGGGTCGGCATTGGAATATGTTCCGGGGGCATTTGCCGGGAGGGATGAACTGACCGCTCTCTGCAGGGAAGTAGCCCGGTACGGGGGGATGTATATTTCTCATCTGAGGAACGAGGGAGAGCAAATTTTACCGAGCCTCGATGAACTGATCTCTGTAGCCAAGGATGCCGGGATCAGGAGCGAAGTTTACCACCTGAAACAGGCAGGTAAAAATAACTGGCACCTGGCTGACCAGGTGACCGGACGAATCGATTCAGCCAGGAAAGCCGGTCTGGAAATTACTGCCGATATGTACACATACAATGCCTGTGCCACCGGCCTGGATATCATCATGCCAACCTGGGTACAGGAAGGCGGATACGCTGAATGGGTACGCCGGTTAAAAGATCCCGGACTCAGAAAGCAGGTAGGAGAATTCATCCGGCAGAGAATCCTGGATAGTCCCGGGTCAGCCGATCACGTGCTTCTCACCGGATTCCGGAATGATCCGCTCCGAAAACTGACCGGTAAAACTCTCGCCCAGGTAGCAGCAGAAAGAAACAAACCGGCAGAAGAAACGGCTATGGACCTGGTCATTGAGAATGGAGCCGATGTCGGGACTGTCTATTTCAATATGTCGGAAAAGAATGTAAAGAAACAGATTGCCCTTCCCTGGATGTGTTTTTGTTCCGATGCCGGTTCACTTGCCACCGAAGGAGTATTTCTGAATTCGGGAACGCATCCAAGGGCATACGGAAGTTTTGCACGCCTATTGGGGAAATATGTCAGGGATGAAAAGGTCATCCCCCTGGAAGAAGCAATCCGTAAACTGACATCTTTTCCGGCCTGCAACCTGAAACTGGTGAAACGTGGCTCACTCAAACCGGGATATTATGCTGATATCGTCATTTTTGATCCCGCCA
Source organism: uncultured Draconibacterium sp. (assembly GCA_964387205.1). Taxonomy (GTDB): domain Bacteria; phylum Bacteroidota; class Bacteroidia; order Bacteroidales; family FEN-979; genus CAIVAT01. Next base: position 2,093 of record CAYLVY010000281.1, read on the forward strand.
AAATCAGTGATCACGCCACTTTTCAGAATCCCCACCAATATGCGACCGGGATGGTCCATGTGTTTGTAAACGGGGTCCAGGTGCTAAAAAACGGAGAACATACAGGTGCCCTGCCTGGCAGGGTGGTCAGGGGACCCGGATGGAAACCATAAGAAATGGGAATAGTCTGCCTCTGGATACAAATATTCTGGTTTATCTCTCCAGAAATACCTCACCCCTACCCCCTCTCCAATCTGGAGAGGGGAAAATAACTGTACATCAATATGATAGCAATTTACAAGCAGGGGTGAAGTATACCTCAATCCCCCTTTCATTCCCTTTGGTTTTGATGATATTTTTCAGAAAAGACTATTTCACAAACGATTGC
>CAYLVY010000282.1:0-1429 GCA_964387205.1 uncultured Draconibacterium sp.
CGCGATCACCGAAAAGATCATCGCCAACCTTGAAAATTGCGGCAGTTGGCAGCAAATGTGGCGTACCATATCGCCGGTCAGTCTCAATGGACACATATACCGGGGTATAAACCGGCTGATGCTGGCCAACGACCACTTCCAGAGCCGGGTGTACGGCACTTTTCAGCAGATCAGATCCAACGGCGGTAGTGTCCGTAAAGGCGAAAAGTCCACCCTGGTAGTGTTCTGGAAGCGGCTTCAAAGTACTGATCCGGTTACCCTGGAAGAGAAAACAAAGTACATGCTGCGCTATTACCATGTTTTCAATACCGACCAGGCCCATTTCGACGAGATCGGCAAGCAAAAGATCGAGAAGATGAACGGAACTGCCCCGATCCAGACGGTCATGGAAGCTGAGCAGATCATCCTGGGCTACCGGGACGCTCCCAGGATTATTCACACGAATTCCGACAATGCACCCTGCTATTACCCGTCCACTGATGAGATTCATATCCCCCCGATGGGATCGTTTTTTTCCGCAGAAGCTTATTTCAGAGTGAGTTACCATGAACAAATACACAGCACAATGCACGAATCCCGCCTCAATCGCGCAGAAGGCCGGGGTAACAAATTCGGTGATGAAAACTACACCAAAGAAGAACTGGTTGCCGAACTGGGCAGCGCATTCCTGGCAAACGTGGCCGGATTCAATGACCTGCAAAACACAGCAGCATACATCAAGAACTGGTCAGGACACCTGCGGGAGAATCACAAATTGATCGTCTGGGCTGCATCCAGGGCTGAAAAAGCTGCTGAATACATCCTGGGCAGACCGATCTTCTCCGTCGAAGATGAAACCCTGGAAACCACCCAGCAGGAGTTCATTCACGCATAAATCCACCGGCGCGGCAGATGCCACAATAAGTCCCAAGGCCATGGGCATTTTTCATGACACATTTTTCAGGCGATCCGAGGCAGATCACAGCGAAGTTTCCCGGTGTATGTCATACCTGCGGGAAGAAGATCAGCAAAGGAGAAGAGATCATAGGCCCCCGCACGGTTTTAATACTCGAAATTTTGGCAAAGCTACCTGCGGAAAAATCCGCTACGCTGTAAAACTGTCAAGGGCGCCCTCCTGATGGAACCGGCGCCTTTCAGGTTCTTTCAGATTTGAGAAAATCTGACCTTAACCCATTGACATTATTTATTTTCCTCGGTGGCTGCCTTCGGCAAAAATTTCAATCATTAACTCTAAATCTCACGCACCATGGAACGCTACTATGAACTTTTTGTCAACCAGATGGATTCGATCTACTACGAGGGCTACTGCATCGAAATGCAAAAATCGAACCCGGCAAGACTGGAATTCGAATGGAAAGAATTCCTTCGCATGATCCGCTAACCGAGAGACCCGGGAACCCGGGTCTCTTTTTTTTATGCTCGCAAACCC
>CAYLVY010000282.1:1460-2455 GCA_964387205.1 uncultured Draconibacterium sp.
TCGCTTCCGGTCATCAAAGCGCTGGTTACTCAAATTCCTGGCAAAGTTAACCTCATGAAAATATCGTGTCACTAAAGGCTTCGCCCTCCGGGTTCATTCAGATTTCCCTGGCAGGAAATCGTGACCCGAACCTTTGTTCCAGAATTTTCATTCCGGTTGTTTTCGTTGGCATGAATTTTTTAACCGGCGTGCCAGAAGCCATAAAAAGTCCGTAGGGCAACGGCGAACATCATGACAAAAGTAGTAGCAGAAATTGCAAAGCAGATCACCGGAAAGAACGGTGGAAACGGTAACGGTAACGGTAACGACACGGCAGTAGCAGAAGTTCCCCAGACAGTGACCCCGCCGGCAGAGGAAACCATTCATATTCCGGTTCCTCCTGCTCCCGAAATCAAGAAGGAGATGACCCTGATCGAGCGGATTCTCAAAGTTGAGAACCTTCAGTTAGTCCTCGAAAAGCGGGCGAAGCTGGTACAGACCCGCAGTGAACTGGAGCGTTTCCAAACCACATCCAACGATTTCAACTGCTCCATGCGGCTGAATGACTCGGATGGGAATGTCTTCACCACCAGTTTCACCCCGGGTATCAAAAAGGTGATCGAGTTCCTTAAAACGGCCTTCGATGCAAGCATCGCTGAGGCAGAGGAAAAAATCACCTTCTGAGGTTTGGGAGTACCGCCGCGGGGGCGGTACTCCTTTTTTTTGTTCGTATCGTAAATACATACGGAAACAAAATCGTTCAAAAATTTTTCTTCAGAGGACAGAGGCTAAATTGGCGCTCTGCCCTTCCTGAAGACGATATTAATGTGTGCATTGGCAAAGATAAAACCGAAATGTTTAGTTTTGTTCAACCGTCGCTAAATGAGTCCTAACAATAGGGGGGGGTAAACCAAAGGAGGAAGATATCCTCAAACATGCCCACGAATACAAAGGCGAACAGTACATCACCTTCGAGGTGGCCAAATTGCAGAACCCCGACAGCTTCGGAAATGACT
>CAYLVY010000283.1:0-2444 GCA_964387205.1 uncultured Draconibacterium sp.
GATGGGGGCGATGGGTAAAAGCGATCCTGATCCTGATGCTGATCTGGTTTTATGCCTGCATGACCGGGCTCGCTCCCTGTGTTCTCAGGGCTGCAATCATGATAACCCTTCCCATTATCGCCCGGTCGATGAGCAGGGTCCCCGATATGATTAATGTCATCGCAGCTTCCCTGATGCTGATGGTTGCCCTTGAACCCATGGTACTGCATGATATCGGGTTCCAGTTGTCCTACATGGCGGTTACCGGCCTGGTGATACTGTATAAACCCATTTACGACCTGTACGTGACATCGGTCTGGCTCCCGGATAAAATTTGGTCGCTGATGGCAGTTTCCATTGCAGCCCAGGTCGCCACCCTGCCGGTGACCCTTTATGTCTTTCATCAATTTCCCAACTATTTTCTGCTCACCAACCTGGTGGTCGTCCCGTTGTCCAGTATTATCATTTACACCGGAATTGTCCTGATGGCCATGGGTGCCATACCGATTGTGGCCGGAGTGATCGCCACCGGCCTCTCTTATATGATCCGGTGTCTTAACCATGCCATAGCTTTTATTGAAGGGTTGCCCTGGAGTACGGCATCGGGGATTTATATTTCTGCCTTTGCTTCACTGATGCTTTGCCTTGCGATTATACTGTTGTTAATGCTATGGATGAAGCGTGAAACGGGATTTCTTATCTGTTTTTTGGTTTGTCTGAATGTGATGCTGATCCTGTCCTTATGCGAAAAATCCAGACAATATGGTTCCACCCGTTTTGTATTCTTTAATACCGGAAAATTTCCATTGATGGCATTTGCGAAAGGCGACCGGATGGCATTGATATATGGATCGGGAAGGAGCCGCGATCTTTCCGGCCTTGTCAGATACCAGTCCGTCATCCAAAATTACCGCGATGCACTTGGCATCAGGCAGGAAAGATATTATTGGAAACCCTCTTTTGGAAGGTGTCAGGAAAAGGACGACAGCTTTATTCCGGTTGTTACCGGGGGGAGATTCCTCCAACTGGATGGGTTTCGCATCTGTCTGTTGCAGCACGTGATTCCGGAATCATTGAAAGTTAGAGTGGATGTAGACCTGCTGATCATCAGCGGAAATCCGAAAGTGACGGCAGCCCGGATTGTTTCGGTATTCAATGCGGGATGTGTTTTGCTGGATGGTACCAACTATCCTTCAAAAGTGAGAAAATGGCAGGAAGAACTGAGGGTTTCAGGTGTTCCCGTCCATGCGGTCCAGATGGACGGAGCCTATGAAAAAGAAATCGAAAAAGTTTTTGGTGAATGAAAAACAACGATTACTTTAGCACCACATTTTTGGATCGGTAGTTTAGCTGGTTAGAATGCCGCCTTGTCACGGCGGCGGTCGCGGGTTCGAGTCCCGTCCGGTCCGCAAAAAAAGAGTGCTCAATCCGGCACTCTTTTTTATTTTATCCCGTTTAATTGTTTTCTGGCTACCACGAAGGTATAGATCATATATTTGGGATTGTAGCCTTTGAGGAGTGAACTAAGCAGGTTTCCACGGGGATATTTTACTGGGAATCTTGTCAGTCGCAACAATAGTGCAGCCATAGCCCTCCAGTTGCCGGCACCACCCGTATAGATTTCTGAAAACGAATGGCACATCCTCCTGAGCTGATCTGGTGAGAATCTCAGGAGATCTATCGGGGAAGGGTGATACGGCATTAAAAAGACAGTAGTGTGTATGGCAACACCACCCGGTTTCAGGATGCGGTAGGACTCATCGATGGCAGCCTGCGGGTTTTCAATATGTTCCAGGATCATCTCGGAATAAAAAGCATCGACGGAATTATCCGGAATTTTTTCCATGTGCTGTATGTCATGCTCCGGGTAACGGAGATTGTAAAAGGTAACCTCCGGCATCATGGTATAGATTATTGGCCTCCAATCGGCTATGGTCAAACCGATACCTGACGGAGAAAGTTCCCGGACAATTTTCTCAATCTCCCGGTACATATGATAGCGAATCAGATGGGAATCTGCCGGTTCACCGGCAATGATGCTGTTTGCTGCTATAATCTCCTGCATTTCAGGAGTCATGTTCTCCGGTGTGTACATTTGCCGGTTATAAATGGCAGTTGCTGCTTCAGCCATTTGTAATTATATAACAAAGGTGATCATTGCGAAATCCTGAATATTGACCAGAAAACCTTATAAAGGTGTAATATCGTCCAAAGGTAAACGATAATTATTTATACCGCCAAAATTATCGGAATATTTCTAAACTGAATTATTCATAAAAATTCTCTCTGTGGCTCTCTGTGCATTTTCTCTGTGGTTCTCTGTGAAATAAAATTACACAGAGGTTCACTGAGAAGACACTGAGAACCACGGAGAGGAATAGAACATATGATAATTTATAAATTATTCAAACTAAATATCCGGATGCGTTTGTCAAAAAAAACCGGATGCATTCCATAAAGGAAGG
>CAYLVY010000284.1:0-2040 GCA_964387205.1 uncultured Draconibacterium sp.
GGTGATTTTGAAAAGGCCAGCGGCGGTACCCTTTTTCTGGATGAGATCGGCGATATGAGCCTTTCGGCTCAGGCAAAAGTCTTGCGGGCATTACAGGAAAACCGTATTACACGGGTTGGCGGTGAAAAAGATATCATGGTGGATGTCAGGGTTGTTGCAGCCACCAACAAGGATCTCCAGGAGGAGATCCGGCGGAAACTGTTCCGCGAAGATTTGTATCACAGGCTCAGTGTGATACTGATCCATGTCCCTCCCCTCAGTGAACGGAGCGATGACATCCCACTCCTTACTGACCATTTTCTTACCACGATTTGTTCACAGATGGGTAAAGCCCGCATTGACATTACCCCTGATGCCATTGCGTTTCTTCAGACATTACCCTGGCCGGGCAATATCAGGCAATTCCGCAATGTGATGGAACGGTTGGTCATTCTATGTGATCATACCATCACCATAGAGGCCGTCCGGCAATACTCCTGATCTTTCATTGAATTATTTCTTTTATTAACATATGATACATCACTAAATAAGAGTAAGATATTTTAAATCCATTATGCTTTTTTGGTAAAAGTGTGTAACTATTTTCCTACTTTTACGTAAAAAATAACTCCAGATATTCTGAATAAATGAATTTTATCTTGTGAAGAGCTTAAATATCTCGTATAAAAAATTAAAAATCAAACATATGAATAATATCTATTTTTATCGTGGATTGTTCCGGCAAAACGGAGGGATCAAGGGAAATCATAGTTGGTTTCTGGTACTGATGATGATGGTTTTATTTCCCGGGATGGCGATGGGACAGGATTGTACCGTTAATGCAGGAATCCCGGATACCCTTTGCGCGAACCAGCGCCTTTTTCTCGACGGTGCCGCTTCCCCGTTTTTTCAGGGTAATGGTAATATCCACTGGCGACAGTTGAGAGGGCCTTCGGTTACGATTGTGAATCCATACGATCTTAAAACAGAAGTGACAGGGTTTGTTGCGAACACTGAATATTGGTTTCTGATCAATGCCAAGTGCCGCGATGGTGTGCTGGCCACTGATTCGGTGATGTATTACATTGTTCCGATCACGGAAGCCAGCGCCGGACCCGATCTAACAGGTTGTGCCGGAACCTCTGTGATCACCCTTCAGGGTAATGCCCCGGGTATTAATGAATCCGGATTATGGCAGGTAGTGGGAGAGAATAACGGGGTGACCATCAACAGTCCGACAGCATGGAATTCCACCGTTACACTTGAATCAGGAAGTTGCGGCGTTACCGTATTACGATGGACGATAACCGGAACGAATTCCTGTATCGATTTTGATGATATGATTATCTATCATATTGGTGGTGTATCGCCGGTGGATGCGGGCAGCACGATCAATGTAAACGGATGTTATTCCACCACCACCTCTGCGAACCTGGAAGCTACCTCCGGGGGTTGCGGTATAAACGGACAGCAGGGGGTGTGGACTTTTATCAGCGGGCCTTCCATCCCGGTTTTTGGAGATATCAATTCACCGACCTCTTCCCTGAGTAATCTGGTGGAAGGTACCTATGTGGTGCAATGGACTGTATCAGGGCCTTGTGTCAACGGATCAGATTATGATACCATCGTGGTGGCAGCTCCTTTGGGAAGTGTGACCTCTGCCAGTGCAGGTAGTACTCAGATTTTCTGTGATAATCGTACCAGTTTCACCCTCAACGGCAATAATCCCATCTTTGCAGGAGACTCAGGCCTCTGGGAACAAACGACCTCACGATCCGGAGTTACAATCATAAACCCTGCCAGTCCGGTTACTTCAGTAAATGTGACCGATCCCACCGGAGTGTACACATTCCGTTACACCATACGAAATACCACCACCAATTGCTCCTCATCTTCTTCGGTCACGATCACCTACCGGGAGAACCCAACTATTACCCTGACTGCCGACCCTCTCATCCCCTGTAATGATTCCCTGGCCATTGTCACCTACAACTGGACCGGTGTTGGAGTCGTTCAGTGGAGCCTTGTTTCGGGTCCCACCAACTGGCTCTATAACAGTTT
>CAYLVY010000284.1:2050-2442 GCA_964387205.1 uncultured Draconibacterium sp.
GCAACTACCTCTCCACAGTACATATACAACCTGAGCGGAACCGGAACCTACATGATCCGGATGAGGGTTTTTACCGGAACAGGCAATGGTTGCACCTCCGTGTCGGAGGATATTCCGGTGACCACATCCAAAACACCCAATGGTTCCAATGCGGGAAGTGATGTGGTACTGCCCTGCGATTCTGATACGGCCAACCTGAGTGGAAGTACCCCGGATCCCCTGGGGACCTGGAGCTCCGGGCCTTGTTGTCCTACTGTACCTGTTTTTTCAGATATCCATGATCCTCATGCCACGGTGACCAATCTGGTTCCCGGAATGTACCGGTTACGCTGGACTGTTTCAGGTGGTCCGGCCTGTCCGCCGGTCAGTGATGATATGCGGATTATACTGGC
>CAYLVY010000285.1:0-2406 GCA_964387205.1 uncultured Draconibacterium sp.
CTCCCACACCGTTTCGCCCGTCGAATCGGCCAGGATCAGCAAGGGCCACACCCAGCTAGGCTGGGTTTGCCCGAACACCGGGTGGTAGCAGGTGCCAGTCACAAGAAATCTTCCATCAGGTAATACCTTGAGATTTGTAACATTATAGGGATATCCAAGCGAATCAAACTGAAAATACCTTTGCTTCCAGATGATCTCTCCATACGCATCCAGGTGCATAAGCCACACACTCGATGATGGTTCCACATCCCAGTCTTTTACAAGAAAGATATAGGTATTGTCGGGCAATGCATTGATTTTTATACCATAATCAGGATCGTTGTCGGTATGGAATACGTGGCACCACTCCACCTCGCCGCATGCCGATAGTTTCAGAACAAATGGATCCCACCACTCAGAATCCAAAGTGTCACAAATCCCGGCAATAATGATTCCACCATCGGGTGTCCGATTAATTCCAGTGATAGACCATTTCTGGGTTCCATTTCCCAAGTTTTTTTCCCACAAAGTATATCCATTAATATCAGTTTTAATAATCCAGCCCAGTCTCATGTCTGAACCCGGACTCTGATTGGCCCCAATGAGAATTCCATTATCATAATCTTCATAAATCTGGTAAATAACCTGGTTGTAGAAATTGTTGCTGAACGTTCTGAGCCAAACCTGGCAACATGAGTCCCTTGCGAATACCAGAATTAATAAAACCAGTATCATCTTAGCTTTCACAGAGGTCCTCATGTTGCCATTTTTGGATTAACGTTACAGTACACTATTTCTGAATGATCAGTTTCGTATTTCCCAACGAAACGCCCTTCCGGTTCAGGTTGACAAGATAGGTGCCTGGAAAAGGATGAAAATAACAATTATGAACTTTACATGTTTAGGAGGTTTTATTTGTTAATAACCACCTTCTCCTCCGCCACCTTCCGGCCTCCATAGGATAACCGGAGGAAGTACATCCCCTCCCGCCAGCCGGTGGCATCAAGCGAGGTCTCCGTGGTTCCTGCCGGAAGGGATTGTTGCAGCACACACCTCCCAGACAGGTCGAAAACATGCAGTTCCAGTGTTTTGTTCCATTGGTGAAAGGTGGTTTGAACGGTGAAGTTCTTTGTTTGGCTTTCCAGGCGGATCCTTTCCGGAAGTTTTACATGAACGATCCCCCTGCCCGGGTTGGGATAAACCGTCATCCGGATGCGCTCTTCATCCATCATCAGCTCCTCCTTGCCTACCGTCAGGTTGCAGGGTGGCATCGAAAGGGTGGAGCTCACGATGGGGTTGGGGCACAGCGAGTCGTACACCCGGGGAACCGTGTAAATGCTGTCGAAGTCGAGGTTCTTGTTGAGTTTCCACAAATGGAACATATATTTGTTATAGGTGGTATTGTAATCCCAGGCTGTGATAAGCAACTTTTAATCCTCAGTAAGGGTTGCATCCGATGGAATATACTCCGAATGATTCAATACCGTTTCCTTTTGGATATTTCCCAACGTATCAATTTTAATAACAGAAAGTGTCTGGGGGACTGTTGTTGATTGGTACCAAATTCCAACGACAAAAGATGAATCGGACAATTTTGACAGGGTCGATGCTTTTCCGAAGCTCGTATTGGGTTTCAGGTCTTTGTAGTATAACGGGGTGCCATCCAGAGAAGTTTTGATCAGGCAGGGGGCAAAATTAATCGGTTGAACAGGATAATTGCAAATACCACTGTACACTGCATGGTCGGTGACCACCGACTGAAACCCCTCCCCCCCAACCTGCTCTGTAAATGGCAGCGTATACCCCCACGGCATCTCCCAAACAGTTTCACCGGTCGAATCGGCCAGGATCAGCAACGGCCATACCCAGTCGGGTTGGGTTTGTCCGAACACCGGGTGGTAACAGGTGCCGGTTATCAGGAACTTGCCGTCAGGCGTAACTTTCAATGCTCTTAAATCAAATGGATAGCCAAGCGAATCAAACTGAAAATACCGCTGTTTCCAGATGATCCCGCCATACGGGTCCAGCTTCATCAGCCACACGCTGGACGATGGTGTGACGTCCCAGTCTTTCACCAGGAAAATATAGTTTTGATCAGGCAACGATTGGATTTTGATACCATAATCCCGGTCGTTGTCTGTATGGAATACATGGCACCACTCCACCTCGCCGCAAGAAGAGAGCTTTACAATATAGGGATCCCACCACTCGGGATCCAGGGTGTCACAAACACCGGCGACGATAATACCCCCGTCAGGTGTTCTGTCTAAACCATCCAATGCCCACATCCTTGTTCCGTTCCCTAACTTCTTGTCCCAAAGCATATTTCCGTTGATATCAGTTTTGATTATCCATCCAACTTTCATCACGCTGCCCGTTGCCTGGTTTGCCCCGATCAAAATTCCCCTGTCATAATCGTCGATGACC
>CAYLVY010000286.1:0-1870 GCA_964387205.1 uncultured Draconibacterium sp.
TGTCAATCAGTTCTTTAAACTGCGGAATCAGCAGGCTGTCCACATAAGGACCTTTTACCGACATTTTGCCGCTTATTCTTTTCCCCTGCGCATCCAGAGCCATCCAGCCGGGATGCCTTTCGGCGGAGGCATCGTCCCACACACCGGAATAATGGACATACAAAGCCACGTGGTGCTTCCGGGTCACTTCGCGCCAGATTTTCAGCGGGTCTTTTACAAACCGCGGCGCAGCGTTTCCCACTTTTGTCGGGTAACTCGAAATGCCGGGATGTCCCTTGCAATCGACCTGGATGTAATCAGGCTGAACCATGGTCAGCAGGCTGTCGATCATTCCGGCGGTGAAGGTTTCCCCGATTGCACTGTCGTTTTTATTCGCATGAAAATCAAAATGGAGCCCAAAAAAACTTTCGCTCCGGCGAAGCGTCTGTTTTTCAGCTTCATTTTCCGAAGTTGTATTCTGGGGCAAGCAGGAAAACAAAAAAAGGCCAGCAGCCACACACAGGAAAGCCAGCCGGATTGAGACTTTTTTTTCAGTTGTATTCATATCTTAAGTTTCAATTTATAAACCCCCTTTACTCACCACTTTTCTTTGCTGATATACCTTTAAAATATGGGTATCGTATTCTTCTCCTGTTATTTCTTCTTCCGTAAAATTGGTTATCACAATGTGCTGGTCTTTTGTCCGGTTGTAATCATATACTAGCCAGATTTTTCCATTTTTATCCTGCTGCCCGTCGGGATAAGAAGCACGGAGCCTTTCGTCGAGCAGCAATCCTTTCGACCAGGTTTGTCCGTCATCGTCCGAGATAAAAGCCATCAAATGAGAGCGCCCGGTTTTTACCTGTATCGGGCCATGTTTTACAAGTAAGAGGTTCCCCGATCGTAATCTCCGGATGAAAAATCTTGAATTGGTATGTTTAATTTCGGAAAGAATAAGCGGGGTCCATGATTTGCCGCCATCGGAAGAAAAACTTTCGCCGATTCCGCTTCGCAACCGGATCAACATCCAAAGCGAACCATCATTTTTCTCGACAACCGAATGCTCATCAAAATTACGCTCGTTCTCCGGGATATTCACAGCACCGCATTCCAACCAGGTTTTTCCGTGGTCGGGGGAAATAACCCACCTTGCACTGTTTTCCACATCCCTCGAAGAAGGGAGAATCGCCCACTCCCCACCAGATAATACAACCGGTTTTCCCATCATCGTACCTTCCGTGATACGAAAAGGGATTGACCATTCCGGGAATTTCCAATTGGGCTGAGTGGTAGTAGTCGCCCATAATCCTGCATTTGCACCCTGCTGAGCCCAGAAAATCCAAAGTTTACCGTTGGGGTCAATCCAGGCCTACGGATCATATGCCCTTTCCTCACCCCTTCCATCAGGGTCAATTGCTAAAATTTCCTCCCAGCTATTTCCTTTGTCTTTACTGACAGCAACAACAACATAATTATTTAGATCCTCGGCAGGAGTAATTCCGGCATACCAGGTAACCCACAAAAAACTGTCGCTGACCGCAAGACTCGGAATCCCGGTAAATTTTCTATTTTTCACCTGATAATTCTCCGTCGATGAAGGATTTTTGATAATTGCAGGCGGAGAATAGATTCCACCGGGACCCTGTGCAAACGAATTGGCATACTGAAAAACACCAATCAAACTCAGAAATAATATTTTACATTTCCGCTTCATTTTCCATTTTATAAAACGTGGAGGTAACCCTCCAGCTGTATTCCACTGCATTTTTTCTGATTAATACACGGCCGGCTTCGACCGATTTCCGGGTATTGGCGTTGATGGACAGGAGAATGCTTTTCATATTTATTTCAGATAATAGGATTATGGAGAGCTGTTACAGATTAACAACGG
>CAYLVY010000286.1:1880-2379 GCA_964387205.1 uncultured Draconibacterium sp.
TCACTTCCCGTATAAGAAACCGCAACCGGCTTGGTTTCACGGGCCATTCCGGCCACCACCAAATGAAACGTCCGGTGGACGGGGCTTCCGGGGTATGTCCCCTCAGCCTGACCAATCGTCACCGTTTTTTCCGAATCGGCATACCGGAATGTGATTTTCTGGTACTGCCCTTTACGGTAGTTAAAATTGTCGTTTTCATCTTCGTAAAGGGTAAAGGTGGCATCGGCCCCCGGATAAATCCGCAACTCAATGGGGTCGGCCGGTTTTTCGGTGCTGTACTGGACCAGAGGCCCCAGCGGGACAATGGAACCAGCCTTTACAAACAACGGGATTTTTTCAAGCGGAGCATCGGCCACAATTTCCTGTCCCCCCTCGAATTCCGCTCCCGTCCAAAAATCAAACCACCGGCAACCCTTCGGAAGATAAACCGGACGGCTTGTTGCACCAGGTTCGGTTACCGGGCAGACCAGGAACTCATTGCCAAACATAAACTGATCGG
>CAYLVY010000287.1:0-2375 GCA_964387205.1 uncultured Draconibacterium sp.
GATATTGTAAAGCCTTACTCCTATGAATTCCCGGGCGCACAGTTCCACCAGGGCAAACGCCCGTGGGAGGTGAAATGTGATATCGCACTTCCATGCGCCACCCAGAATGAGCTGGGCCGCGAAGATGCCCTTAACCTCGTGAAGAACGGCGTGATATGCGTGGCCGAAGGAGCTAATATGCCCAGCACTCCGGAAGCGATCGAGGTATTCCTGGAAAACAAGATCCTGTTCGCCCCCGGAAAAGCCGTTAATGCCGGCGGTGTTGCCACTTCGGGCCTCGAAATGTCCCAGAATTCCATGAAACTGAGCTGGTCGAGAGATGAGGTCGACGGCCGTCTCCATGAGATCATGCGCAACATCCACGCATCGTGTGTTAAATACGGAAAAGACAAGGAGGGGTATGTGAATTACGTTAAAGGCGCCAATGTGGCAGGCTTTCTTAAAGTGGCCAACGCCATGCTCGACCAGGGTGTTGTTTAAACCATGGACCATGATAAAAAAAACCCGGCCCCAAGCCGGGTTTTTTGTTAATTTTGGCCATGCAATTTGTCAGCCCTTTGTTCCTGATCGCCCTCAGCGCGATCATCATCCCTGTACTGATCCACCTTTTTAACTTCCGGCAGTTTAAAAAGGTATATTTCACCAATGTCGCATTTCTCCGGGAAATTCAGCAGGAAACCAAAAAGCAGTCCCGCCTGAAACAACTGCTGATCCTCCTGGCCCGTATCCTCGCTATCTCCGCCCTGGTATTTGCCTTTGCTCAACCCTATATTCCCGCACCAGGCGGCATTCGCCAGCAAGCCGGTAAAAAAGCCGTAAGCATTTACCTCGATAACTCTTACTCCATGGAGGGATTAGCCACCGAAGGAAGCATGATCGATGAAGCGAAAACAAGGGTTAGGGAAATCGCAGCCGCTTATTCCCCCTCTGATATGTTTCAGTTGATGACCGGTGATTTTGAAGGCAGGATGCATCGTTTCACCAGCCGCGACCAATTCCTGCAGCTGCTCGACGAAGTCAACATCTCCACCATTACCAGAAATCTGAACGAGGTGATCACACGGCAAAATGATCTGAAAACCCAGGCAGGCAGCGCCGGTATGGAAGCCTACCTCATCTCTGATTTCCAAAAATCAACCCATTGGCTTCCTTCTTCACGCCCTGACAGCGCCATCCGCTGGTTCCTGGTCCCGGTAACCGCCTCCCGAAAAGCAAACCTTTATATCGATACTGCTTTTTTTAATTCACCCGTCCACCTGCCCGGCCAGACGGTGCGCCTGAATGTCCGGATCCGAAACTCAGGTGGTGATGCCCTGGAGAAAGTACCTGTAAAACTCACCATCGACGGTATCCAGAAAACAGTGGCGAACTTCTCCATCGCTCCCGACGGCGAAACTTCCCTGGTCATGCCCTACACTGAAAATAATGCCGGTATCCGGTATGGGGAAATTTCCATCACCGATTACCCCGTCGTCATCGATGACCCATACTATTTTACCTACCGGGTCATGGACGCTATCCCGGTACTTTCCATTTATGACCCTGATCCTAATCCTTTTCTGCAGGCCCTTTTTGGCAATGACTCCAGTATCCTCTACCGAAGCGTTGAACTTCGCCAGGTTTCGTACAGCAATCTCTTCAGCCACTCCCTGATCATCCTCAGCGGAGTCAGGGAGGTCTCGTCTGGCCTGGCAACGGAACTTAACCGGTATGTCAGCGACGGCGGTCATTTAGCCATTTTTCCTCCCGCCACCGGCCCTACCCCTTCGCTGAACACTTTCCTGGCCGGCCTCGGCAGCCGCGGATATGGGACACTTGACACCAACCGACAGAGAATCAGCAATATAAATACTGAAAGCGATCTTTACCAGGAGGTGTTCGAAAAAAACAGTTCCGGAAAAATCATCCTTCCGGATAATCCCGATCTGCCTGTAATAACCAGGTATTTCCCTATTCAACCATCACCGGAAAATGTCCCGGAAATCCTGCTCCGCATGGAAAACAACCAACCCTTCCTGCTCTCCCGGGAAACCGGAAAAGGGAAGGTTTACCTGTTTGCAAGCGCCTGTGATCCGGTTCAGACGAATTTTCCTCGTCATGCAATTTTCGTACCAACCCTGTTCAGTATGGCATTGCAGAGCCAACCGTACCATCCGCTCAGTTTCCACACTGGCGGGAATGTCACCGCCGAAATCCCCTCCGACTCCCTCCCCTCCTCTGAGGTATATAAGATCCGACAAACAGCAGGCTCTTTCGAAGTTATTCCGGCCATCGTCCGTTCCGGAATGAGATCCTACATCCAGACCCATGATCAGATCCGTACCGCCGGATTGTACCGGGTCATGTCCGGCGACCGGGAAATAACCGGACTGGCA
>CAYLVY010000288.1:0-2353 GCA_964387205.1 uncultured Draconibacterium sp.
AGGTCAAGACTCTGGCGAAATACCTCTGTGATAATGGATGCGGACTCGGGAGCATAAACTTCATCAGTTTTCAGGTTCATAAACTCCTGCGGTGTAAATCCCCGTTGCTTGTAAATAGACGGGCTGACAAAAGTGTATTTCATTTTGTCATCCATCATCCAGATAACGTCGGAGGTGTTTTCGGCTATCTGACGATACTTTTGTTCACTCTCACGCAGGGCGGAGAGGTACTTCTCCTGCTCCGTGATGTCGGTAGCGATACTCAGCAGGGCAGGTTTCCCTTTCCATTCAAGCAGTTTGACAAAAACTTCCAGAGGGAAGCTGGTACCATCTTTGCGGTAATGCCGGACGGGGAAGTGCGCCGATCCATCCTGCATGATCCGGTCAATCCTTTCATGGATCAACGCTTCGCTTTCCGGGACATCCAGTTGATGAAGGTTGATCAGGTTGAATTCTTCCCGGGTATATTGGTGAAGCTCAAAAGTCTTTTCATTGGCATAAAGAAAATTACCCTGGAGATCGTGAATAGTTATTGAATTGGGGGCGTTGTTTACCATCTCGGCCAGATGGCTCAGATGTTCCTCCTTTTCCTTCCATTCCGTGATATCGGTGAAAAAGCCGAAGGATCCCAGAAAGGTTCCGTTATCATCCCTGATCGGAGAGGCGGTAACCCTTGTCCAGCATATCCTGCCATCCTTTTTAACAAATCTCCTTTCGTAGCTGTCATTGATACCCTGGTGGCGTTTTTCCATTTTAACAGAATGATCACCCAGGTCTTCCTCCATCATGAAAGATTCCACCACCCTGCCGGTCATCTCCGATTCCTGATAACCCAGCATGGCGGCCATCTTTTGGTTGACAAAAACTGTACGGTGGGCAGCATCCATCTCCCATATCCCTTCCTGCGCATTTTCCACGATCAGGCGATACCGGTCCTCACTTTTCTGCAACGCTTGCTGCCGGGCGGAAATATCATGTACCAACACCAGTGCGCTTTCATCAGTCAGTTTCTGTGCATGGATTTCAAAAACCTGATAAATGCCTTGCCTGTTCCGGAGCCGGCGGTCGCGCCTGGTAGTAGCTCCCTGCCTGATCTCTTCAATGGATAACGGAAACCTCTTCAGTTCAACCGGGTCAAGAAACCCGTTTAAATTCATGGATTTCAATTCATCTACCGTGTATGATACCATTCCGGCAAAAAAGGTATTGACATCAATGATGTTTCCCTCGTAATCACTGATGACAATACCCACTTTCGCATGGGCAAATAACTGGTGATAAAATGCTTCGTATGTGGAATTCTTCATTGCACGTAGAATTATACAATAATCATAACTCAAAATTCCGGATCATCAATCAGCGGTTAGTGTTCGGTACAGATAGTCAGAATTGTCGGTTTATGTTCACACCAGGCCGTCACGGATCAACTGTTCCGCATGGTCATGAAGGGTTTCCTGAATGGAGCGGTAATGGAGCCCCAGTTCCTCTCTGCTTCTCCGGTTGTCGGTATTGAAAGGGACCCCAATGTTCCTTTTCAGGAATTTCCATGAAAATCCCATGAATGGTCCTGCCAGATAGAGCATAAAATCGGGAACGGTCGATTTCGGTACAGGCCGCTCCGGATGTTTTTCCCTGAGTATGGCGGCCATTTCAGCAAGGGGGAGCACCCGGGCCACGCACAGGTGCCTTCCGGATGCGTGTGCATGGTCAGCCGCCAGGATATGGGCCATGGCTACATCCCTGACATCGACCACGCCAAACCAAAGGTTGGGCACCCCACTTTTATATTTTCCGTTCAACAGGGCTCGCATGGTATCGATGCTGGTTGAATCAACCCTCCGTGTGAGTGAAGGCCCCATTACGAACCCGGGATTTATCGTCACGAGTGTCCATTGATCCTGCGATCCGGATATTTTCCAGGCTTCCCTTTCCGCGATGGTTTTGGAATACTGATAGGGATTGTGCTTTTCCGAACTGGTCGTATTCCAGTGTTCTTCCGTGAAAGTGCCTCCGGGAATTGAGAGAATATCGGCAGCATCTCCATGGATAGCAGCCACACTGCTGGTGACCACAATCCTCTTCACCGACGGAAACTGAGTGGCCATGGTGAGGACGTTACGGGTCCCTTCCAGCGCCGGCTCAATAAGATATTTGCGGGAATCTCGGATATTGGTGATGAAAAACGGTGAAGCAGTATGCAGAACTTTAGCGCAACCTGTCATGGCTTTGCGGAAACTCTCCCTGTTATTCAGATCAGCCTCAAAAAGATGCAATTTGCCGGGATATTCTTTCCCCATGGCATGAAGGTGGCCCGTCTTTCCGGTATCGGAAATTTTCCTGACGGTACCGTGAA
>CAYLVY010000289.1:0-2352 GCA_964387205.1 uncultured Draconibacterium sp.
TAATACCAAGTTCTTTATCAACTAAATCTTTCTCGACCCAATACCATGGCTCGATCAAGTGATTCGGATCATGATATTGCTCCAAGGTCGGTGTAGGCGTATGTGTTGATGTCCGGCTATCGACTCCAGCATAAGTTCCAAACCGATGATCATAATGCCAGATCATCTTGGCTTCGTAAAGGGGTAAATAAATTTCATTTCCTTTCTTCATCTTGTTACCCCATAATTCAAACCCTTCCGACTCTAATTGCTGGCGGGTGCGGAAAAGATGGGAATCATTACTCATGTCAAACATTCTCATGAACCTGACTCCCCATGGATTTTCACCTGTCTGCTCATTGATCAAAACGGGAACTGATCTGTAAATTTTGGTCGTTAACTCAGCATCGGCCCTGGTCCTGAATACAGGGCAGGTCTTTGTATTCGGATTCAACCTGACGAAATCTTCTTTGGTCAAATTAAAAGTCCGAATAGGATCCTGAAGATGCTCGACACGGGTAAGAAAGAAACCAAAATTGCTTTTCCTTTTCTCATTTGAGGATCCTGAAATTGTTAGGAGTGAAAACT
The DNA here is from genome assembly GCA_964387205.1 of uncultured Draconibacterium sp. Taxonomy (GTDB): domain Bacteria; phylum Bacteroidota; class Bacteroidia; order Bacteroidales; family FEN-979; genus CAIVAT01. The sequence goes on from CAYLVY010000289.1 coordinate 568, forward strand.
TGTACCTACTATCTACAGCAGGGAAAATCTTTTCACGATTCTCAAAATCAAAAAGACTGACCAGCCTGTTGTTATCAATCAAAAAACTGAAGAAACCTTTATTACTGTCATCGGTCGCAATCCCTGTGGGAACAATAAATCCGGTTTGACCCGTCGACCCAATGCTTTTCGTAAATAATTCAGCAAAGACCGAGTAAGTATTGATATCCCCTACAGCGGTGAGCGTATAGCGACCACTTTCCCGTAAGAACTTTCCAGTGCAGTCTGCTCCGTGTAAGGCTTCGAGATATTCAGCAAACAAGGATGGATTCTTATGTTCAAGATTTTTGATCATACGATTTCTTTCGGCTGCATTAGCTGCCATCGCTACCGAAACATCCCTCGTCGCAAAAAATTCCTCCTGTTGCAACTTTATCCTTTCCCACGGGGGATTTCCAAGCATCACATCAAAACCTCCCTGGGCAAATACATCCGGGAATTCCAAAGGCCAGTGGAAAAAACGGTACTGCATTGCCAGCGCCATAGATTGACCAACAAGCCTGCCGTATTGCGTGGGTGCATGGAAGAATTGGGCCAGTTTTTCCGAGGAGGGATTGACCGGATCATCAACCGATTTATACGTCTGAAAGAAAGCGGATGTCCAGATATTGCATGCAGCTTCCTGGTGATAGATGCTGGTCCGTATTTTACCGAACCGTTTTTGTATTTCATCTATCGCCTCAAGGGTGTTTTGTTCAATAACGTCCAGGGCTGCATATTCGGCAATCAAAGCCTTATCATCCTGCCCGGGTTGTTGACCGTATGCTGAAAAAAGACTTGACTGACGGGTCCTGCTGAATTCTTTGTTTCGTCGTTTAAGCTCTTTACAAACTTTTGGATCATCACCGGTCGTCGGATTGAACGCCTCGTCCGGGATGGGCTCGGTTAGGACATTCAGATCTTTTACACCTACCAGGCTGTTACCGCAACGGATTTTATGATCGAGGAAGCTAAGCGGCTTTCCGCTGTTGTGACTTTCAAGCCAGAGGGCAAGTTTGCATAGCTCGACAGCATCGGGATTGAGGTCAACTCCATAAATGCAATGCTGGATCGCTTCCCTGAGGGCATTCCTGTATTCCGAAGGAGGTGGATTTTCTTCTCCGCTTCTTGTCCGGGCAAGATACCAGGCAATGGTTCTGGACGCAGCCAGAAGGAAATGTCCGCTCCCGGCCGCAGGATCACATACTTTTAAGCTAAGAATTGCTTTTTCAAGGTTTTCCTTTGATGGAGCGGGCGACTTCCTGATACCGGCTAACCGTTCCTCAATCACGGGTATCAATGCCGATTTGATCAGTTCATTAACGAGATCAGGGCTGGTATAATAAGAACCCGTGGTTTTTCTTTCTTTACCCTCATGAAACAAGAATTTAATCGCCGAAGGGTTTTCAGTGCTGATATTTTCTATGACCGGATGCAGCTCGAGAAGTCCTTCATAGACTGAACCAAGTTCTTCAACATCCAGCGCCCGGTAGTTGACCTGAACCAGATTGCCATTTTCATCATTGAATTCATTGAGATTTCTTATACAGCCGAGCAACAGGCTGTTACTGATCACACTAGGAGCCAGATCCTTGATCGCGTCATATCTGAAGAGCTCTCCGGAGAGTGGATAAATTCCAAGGGGCCGGCCACCGGCTTCATTTTCAAACAACCTGAAGGTGTTCAACAAACCTTGCCAAAGATCTGAGAACCCTTCGTCAAATAAATGTCGCTTTTGAGAAAGTTTTCGGAGTCTGGCAATGCTGT
>CAYLVY010000290.1:0-2350 GCA_964387205.1 uncultured Draconibacterium sp.
CGATACCGGCCCATATCCGACAAGTCACCGTTACCTACGGTACTATCACCAAAACTACGTGAAATTCATGGACAACGGTATCCCTGGAGCGGGTGGCCCGGTATCGCTGAGCGCCTTCAATATTCAGAATTTCAACCCTTTCCTGGTCTCTGAAACCGACCGCGGGAAAGAGGTTCATCTCCAGGGTCATCCACCGACCATTAAAGCCAATACTGCCATTTTCGGCACCGGTGATGATGACACGAATCACGGAATCGGAAAATATTACCAATCTGCAGCAAACCTTCCCTGGGCCCTTGATATTTCGGGCCAATTCGATTATCCTATCGAAAAAGCCGAGGTTTCGGAGGCCTACCTTCACTTTCTCGAGTGGGTGCCGAGCCGTGGAGCACAATATCCGGACTGATTTCTCATCCTTCCGGGTTACCGGGACGAATCAAAGATCTATTAGTGGTTGGTTCTTTTGATTCCCAGGAGGGTGTCCGTTTCGGGCACCCTCTTTTTTTTTGGTGATTACCCGGAATTAAATAATTTCGCAAAAAAAACGATGGTAAGGATTGCGCTTATAGGTGGTTCCGGTCTGGAAAAGTTGAATATTTTCATTGATACCAAGGAATTAGAGGTGAATACCCCATATGGGCCCCCAAGTTCATCATTTTTTTCCGGGAGGATTGGAAAATGTGAAGTGTACATCCTCTCCCGGCATGGCCGCGACCACTCTATACCACCAACGCATGTAAATAACCGGGCCAACATCGATGCCATCAGGCAACTGGGATGTACCGCCATAATCGCCACAACCGCCTGCGGAAGCCTGAAGGAGGAGATCAGGCGTGGCGACCTGGTACTGCCCGATCAATTCATTGATTTTACCCGGCACAGGGTCAATACCTTTTTTGACCGCTTCGAAGCCGGTATTGCCGGCCATGTTGCCATGGCCGACCCCTTTTGTCCGAAACTACGTGCCATGCTGGCCGAAGGTTGCAAAAATGCCGGATACCGTTTCCATCCTTCCGGAACAATTATCACCATCGAAGGACCTCGTTTCTCAACCCGGGCTGAATCCGGGATGTACCAAAGATGGGGGGCCGACATTGTGAACATGAGCACAGCGCCCGAAGCGAGTCTCGCCAATGAAGCGGGAATACCCTATGCAGCCATTGCCCTCTCCACCGATTACGATGCCTGGAAACATGACGAAGAACCGGTGACTTGGCAGGATGTCCTCCAGGTGTTCAGTGAAAATGTATCTCACGTAACGAAACTTTTATATAATATCCTGCAAAATAATTACCAATAAACCGGATACTAATTATTCACTAAAACCATTATCAACATTATGAAAAAAAGAATCCTGATCCCCATTTTCCTTTTAGTTTTAACCTTGTCGGCATCTGCCCAGAAAGGATTATATGTTGGCGCCGGTGGCTCCGTCCTCAGCACCTGGATCACTAACCAGAATAACTACGGGCAGGTTTTTGAAATGGATTATGAGCACCGCATCGGAAGCAACGGACACATAAACCTCGGCTATGATTTCAACGCCAGCATCGGGTTAAAACTGGAGGCAGGCTATGGCATGCTTGGGCAGAAATATGAAGATATGCACAAAGACACTATATATACCCGAACAATAAACCTGAACTATTTTCAATTGCCCTTGCTCTTCAAATTCAGAACAGCCGGGGAAAAGGTGAAATTCTATGTGATGGCTGGGCCACAATTCAATTTCCTGATGTCGGCAAAACAGGAGTATTACAAGCGCGAGAAGATTTACAGCGACTCTATTCTCAACCCGATCAATGCAAAAAGGTTTAAAATCGGTGAAGAGGATGTGAAAAACCGGTACTCCTCCATGGATATTATGGCACGTATCGACCTTGGTGTTGATATCTATTTTATCCCCAATCTTTACCTGAATGCCGGTTTAACCATGGCATACGGTTTAATTGACATCAACGCCGAGGAGTTCAGAATTCCCGACCATAGTTCCGGGGAATATAATCCCTCGCATAACCTCTATGGCGGACTGAACGTAGGTATCCAATACAGGATACCACTTTCGAAAAAGTAGTCCCTTATCAGAATGTGATCACCTTTTCCCCTTGCCTGATCAGGTCGGAAAGGGATGAACCGACATATCCGGGCTCAATGCCCCGTTGGGTATAGAATTCTTCCACATGGTACTTATCAGTGCACAGTTTGCACACCCGGGTACTTACACCGCTATCGAGGACGTCATCTAACTGTTCAGCAACTTCGGCATCCTGTGCGGCAAGTCTTACCGACGGGCCCCAGATAATCAGGTGCATCTCCTGCCACCATCCGTGTGCCCTGCCAAAAAACAGAA
>CAYLVY010000291.1:0-2318 GCA_964387205.1 uncultured Draconibacterium sp.
GGCCGTATCGGAATTGATCAGGTCGCCAAATACCCAACGGAAGGATTCCGTCAGATCACTGGTTTGTGCGGTGACATCACAGGGTGTCATCGACAGGAACGGAAGGATTCCTGTCATCAGGACTATCCAAAAGAATCTGTTCCGGAATGTGGCATTCATCAAGCTACTGTTCTATAGGTCGTTCAGTTTAATATCTGTATACCAAAGGGTTCACGATAAAGGTTGAGTCCACTCCGTCCGGTGTGTCTGACCCTGAATCCCTGCAAGGGAAATTTCCAGCCGGTGATTTTCCGGGTCAGGGCAGTTGAAATTAAACTGTCAGCTTTTCGGAGTGGACTCATTGATTGATTGCAATCAGTCGGCGTCTTCGGGACTGTATGACCATCCCGGATTCTGAACCAGGTTGGGATTGGCGTACAACTGGGCTTCAGGGATTGGCATGCGGTACATTTTCCGGTCAAAAACGCGGGTGTCGATGGTTTTTATTTCATAAACCACGGTACCGTTGGGCTGCCAAACAGGGACTTCCGCTTTGATGTCGGTCATGGTGGAAGGCTCCAACATCCAGCGTCTGACATCCCAGAAGCGGTGTTCCTCGAATGAGAATTCCACTCTCCTTTCGTGCATGATTTTTTCACGGAGCTGTGCTTTGGAGAGACCGGATTCAATCGGGGGCATCCCGCCGTTTTGCCCGAGGTATTCCGGTTTTGCCGGGTACTGGGAGCGGGTCCTGACCTCGTTTACCGCCCACAGGGCAGTTTTGCCATTTCCCAGTCCGTCAACTTCAGGTCCAAAAGCTTCATTCATCGCTTCGGCATAGTTCATCAGGATCTCGGCATACCTGATATACGGATAATTGTGGTGAGCCCTCGGACCAGCTGCGGGATTCCGCGGGTCAAAGTTGACAACCAGCGAGAGATCCGCGAATTTGATGCTGTACACATGGGTATAATAAGAACTGGGTTCGGAAGGGTTATGGGCCGGAATTTTCCCTCCGGGAGCGGAGATTCCGAATTCCGCGGTTTTGTTCTGGAATTTATATCCGTTGAACATGCAATCGCGATAAAGCCTGGGATCGCGGTTCTTATACGGATCGGCATAATTGTGTCCCGAATTGGGATCATCAAGCATATATGCTTTCCCATCCTTTATCACTTCATATTCCCTGATCATGTTGTAGGTTACCTGGTTACAGCCGCTTTTACCATATCCTCCGGGAGGATAGAGCTTGGAAGGCACGCTTATCCCGGTGATGTAGCTGCAGGGCTGGTTCATCCGCACAAAAATCAGTTCAGGATTGGTACGGGTAAGAAAGAGGGTTGAAATGTCGGGATGCAGTGTATAGAGATTCATGTCGATCACGCTTTTGGCTGCCTGGGCTGCTTTCTTCCATTTTTCGGGATCGTACTTTCCGCGGAAAGGGGAGTCGACGGGTTTTGAGGGGTTGTTCCAGAGAGGGCTGGCTGCATACAGCAAAAGCCTTGCTTTTAAAGCCATGGCGGCACCTTTAGTCACCCTGCCGTAATCGGCATCGGGGTGAATCTCCGGGAGCAAGGTTGCGGCCTGGTCGCATAAACCGGTAATGAAGGTGATGGTTTCATCAAAAGTACTCCGGGGAATATTCATTTCATCACTGAGGGCTACTGGCTTGTCAATAAGGGGAAGGCCCCCGAATTGCTTGGCCAGTTCAGAATAGTTGAAGGCCAGCAGGAACAGCGCCTCACCTTTCCGTCTACTGCGAATGGCGGCATCAAATCCGAATTCCGGATCGAGCGGTACGTCGTCGATATGGGAAAGGAAAAGGTTGCAGGAACGTATAACCGACCAGCACATCAGCCAGTCAGCTGTGGAAAATGTATTGGTTGCAGCTGTCCATGCTCCGGAATTGAAGGTAAAAAATGCCCCTGTGGTTGACAGGTTTGTAGAGCCATTGTCGGTCGCGACTTCCAGGAGTGCATCGGATCCCCTCCAGCGCATCCCGTTGTTCCCGGTCTGGGGTATTACAGGCAGCAAATCGCCGTAAATGTCATTCAGAAACAACGTGGTGTATTGTGCATTTGTAAAAACCTGTTCTTCGGTAATACCGGTAGTGGCGGGATCCAGCAAGTCTGCCCCTTCTTTGGAACAGGAAACCAGAAGGGCCAGCGACAGTATGATTAAAGTTATCTTTTTCATGATAATAGCTTTTCAGTTTGATGGTTAAAAGGTAAGGCTCGCTCCGATGGCATAGAACCTGGTCTGAGGGTAATAATTTCCCCGGGTATTGTCCTTGTATTCAGGATCGATGTACTTGATTTTGTCAAAGGTCAGCAGGTTTG
>CAYLVY010000292.1:0-2316 GCA_964387205.1 uncultured Draconibacterium sp.
AGTTGGCGGACCGGTGCCACCTGCATGGTCTCTTTGAACCATCCCCTGAGGAATTTCACACCCTGCAAGGGGACATTATGTCTCAGGAAATTCTGTTTCACCTCTTCTTCGCTTACGGCAAGGATCGGGTAGGTGTGAAGATCACTCTCCATGTCCTGGGGACAATGATCCTTATCGGGCGCGGGCAGCCCCTGAAAGGAGTCCGCTACCCAGACTATCCTGTCGGACACATTTCTCAGACTCAGCAGATAGCGCATCCATATACAGGCCCCGCCCCGCCAGACGCCCGTTTCGATAAAATCGCCGGGAATATTATCGTCGAGAACCTTATTAACACAGTACTCCAGGTTGGTCAGTCTTTTCCAGCCAATCATAGTAACTCCTGTCTCCGGCCAGCTTAATCCCTCATACTGATCACCAAGGTATGCCTGCAAGTGCAAAGGATGGCTCATCAGTCCTCCCACATCTATGTGTTCAGGTAAACCAGCCCCTAAAAGCTGCAGTTTTTTCCGGAACATCATCACGGCTTGCGCGGTGATCGGTTCCTTCCCGGCCGGAATTCCCTCCCCGCTCATTTCGCTCCACGGCTGCACCCGCGCTTGCTTTTCGATCACCACGATGCTGTCATGGAAACTGATAGAGTTGATGTTCCTGGTATATGATGTGGCAGGAAAAAGTCCGTCGGGAATATGCCAGGCATGGAGGTGGTCAACCAGCGTTTTGGCAAATTCAATAAAGGTTCCGGATTTGCCAATACCTCCTCCATAGCTGTCGAGGTAAGAAGTATGGGTATCTTCACATATGTATATGCCATGATCAGAGATATGCGGAAACAACGCTTCAAAAGTGGTGATCTGCTCCTCCATCCTGTGACCTCCGTCATCGATCAATATATCGATGGGAGGTATCTGTAAAATGAATTGCTTCAGAAATTCCCGGTCGCTCTGAGAACCAATAAAAACTTCAATACCGGGTTCTTCAAATTTCTTACACTCCGGGTTGATATCGATTCCGATGATCCTCGCTTTTTCTCCGAAATAGGATCGCCACATTTTCAGGCTTCCTCCCATCGAAACCCCGATTTCGACAATAATGCAATCCTTGTTGATGAACTTTTGAAAATAGCGGTGGTAGATTTCAAAGTAATGAGGCCATTTATGAATGATGTTTTTTCTGTTCTCAAAAAATAATGGATAAAAAGGGTTGTTCCCTGCACGTTTGCAGCCCGGAGTGTTCCACTTCGACAAGACCCGGGATTTTTCTTCACTGGCGACATGGGTATTACCATGAACACCGGATGAATGGAAGTTCCGGTAGGTGCCTGATATTTTTTTCAGATGATACAGATCTCCAAAACATGAAACACTCAGCAGGAAATCCCAATCCTCATAGATCTGCAGGTTTTCATCGAAGCGGCAACCTCTGGACAGTACCTCTTTTCTGTATAACACCGCATTTATGGGAATGTAATTGCCACAAAAAAGTTGCGCGAAATCGAAAGGCTCATTAAAAATTTTCCGGATGGTGCCATGTTCATCGACCATACGGATTCCGGCATAGGCTGCCAATTCATCTCTGTAGCGAAGACACCTCCAGAGCTCCAGGATGTGCGATGGTTCGATGAGGTCATCCTCATCCAGAAAACAGAAATATGTTCCCTTGATTTCATCAAGGCCTGCATTGGCTGCTTCCGACCTGGTAAGGGGTTTGCCGCGGTTTATAAGCCTGATGCCGACATGCTCCGGGGCTGTTACTGCCGGGATCGAGGTATTACCGATGGCATCGACAAGGATAACTTCAAGATTGGGATATTTCTGACGGGCGACCGACTCCAGGGCTTCGGGCAAAAGGGGATTGTTCACGGTTCTGACGATGACCGAGACCAGCGGAAATTCATCATCATCCGGACCCTCCCTGCAAAGCTCCGCCGGAAGATCATCGGAAATACTACAGCACAAATTCTCCCGGAGCAGGGTCTTGCGATCGATGGCAAGAAAGGCCTCAGCGGCTGATACATCCGGTGGAAGATAGTATGCTCTGTATTGGTTCAGACCGTTGATCTGACTTTTCAGGTTCCGTACCTTGGTCTGGCTGACGAAACAATCGATGGCGCTGTTTTTCTGATCAATGACGGGGGTTATATCAAGATAAAAGCTGGGAATGACCGGGGCGCTGATTTCGTAACAGAACAGGGAAACCTCATCACCGTATTGCTTCGCCGCTTCGATACCGGCCACAGACAGGGCCTGGTGATCGGGGTGTATCTCGGTCATGGCCGGGAGGTAAATGTTTTCCGGACGGAATTCATGGTACAGG
>CAYLVY010000293.1:0-2310 GCA_964387205.1 uncultured Draconibacterium sp.
CGTCAAAGGAAGCGGTCTGGTCTGATCCGGTACCGCTTCCTTTTATTATGCGTAGAAATACCCTTGCAGCCATACACAAGATTATTCAGTTGCTACTGATTTGACCTCCGGGCCTACTTTTTTTATTGGTTGAACTTATTATGACTTTTTGTGTGGCAGATGTGCCAATCAATCGCATTGTTCGGTAAATCCAGGATCGGGATTTCAACAATTCTCACTAATTTGCCCCTTATTTCCTTTTATGAAGAAACTTCTTTCATTTTTAATGATGTTATTGACCTTCACGACAACGGCACAGGAACCGGTCATGACCATCGGCGGATCGCCAACCGGCCTCCGTGCATACCAGATCATAATTCCTGCAGCAGCCACCGGCCCAGAAATACTGGCAGCGCAGGAACTGCGGCATTACATGCACCTTTTAAGCGGGGTGGAGTTATCCGTTGTATCTGATACCTCCGCTGCCGGCAGCAGCGAGTTCGCGATCGGGAAGACCAATCGTCAATCACAGGCAGATAACTCTGAAACCCTCGATCCTGATGGCTTTCATCTTTTTTCCGAAGGTTCAAAAGTATACATCACCGGCGGTACCGGAAACGGAACCCTTTATGGTGTTTATGAATTGCTGGAACGGTATGCGGGATGCAGGTTCTGGGCTCCCGACGCCGAAACGGTACCTGTGACTGATACCCTTGTGATACCCTGTCTCCGTGAAACGCATAAACCTGCATTTCAAAGCAGGGAGGTCTATTACGCCGGGATAAGTGACGAAGCATTTGCCGATAAAATGCGCAGCCACCGGCATGCATGGACCAAAGACGGGGAGTGGGGATTGTGGGTGCATACGATGTTCAAACTGGTGCCACCGGAAAAATATTTCGATCACCACCCGGAATACTATTCCCTGATGGCCGGAAAAAGGGTGGCCACCCAGCTTTGTCTCTCCAATCCGGAGGTCCTGCAGATCACCATCGATGAACTTCGCCGGTTAATGGAATCAAAACCTGAAAAGAAGTACTGGTCGGTTTCACAGATGGACACCTATGGAGCGTGCGAATGCCCCTCCTGTAAGGCTATCGATCAGCGCGAGGGGAGCCAGTCGGGGAGCATGATCACCTTTGTTAATAAGATTGCAGAAGCATTTCCCGACAAAGTGATCTCCACGCTGGCATATCAATATACCCGCAAAGCACCCAGGTTTTTGCGGCCTGCACCCAATGTAAATATCATGCTCTGCACCATAGAATGTGACCGGAGCCATCCCCTTTCCGAAGAAACCTCACCGGATGCATTCATTCATGATCTCAAGGCATGGAGCGCCATATCTGACAATATTCTGGTCTGGGATTATGTGATTCAGTTTACCAATATGATCGCCCCTTTCCCCAACCTGCCTGTTCTCCAACCCAACCTTAAGCTTTTCCGCGACCATGGGGTACGTGCAGTGTTTGAACAGGGGTGTCATAAAACTTACAGTGAAATGCAGGAGCTAAGGCAATACCTTTTGGCAAAACTGATGTGGAACCCTGACCTGGACTTCGATTCCCTGACCACCTGCTTCCTGAATGGTTATTACGGAAATGCCGGGTCCTATATCGGGCAATATCTGAAAACAATGGAAAAAGAGCTGAAAAAATCCGGCGAAGTTTTATGGATATACAGCAGTCCTATGCAGGAAACCAATTCATTTCTCATGCCTGAACATATTCGCGAATACAACCGGTTGTTTGATCTTGCTGAAGATGCAGTCGGGAAGGATTCCGTTTTGTTTCATCGTGTCAGTAAAGCCCGACTCCCTGTGCGTTATGCCATGCTCGAAATTGCCCGCAAAAATATTACCGGCCCGGATGGATTTCTGGAACCTGACGGCGAACAGATGACCGTCAGGCCTTCCATCCTCCGCGATCTCGACACTTTTGTCGATCAAGCTGATGCTTATGGAGTGACCACCGTGCACGAAAGAAAAAAAAGCCCCGAAGAGTATCGTCAAACGACCCTTAACTTTTTCAATAACGCCTGGTCGGAGCACATTGCCAAAGGGTGCCTGTATTCCCTGTCGGTGCCTCCAAGCCTGAAATACCAGGCGGAAGGAGATGTTACCCTCACCGACGGGAAGCGTGGTTCAGAAAATTACTTTGTCCTCTGGCAGGGCTTTGAGGGAACTGATCTAGAGGCAATCATCGATCTCGGAGCAGAAAAGGAGGTCAATTATGCCGGTGCCGGCTTCCTCCAGGATGTGGCATCCTGGATTTTCTTCCCGAAAAAGATTGAAGTCAGTGTTTCTTCAGATGGAGATCTGTTCAGGGATGT
>CAYLVY010000294.1:0-2282 GCA_964387205.1 uncultured Draconibacterium sp.
TTCTCAATGATCTCAGCACTATATTCAACTGTGTTGTCCGGCCCGTAGTAAATTGCCCAAACAGCTTTATCAACATAGGGATCAACCCCGCCTGTGATATCCCAAGCCGCGGTGATGGGAGTTCCGGCGATAACAGTGGAAGGCATCGTAATGGTTACGGCAATAGGTTCAGTTGTTGAACCGGTGATGTAGAAACTTTTGTTGAATAGCTTGCTTCTACCGGCATTGTCGACGACAATAATTTCGAGATAGCCACTAATACCGAATAACGGCGTGAAGGCAGCCCTATTTCCATCAATGACAGCGTCATATTGGCCTGACCATGGCCCCGGTCCCTCAGAAACGAACCATTTGGCAGATTCCACACGAGGATCAACCCCTCCGGAAATAACCCAGAATGCTTCGATGGGGTTTCCAACCTCAACCGTATCCGGCATCGTAAAGACAGCACTGATTGGATCGGATGAGCCTGAAATAGTGAACTCCTGTCGAAAACTGGTTTGTCTGCCAAGTGCATCTTTCACACTAATGTTGAACCATCCTTTGGTTCCGAACACAGGAGTAAATACAGATGAATTCTCATTGATAACCGCATCATAATGGACCACTTCAGGATCATCCACGGAGTCCTGAATAACCCATTGCGCACTGGTTATGTATGGATCAGCCCCACCGCTTAAGACCCAGGAAGCCGTGATTGGATATCCGACCACTGCACTGGCTGGCACAGTAATTTCTGCTGAAGGCGGCTCAGGTGAACCTGATATATCAAAATCCTTACTAAATTCAATCGGCATTCCACTTTGATCAGAAACACTGACAAAAAAGTGACCGATGGAGCCGAACAAGGGCGTCAATATTGATGTTGACGTTGAAGTATCTGTTTCGCCATTGAAAAAATACCCGCTGGTGCCATCATCAACACGCCAATATACATAATTGATTGAATATGGCTCGGTTCCATTGGTGACTTCCCAGCTTGCTGTGATTGGGCTCCCAGCTGCTACAGTTTCAGGCAGCGTAATGAGAACGCTCAGCGGTTCTGGTATACCAGTTATGCCAAATTCCGGAGAAACAAATTCTTCATAGTACCCTGTCGCGTCCGTTATGCCAAGTATGAATGCACCTTTATCGCCGTGTTCCGGAACCAATGTAGTGCTGCTGCCAACAATTTCTGTATATAGGACCAACTCATCCCCGCTCGCTTCAGTCACAAGCCATCTGACAGGACTCAGGATAAACGGTTCAACTCCGCCTTCTATGGTCCACGACGCGGTGATCGGTTCTCCTGCCGCAACGCTGGTTTTGTCCAATGCGATGGCCACGTAGGGCCGGTCTAGTGCTCCAGTGATGGTGAATGGCACTGTGATGTACCTCTCACGCCCTGCAGCATCGCAAAGAATGATCGTAAAATCACCTGTCGAACCAAGCAGCGGTATCATCACGCTGGTGTTTTCGATGATATCGGGCTCATAGAACCGCTGATTGCCATAGGCATCAATCAGTACCCAGCTTGACCAAATAACATCATAAGGCTCCGTGCCGCCCGTAATCGTCCATGATGCTTTAATCGGCTCGCCTGCTGCCACTGTTTGCTTGTCCAGGGTGATGTTCACTGTGAAGGGATCAGTCTCATTTGCGCCATTGATCGTAAACGGCGAAGACTCGAATATCCTTTCGATTCCGGTCGCGTCAGTCATGGATATCCGGAAACAGCCTGTTATACCAAACTGAACAGTCAATTCACTGCCACTCTCCGGGGTGCCAACGTATATGAACTCAACGATCTCGTTGGCTTCGGTAATCATCCACTCGGCCCAGTTGGTAATAAAAGGCGCTGTACCACCCGTCATGGACCAGGTCGCAAAGATCTTCTCACCCACATCAATGACTGTTTTATCAAGGTTTATGCTCACAGCCAAGGGATCAGGCGCGCCGGTAATCGTAAATTCCGGTGTTTCAAAGTACCGCTCCCGTCCAAGGACATCCGCAACTACGCCATGGAAAATGCCTCTCACGCCGAACCTTGGCGTCAATGTATTACTGCTGTCGCCTGCAACGACTCCCTCAATATCGATACTCATTCCATCGGATTCGGTCAGCATCCAGCTCGACCAGGCGAGATCATAAGGTCCTGTACCGCCAGAAATTTCCCATGACGCAGTAATGGGTTCGCCTACGTCCACAGTATCCGTATCCAAGCCAGCGTTGACTGTCAGGGGCTCTGCAGGCTCACCCGCGCCTGAGATGAAGAATTCCTCTGTCTCGTATATCCTTTCTAT
>CAYLVY010000295.1:0-2265 GCA_964387205.1 uncultured Draconibacterium sp.
GAGAAGCAAAAAGAACATCAGAAAACGAAAAAAGCCTGGTACATTATCGAATTCAAAAAAGATGACCAGTTTGTCGTGGATGAAAAAATTCAGGAAAATGGGGTAATAGGGTGCATTCAGGTGTGTACCGCTGTAATACCGGCTTTCAAGGTTCCCGAAAATGATAAGTAGGAACCAGCCTAATGCGAAACTGGTATGCATATATCCGAGGAGCGGATTGTGTTTCCACATCTTACGGTGCAGAAGCCCCTCCATGATCACGTCCGAGATGGCAGAGAACCAGAGTCGGGGATGTCTGAGCCCTGCCCTCCATTTCAGTTTATCATGAGGCGGCAGGGCGGAAATCCATTTATACCAACTTTTCCCGACAGCGAACAGGAGATAAACCAGTCCGAGGGAGAACGGCAGTACGAAGAGGTTGAAGTTGATCATCCGATTTGCCCGATTGCTTTGTTGATGGTGAGAATGACGTTGCGGAGGTTAACCCCGCGAGGGCAAACCAGTTGGCACTTACCGCAGAACATGCAATGGCTGAGGGATGCCTTCAGTCCGGTGGTATCACCACGTCTCACCAGCGTATGGATCCTCCGGATGTTGAATTCGGTAAAATGCGCCGTCGAACAGGTTCCGCTGCAACTCCCGCAACCGATGCACATGGCGATGGATGGCTCTTCCGCTGTCAGGATCTTTGCCAAACGTAAATCCTGACGGTCATAATTGATCACCTCCTCCTTCAGAACCCTGAAACCGAAATCTTTCATGGCTTTGTTTCTGTGACCTGTTGCGGTAATTGCTGAAGATAATTCCTGGCAGCGATGGCGGCGGCTTTCCCGTCGGCCATGGCGTCGGTGATCCCGGTGGGCCCTTTCACAGCCCCGGCAAGGAAGATTCCCGGTGATTTTGTAAGGTTGTTTCCGAGATGGCAATCTGCCGGAAGGAGAAATCCGTCGTCGCCCGACGCAAGGGATAAATTCCCGGTCAGGCCGGCGTTTCCCGGTTCGGGGATGAAGCCGATCAGCAGCACTACCATATCCACATTCATTTTTAATGGTTTCCCGGTGAGGGTGTCTTCGGTTTTGATAAGAATGGTACGGTCAGGATTTTCTGAACATTCCGAGAGGCGGCCACGGATAAAGTTAACCCCCCATCTCTGCTGTGCCTCAAAGTAAAGTTCTTCAAAATGGCGGTCAAACATCCGAAGGTCCATATAGAAAGAAAAGAGTTCACAATGGGGAAGCATTTCCCGGATTTCCATGGCCTGTTTGACCCCGGTGACACAACATACCTTGGAACAGTAACGGTTTCCGACCTTTTCATCACGGCTTCCCACGCAATGGATCATCGCCACCCTTTCCGGTTGCCGCCCGTTTTTGGTCGTCAGGGATTGACCGGATTTGAGAATTTTCTCCAGTTCGGCTGAGGTGATGACATTATCGTAGATGCCATATCCGTATTCCTCTTTCCTGGCAGCATCGAACAACCGGAAGCCCGTGGCAATAATAATACTGACGGTGCTGATTCTTTCCCCGTTTTCCAGTTCCACCGTATAGCCGCTTCCGTTATCGGTGATGTTGGTGACCTTTATACCGTTAACACTCCGGATCATCGGGTGAGGGCCGGCAAAACTCCGGATCACCTCTTCCGCTGGCCTGCGGACCGGAAAGAGCCGGTCCCAGTTTTTTACATGGCCACCGGGATCACGTTCCCTTTCCAGGAGTACCACCCGGATTCCCAGATCCGCCAGTGTTTGGGCAGCTGCCATCCCGGCGACACCGGCGCCGATCACTGTAACCTGATCATTCATCTTTGTAGAATTTCAGGAACGTCGGTGATTCCGGCCTTCCTATCGGTGTACCGCCGGCCGTCAGGAACTTTGCAGAAGAATCATACTCAATGCCAATCTTATCCAGCAAAGGCTCCACCGGAACCTGGTGAACCTGTAGGCCAAGGTCCCAGGGATCATATCCCAGCATCAAACCGGCCAGCTCTTCGTAGGTCAGAACAGGGATGCCGTTTCCATTCTCCCCGTATGTTATACCTTCCATTTCGCTCAGCACATACTGCCATCGGTCGAAGAACATGGGGCATCCGGGACAGTTGGTCAGAATAAAGTCAGGTTTGTAAGGCGCCATCGACTCAAATTTCTTTTTGGAGCAGGAAAGGGAATAGCCACGGTTGGCCTGTACTACATATTGCCGGAATCCAAAGCCGCAGCAATGTCGCCTTTCGGGATAATCGATCACTTCGCCGCCCCATTCCTCGACC
>CAYLVY010000296.1:0-2259 GCA_964387205.1 uncultured Draconibacterium sp.
CATGAAGTCGGCTGCTGATCTGCAGGCCATGCAGGGTTTATTTTCCCTGGGCAACCAGTTGCAGGCGGCTGGCATGATGAGCCGGCCCTGTGATTGAGGTACTGTGCTTCCAGGGCAGAGAGGGATGGACTTACACCCATGAAAATTTTGGCCGGCAGAGAGTTTTACCACTTCCCGAAAGCATGACACCCGGTACAATCCGGTTGCGGGTGAGTGAATCCAACCTGGCCTGTAACATCCTGGTCATCTCTTCCTGTAAGCTTGACTTTTTCGGCCTGTTAACATTGCATGAAAACAGCAAAAAGACAATCACCGCGGCCAATATTAATACCGGCTGATCCTTCCTTGCATTCTACGCGGGATGAGTATTTATTATAGAGAGTTGCGAGAAGTAAACAAATGGTTTTCATTAATATTTTCTGTGTGGTTTGAAAGTTCGAAAATTGGAATTATTCCACGTATCTGTAAATGCAACCTTACCTTCGAACTTTTAATCAATGATAGCCTGGTAACCCAGGACTCTTAACTGCTGGAAAACCGGGTAGCAATAATTCGGAACAAATTGCATCATAAGGATCAACATTAAGTCCTCATGGGGATCAATGTAGAAATATGTATTGCCCGACCCGGACCACCAGTATGAGCCGGTGCAGCCGGTCCGAAAAACTCGTCATCAGGCATTTTTACACCGGCAATCTGATTGGTTGTCATTAAGTCAACTGTTCTGCTTCCGAGGATCCGTACCCCGTTATATTCTCCCTTGTTTAGCAACATCTGTGAAAAAATCATATAGTCAGTTGCAGTCGAATAAAGTCCCCCGTTCCCGGATAAAAACCTGACTTTACCGGAAACAGAACTCGTGTCCGGCTTCATTATAATTTTAATTCCGACTGAATCAGGTGCATATACCGCACCAACCCGGTCTAGTTTCTCTCCGGGAACATAGAAATCAGTGTCATCCATTCCGAGCGGGATGAATATCCTTTCTTTCAGAAACTGATCAAGGGGCTTCCCTGACAGGACTTCAATAAGATAGCCGAGGACATCCGTGGACCTGCTATAATTCCAGGTGGTGCCGGGCTGATATAAAAGTGGAATCCCGGCAAGCTTCTGAATCATCTCCTTCAGGGTTCCGCCGAAAAGATCTGCTGCATCGTACATCGAATCCACAGGCGAGTCGGCCCCGACCCCGCTGAGACCGGAGGTATGGGTAAGAAGGTCCCGGATCGTCATGGGTCTGACCGGATCAACAGTGTGCATCCCTTCTTTGTCAATTGATGAAAACACCTTCAGGTTCCTCAATTCAGG
Organism: uncultured Draconibacterium sp.; assembly: GCA_964387205.1. Lineage (GTDB taxonomy): Bacteria > Bacteroidota > Bacteroidia > Bacteroidales > FEN-979 > CAIVAT01. The sequence continues at coordinate 1,309 of CAYLVY010000296.1, forward strand.
TATATAATCTGCTACAGGATCATCTAACTGGAAATACCCTTCTTCATAAAGGATCATCGCAGCCACACTCGTCACAGCCTTGGTCATCGATGCAATCCGGAAAATTGCATCAGGTCGCATCGGCTTATCAACATCCATCAGCCCGTATGTCTTAGAATGGACAATCTTGCCATGACGGGCCACAATGGTAATCATACCCGGCAGTTTGTTCTCGTCAATGTATTTCTGCATGACAGGATTGATGCGGTTCAGTCGTTCCGATGACATACCTGCCTTCTCCGGCCTGGCTGACGTTAATTTGCTTCCCTGGTGCATACACCCGGCCATTGCGGCCAGAACCAAGCAGAAAATGACTGTTTTAACGTGACTCATACCCTTCTCCAAGATGATTTCATAAACGGATATTTTGTTGAACCCAAGTTAATTATTGCCTTCCATTCATAACTCTTTGGCCAGTCCTTAAACACTTTGACAATCATAAACAGTAGTTTAAGAATCAGTCTCTTTTCATTTGGAATCCATCCCTGAGCCGGATGAAGGCTTATCTCTGTCTCAATGCCCTGGCGCTTCAAATTAATCCGGGCTTCCGGAATAGATACCATTGATTAAGTTGTCCATAGTCCAATGTGTTGAATTTCCCTGAGGTAGATTCCTCTTGCGTGGATAGCAACATCAAATAAAAACGGAACATCAGCATTCTTCAAATGGCTAACCATGATTTATTTGTACCAAGGTTTGAACCACTTGTTTGCATCAACAGTGACCTATCTTGTTTGGCAAAAATAATTCAATTCTCATCGATATTACTTCTTTTACCTGGATTTATGCGGTTAACACATCTTTGAATTCCTGACTTTTTTCTTTTGTGTGCGAGATTGAGTTTAAGAATAGACATGAAAAAGCCCCGAAAGATTTCTTAACCGGGGCTTTTCAGTGCAATTTGATGAAGTT
>CAYLVY010000297.1:0-1981 GCA_964387205.1 uncultured Draconibacterium sp.
TAATTTTTACAATGATATCTTCTTTCTGCATTGTTTTTCATTACAGGGATGCAAAAATAAAACAAATTTTAAGAAAAAGGAGAATTTTAAACCTTCCGGATGATCAGGGTAGAGTTAGTTCCGCCAAAACCGAAAGAGTTGGAGAGGAAAGCAGAGAAGCGGGCGGGTGTGGTTTCCCTGACAATACGGAGTTTTTTACTAATCTCATCAGGTTGTTCAAGGTTTATGTTGGGGGCAAGAAAATCATGCTTCATCATGAGCAGGGAATAGATCACTTCACTGGCGCCTCCCATCCACATTTCATGACCGGTCATCGATTTGGTGGAACTGACCGGTGGTTGATTTTGGCCGAAGACCTGCAGGATCGATTGTGCCTCATTGCTGTCACCCAGCGGGGTAGAAGTAGCATGGGCATTGATATATCCTATTTCCCCGGGAGCGATTCCGGCATCGGCTATCGCGGCTTTCATGGCGCGGGTTGGACCATCCACATTGGGCACTGAAATATGGTCTCCGTTGGATGAAAATCCATAACCGATCACCTCCCCCAAAATATTGGCCCCTCTTTTTCTGGCTGATTCATAGCTTTCGAGAATGACGGTGGCAGAGCCGCCACTGGGAACCAGTCCGTCGCGATCGTGGTCAAAAGGCCGTGAAGCCTTAAGGGGGTCATGTTCCCTGACCGAGAAGGCGTTCAGTGCATCAAAACTGGCGGTAGATTCAGGATTGATCTCTTGTGCCCCGCCGCAAATGATCATCTCCTGCAGTCCCTGGCGGATCATCATATATCCGATCCCTATGGCATGCGATCCGCTGGCACAGGCTCCGCTGATAGAGAAATTCACCCCTTTGAGGCGAAATATCACCGACAAATTCATGGAAACGGTGGAATTCATCGACTGAAAAATATAACCCGATCCGATCATCATGGTATCTTTCTTTTCCCGAAGGATATCGGTAGATTCTATGACCGGAAGGGAAGAACTGTCGTTGCCGAAAAGGATACCAACCTCGTGCTCATCGAGGTATGCCTGGTCGATCCCGGCTTCCTTCAGGGCCTCGATGGTGGAGAGATAGGCATATTCTCCCTGTATCGGGAGCCCGACCCTCATACGGCGGTCGAGAATGCCTTTCAACTGCGGCCTTTCAATGTATCCGGTCAGAGCTGACCTGAACCCCATGGATTTTCTCACCGGATCGAAGATAATACCGCTTTTCCCAATTTGAAGGGAATCGTTGACCTCCTGGAGATTTTTCCCGATCACGGAATAAATACCGGTACCGGTGATGACAACTTTGTTCATATTACGTATATAATCCACCGTTGATGTTGATAACTGAACCGGTAATATAGGAGGCTTCCTTCGATGCCAGAAATCCTACCAGTGCCGAAACTTCTTCCGGTTTGCCGAAACGGCCCATCGGGATCATCATCTTTAGTTGAGTTTCGTCAAGGTCTTTGGTCATATCGGTAGCGATAAACCCGGGAGCCACCGCGTTGACCGTAACATTTTTCTTGGCTACCTCCTGGGCAAGGGCTTTGGTGGCCCCGATCACTCCGGCTTTGGCGGCGGAATAGTTGACCTGACCAGGCAGTCCCTTCAGGCCTGACAAGGAAACCACATTGATGATCCTTCCCCATTTCTTCATCAACATATCCTTGATTAAAAATCGTGTGGTGTAGAGGAAACTGTCCAGGTTGGTGTGCAACACATCCTGCCACTCCTCATTTTTCATCCACATCAACAGTGCATCTTTGCGGATTCCGGCATTGTTGACCAGCACGCTGATATAATTTCCATCATGCGATTCCTGCCAGCGTCCGAGCGCTGTCTCCACAGCCGTCTGGTCCGACACATCGAACTTCATCAGTTCGCCTTCACCTCCTTCTTCCCTGATCATCTCCAGGGTCTTGGATGCTTCGGCATCATTATCGCGGTAATTGATAAGCACAAAACATCCGGTTCGCGCAAGCTGCATA
>CAYLVY010000297.1:2001-2242 GCA_964387205.1 uncultured Draconibacterium sp.
TCAAATTGGGGTTTATTTTCCATAATATAGGTGACAATATTTCTGATGTCATGGTACTTGATCGTATCCTCTTTAAAGGTGGGTACTATCTTTCTCAGTCCTTCATACTTACTGCGGCTATAGGATGATAGTTTCTCCCTGATCTCCAGGAAATCAATGGCCTGTAGGATGGCGATCATCTCGATGGCCAGAACCTGGTAGGTATTGTCGATCACCTTTTTTGTCAGCATGGCTGCATTGG
>CAYLVY010000298.1:0-1378 GCA_964387205.1 uncultured Draconibacterium sp.
GAGATCGCACAACCTTTTATCAGAGACTGGGCAAAAGGTGAATGCGAAGCTATTCCCGGAAAGACCATGCACAATATGGTAATGGTTGAACGCGATTATACCAAACTATATGATAAGTTCTGCAGCCTGGGTCCCAACATGAAAACCGTGCAGATCGGGGCGCACGGCAATTCATTTGTTGCCGGCGATGTATACGATATGCTGGCAGCAGACAAAGATCACCTTCATCTCACAGGGGAAACCTTCTATCCATCTCTGGAGCAGGACGAAGAAGCCATCAATGCCATTCTTCGCATGTCGTCCCTGACCAATGGTGAACTTAGCTTCAGGGCCTATCAGAATGCTGAGAAGAAAACCGGGCTGAAACTAACCGATCTGGCCGAAGGTAGCCGTGATGTGCGGATCACTTATGCCGATCTGCAGGCACAGCCACGGCGATACAATAATTCACCCATTTGGTCAGGACTGCTCGACAAGGGCCGTGCTTATGCAGCTTACACCTATAATGTGGAACGACTGGTTCCGTGGAGAACTCTTACGGGACGACAGCATTTGTATCTTGATCATGAAGGATATATCAAATTCGGTGAAAACCTTCCGACTTACAAGCCCTCACCAAAACCTGAAGTCTATGGGGAGTTAAGAAAAACCCTGGTTGGCAAAGATGCCATGGTGCTCAATTATCTGACTCCGCATGGCAAATGGCATATTCATTCGACTTACGGTGATAACCTCAGGATGCTTACGCTTGGCAGGGGCATGGTTCCGATTTGGTTAAGCGAAGAGGATGCTGCAGAACTTGGCATAAAGGACAACGATTGGGTCGAGATCTATAACGACAACGGGGTTTACAGTGCCAGGGCCTGTGTGAGCGCGCGCATTCCCAGAGGACTTTGTTTCGTATATCATTCACCCGAGCGAACCTACTCCAAACCGAAATCACAGGTCAGGGGGAACCGTCGGTCCGGCGGGCACAACAGCCTTACCCGGGTTCACCTGAAACCAAATAATCTTGTAGGCGGGTATGGACAGTTTACCTATCATTTCAATTATTGGGGGCCGGTAGGAGTGAACCGCGATACATTTGTAGTGATTCGAAAAATGGATAAAGTAGTATTTTAATTAATGATCTCACCCCCGGTTCCTCTCCTTGGAGAATATGGGGGAAGGGGGCGAATAATAGCTAAGTATATGGATATCAGGTCGCAAATAGCCATGGTTTTTCACCTCGATAAATGCATCGGGTGTCACACATGTTCAATTGCCTGCAAAAATATATGGACCGACCGGAAGGGGGCCGAATACATGTGGTGGAACAACGTGGAGACCAAACCGGGAACCGGTTATCCGAACAAATGGGAGGATCAGTCGGTGTACA
>CAYLVY010000298.1:1388-2239 GCA_964387205.1 uncultured Draconibacterium sp.
GATGATCTCCGACTCAAAGGAATGGACCGGAAATCGACCATGGCTAATATTTTTCACAATCCACACATGCCCGTGATGGATGATTATTACGAGCCTTGGACATACGATTATGCCAATCTGTTTGAAGCTCCTGCAGGTGATGACCAACCTACCGCCCGTCCAATTTCACTTGTGACCGGTGAACCCATCGATATTAAAACCGGCCCAAACTGGGATGATGACCTTGGTGGCTCTCCTGACTACGCCCGGCAGGATGTGAACATGCATGATCTGACCCCAGCAGAAAAGGAGGCCATGTTCCAGCTTGAACGTATGACCATGTTCTACCTGCCACGCATTTGCAATCATTGCCTGAATGCGGCCTGTGTGGCCGCTTGTCCATCGGGTGCAATCTACAAGCGGGGCGAAGATGGCATCGTACTTATCAATCAGAACAAATGCCGCTCCTGGCGCATGTGCGTTTCCGCCTGTCCTTATAAAAAGAGTTACTACAACTGGAATAACGGCAAGTCGGAAAAATGCCTGTTGTGTTATCCAAGGCTGGAAACCGGTCAGGCACCTGCCTGCATGCACACCTGTGTGGGACGGATTCGTTATCTCGGCGTGTTGCTTTACGATGCCGACCGCATCAGGGAGATCGCCTCCTGTGATGAAAAGGATCTTGTGGCCAAACAGCTGGAAATTTACCTCGATCCTTTTGATGAGAAGGTCCGGCAGACTGCCCGTGAAAATGGCGTTGCTGAAAGCACACTGGACTCGGCAAGAAAATCACCCGTCTGGAAATTTGTGAAAGAATGGGGCATCGCTTTACCGCTGCATCCCGAATACCGGACATTGCCAAATCTGTTCTA
>CAYLVY010000299.1:0-212 GCA_964387205.1 uncultured Draconibacterium sp.
TGCATTACCTGCTTGGGACTCCGATCGGACTGACCGCGCTGGCCTTTAACATTCCCCTTACCCTCATCGGGACCAAACTCCTTGGGCCACGGTTTGGGGTCAAGACCGTCGTAGCATTTGTACTGACGTCATTCTATGTTGATATTCTTTATTATTTCTACGGATCCAAACCCTTGGTCGAAGGTGAAACGCTGGTGGCCTCCATTTTCGGC
>CAYLVY010000299.1:222-2214 GCA_964387205.1 uncultured Draconibacterium sp.
GCGACCCGCTCATCAAACACAAATCGTTCGCAAGTCTTGTGGATGGCCGGCAGAAACCCCTACAGGCCTTCTGCTGGTACCACATTGATGAAACGACCATCGCGGCCCTGTTTAAGCATTCCATGGTCGGCGTCTCACAAAACGCCGGGCAAACCTGGCGAATCAAGAAGGAGCCCGGGTTTGTCACTTCCGGCGGCAAGATGTGGGGGCAGAAAACGCCGGACGGGCGCTTTGCCGTCGCGTACAGCAACAGCCTGGCCAGCGAGCACCGCTATCCTCTGGTGAGGGCGACCGGAGAGGACATGGTGGCTATGATCCTTCAGAAATATACCCGCCTGCCGTCGGGTCAGATGATGATGATGGTGGACGGCGTTATTGTCCTGGCCAGCCTGATCGCTTTTGGCGACTGGCGGATTCCGCTGTTCAGCTTCATCACCATTTTTGTCATCGGTCGTGTGGTCGATTTTACCCTGCATGGGGTCAGTTATGATAAGACCTTGTTCATTATCTCGGATAAACATGAGGAGATACGGAACAGTATTATCAATGATCTCAAGCGGGGAGGAACCTTTCTGCAGGGCCGGGGCATGTACAATAATGCCGGTAAACAGATCATTTTCACGGTGCTAAGCCCTCGTGAAATGTACCTGCTGGAAGAATATGTGAACAGAATAGATCCCAACGCTTTCATCGCGGTACTTGAGGCTTATGAAATATTGGGAAAAGGGTTCAAATCACTGAGCGAAAAGGTGGAAGAAAAATAGCCATCTCTTCAATCAGCTTCTGCCTGTCATAACGGAATCCGGGTCAATCTTTCAGGCATCGGACATTAAAAGCGTTGCTGGTCAGGGCATGGTATCGTGACACACTTTTATTGTATTCATTGATCCCCCTTGCTTCGGCATGTTGACTGTCTACTGCCGTCGAAGTCCAGTACATCGCACCGGCGTAGAAACCGCTGCAATAGCTCCAGGAATGATTCTGATATAAAAGGCCATGCTGCAATGATGTGAAACTGCAGGTCATGTCCTTTTCTTTCAGCCAGCTTCCGGCCATTCCGGGCCCTTCCAGATTATTCAGCAATAATTCCCATTCCGCACCGGTGGGTATGTGCCAACCGGGCGGGCACAAACCCTGGGAACCGGGCGTGGAACTGTAATTCATCAGTTCATTCCATTGGTAAAACGATGCAACAGTGCCGGAGGTTGTACTCCTGGTATATCTTTCGGCCATGCAATTATCGGTCTGAGCATCCGTATAAGAAATTGCGGAGCCGAATTTCAGGTTTTCTTTCATCCAGCATTGGCTTCCGATGAGCACGGTGGTATAGGATTTGTGATCGCGCATATCGGTCAGGTTATCTCCGCAGTTGCATAATGAGGAAGGAAAGACCCTGATGCTCATTGTGGCCGAATCACTGCAATTATAAATATTGGAAAACCGGTATTTGATAATATGCCTTCCCGTTCCTGCCATGGAAGGTGAAAATTCGCCGGTAGATTGGTTGACCCCAATCCCGTAGTAGATTCCTCCCGCCGGTTGTCCGCCCCTTAGCCCGTAGGGAGCCGCATCCACCAGGGTGATTGTGTCGTTGCATGCGGTTAGTGTCACGACCGGATTTGGATTTTCATTCATTACGACCGGGTTTGAACCGACGGGATTTGACACCAAACAGTTCAAATCAGAAGTCATTGTGCAGGTTACAATATCCCCTCCGTTGGGCTGAAAGGTAAATATGGCCGATAGCACAGTATCAACCTCAATTTCGTTAATTTTCCATTGAAAGGAAGGGATTATACCGCCATTTACGGGTGTCGCGATAAAAGTGACCGTATTCCCGTGACACACCGGATTGGCAGATGGAATGACGGAGACTCCGGCAGAGAGCCTTGCTGTTTCCGTCATGGTGATGATATTGGAAGAAGCCGGATTCCCGGTTGCACAAACTTCCGAAGATTGGTATGCACAGGAGACCATGTCTCCGCCGGAAGG
>CAYLVY010000300.1:0-2204 GCA_964387205.1 uncultured Draconibacterium sp.
CGGGAGCATGGGGGCTGATTAAAACCTACCGGATGATCCTTCACCATGCTTTGGCCATGGGACATAAAAAAATTCTGGTATTGGAGGATGATGCTGTTTTCGTTAAAGAGTTTCACCGGAAATTCCGGGAATTCACAGAAGCTTTCGGTGAACGAAGCTGGAAAATTATCGCGCCGGGCGTCTCCCAGCATCAATGGCAAATCCCTTTAAATCTTACCTATGATGACAAGTCCATCAGGGATTACTCACCGGAGCAGCCATGGTATCATCCCCTCACTTCAAGGGGGTCGTTCGCATTGGGAATTAACAGCTCGGTGTTTCCCATGCTGATCACGGAGATGGAAAAGATGAACCGCCCGGCCGACCGGGTATTCCATTCGGTGTATGAAACCTGGAATGACCAGTGTTATGTCGTTCAGCCTAATCTGATCATTGCCGATATCGCCGACAGCGATATATTTACGATCGAGCGGCCATCTCCCTCCATTTTCTATGAAAAACAAAAGTGGGACATTGCGCAATATGACTTTACCCCCGGTCCGTGAGGTTTATAAGCCTGAAAACAGGAATGAAACAGAGAATTATGAAAGCCATTGTCCTCACGTACGACCGTAACGCGATTCTTACCGACCATATGATTGCATGCTACCGGGATCTTTGGCCCGGACATCCCTTCATCTTCCGGATTCCTTATCAAAACCCGGATCGATGCTCACCTGCTATTGACCTGGAGTACCGCAAAACTCCCGGTGACATTAAAAATACAGTACTTCAGCTGCTTGTCGATCTCCCCGACGACGAATGGATCTATTGGTGCATCGACGACCGCTACCCTGTTTTTCTGGATACGGTTGCATTGTGCCACTTTATGCAACTGCTGGAAAGGGAAAGCGATAAAAGTTTCAGTGGCTTGTTATGTTGCCGGGCTGCAACCATGCAAAGGGAAAACCAGCTGACAGGCGTTTCCTGCCAGCGATGGGAAATTACCTTACTGGAACGAAAAAACTATTTTCGCATTTGGGTTCATCAGTTTGTAAGGGTAAAAGTTATCCGGAATTTGTTTCTCGGTTTCCCCGATGTGATCGCACGGGCCGGGCTTATGTACCCGATGAAGAACAGCCTCATACGCCCCTCAGACCATAATTTGTATGTCACCGAACAAGATCATGCTCATTTTGAGGAGAGTTCCATCAAAGGCGTTCTTACTGAACGATGTATGACCAGCCTAATGGATCGTGGTTTCGAAATACCGGAATGGTTCCAAAGCCAAACCGTTCCAAATCCTGATCTGGGTTAATGTGCAGAAACATGTTGAATTATTTTCCTATCAACCGGAAACCTTGCAAAAAAGTCATCTACACCGCCATTTTCGGCGACCGCGACGATCTGAAGCCCATTCGAAAGCAAAAAGGATTTGATTATTATGTATTTACCGATAATCCAACGCTGAAGCATCCTGTATTTAAAACAAAGATTAATAAACCAGTAGATTCGGACCCTTGCCGCAATGCCCGTTTCGTGAAGATCAATCCCCATCTTGTTCTGCCGGGTTATGAATACTGGATATGGATCGACGCCAATATTGCAGTGGAAAGAATTGATTTCGATCAACTGCTGGAACGATACCTCAAAAACCACGACATAGCACTTCACAAACATCCGATTCGCCAGTGTATCTACGACGAAGCGTCTGCCTGCCGTGAAAAAGGATTTGATCTCCCCGAAAAAATCGATGCCCAGATAACAAAATACCGTGATGAAGGATACCCCGCCGACCACGGATTGTGCTCCACCAGCATCCTGTTTCGCCGGAACACCGACAGGATGATTGATTTCAACAATCTTTGGTGGAAGGAGCTATCGAAATACAGCCGTCGCGATCAGTTATCATTTAACTACCTTGCCTGGAAACACGGGTTTTCCTATTATGAAATTCCGGGACATGTCAGACTTGAAAATGTGGATGGTTTCCGGATCTACCCCCATAAAATAATGCATGGACAGATTTCTAAATTATGAAAACTTCTGCCGTAAGGCAGAGCGTCTGAACGATCCTTACTGGAAAGATACCCTTCAGATGCGTTGGGGTTATATGAAGCAAGTGGTTGAAGAACTCACTGCAATTGCACCGGAGACCGCCCTTGAACTTGGTACCAACAGGATTTCGTTAATGGATTTCAGCGACTGCATGGACAAGGACAAGG
>CAYLVY010000301.1:0-2144 GCA_964387205.1 uncultured Draconibacterium sp.
CGGGCACAAAATACTCTCAAAACCCGCTTTAATAGCGGGTTTTGCTTTTTAGGGTACCCAGATAAGTATCCAAAACTTACCAAATCTCCAGATGGCTTCCGCTGATGGTTGTAATGTTACCTTTGTGAATTTCATTCTCATCTTTGATCACCAGTTCCAATCTGAGAAATCTGGAAAACCAAGAGGATAAGTGGGAAGTCAATCTTAACAAATGGGGTTCTACCTCTCACGGTGAATTCAAACTGGGTTAATTAGAATCGTAAGAAATTAGGGTAGTAACTTTCTTTTCACTCAAAAAGGTTTGAGGTGTAATTTTATTTTTTCCTGAATTAGTCTTCTGCCAGCTTGTTGTATGTTCGGCGTATAATAAACAGCAACCATCAAAAAACCTTTACCTTGCTTATACAAGCTTGAATCTTTAAAATGACCCTCAATTCTTGTTTTTACCATTGAGCTTTCGCCAATATCAATAATATTAATTTTCACACCATTTAAAGTCAAAATGGCATAAATCCCGGATTTATCTTTCAATGTTGTTGCAGTCTTATAAGGACCATCGAAGGTGTAAGTTCCGATATTGATTGACATTATCTTTAATTTTGAATGATAGCAAATTTTTCAATCTTTCAAACACCTGATCGGGAAGGCATTTGCCCTAGAGGAAGGATAGAGGGAGACAGAGAAATCGTAAATATTCAGACCGTGAGATACGGCTTTGGCAGGTCCCCAGGGAGTGGATGTCCAGAACAGCACCGCAAAATCGGCAAAGCTCCAACTCGAGTTCAAGTAGAAGACACCCCCTGTCAAGGCCCGGAAGCCCGAAACAATGGTGTCCTGAAGCGGTTTTCCGGCAAATCCGTTGCCGTTATAGAAGTTGCAAAGCACTGTCCAGTCGTTATCTGTGGGGATATGCCAGCCGGGAGGGCATAATCCCTGTCCTGCCGGCGTATCGTCGTAGCGCATCATCTCGTCCCACTGGTACAAACCGCCGTACTTCGAGCATTTCGCTGCATCGTTGCCGAAACAGTATTTCTCATCCGTGCAGTTGTCGAACTGAACCTGTGAAGAGATGATCTGCGCTCCCCGGTTCAGGTTGGCGGCCATCCAGCACTGGGTGCCGATCTGTACCGTAGGGTAGGTTTTGTTATCCCGGATGTCGATCAGGGTGTTTCCGCAGGTGAATACGGCGTTGGGTTGAACTGTGATCGATTTTGTTTTGGAAGCGCTGCACAGGTAAACATTGGTGTAGGAATACACGATGGTCTTCAGCCCCGTTCCGGCGGATGCAGGATTGAATACTCCGGTCAGGGTATTTACCCCGGGTCCGGACCAGTTACCTCCCAAAGGAAGACCGCCCTTGAGTTTGAACGGCTTGGCGCCTACGGTCGTTATGCTGTCGAAACACAGGCTCAGGGATACAGGCGGAGCCAGGGAACCGCTCATGACAATCTTGTTGGAGACGGCAGGGTTTGATGAAACGCAAACCAGGTTGGAGGTCATCACGCAACGGACACTGTCATTGTCCGAGGGATTGTAGGTGAATGACGGCGAATTGCTCCCTGCATTGATCCCGTTCACTTTCCATTGATACACAGGTGCCGTTCCGCCGTTCCCGGGAGCAGCGGTAAAAACAACCGGGGTTCCCGGACAAAACGGGTTGGGATTGGCTGCAATGGCGACCGAAGCGGGAAGACCGGGGTTGCCGGTCAAAGTGATGCTGTTCGATACGGCCGGGTTGCCCGAAACACACTGAAGCGAAGAGGTCACAAGGCAGGTGACGACATCGCCTGAAAACGGGTTATAGGTAAAGAATGGGGCATTGACTCCGGCATTGACCCCGTTTACTTTCCACTGATATGCAGCCAGCGGACCGCCGTTGGCCGGGGATGCGGTTAAGCTGACCGGTGTTCCTATACAGAATGGATTTGACGAAGCTGAGATAGAAACGCTCACCGGAAGCTGAGGATTTACGATCATGATCACCGCCGGTGAAGTGGCGGGGTTGCCGGTAGCGCAAGTCTCAGACGAAGTGAGACCGCAGGTGACAGCATCATTGTTCAGGGGAACATAGGTATAAACCGGGCTGTTTGTTCCTGCGGGGATCCCGTTCACCTTCCATTGATATGACGGCACCGATCCGCCAT
>CAYLVY010000302.1:0-2139 GCA_964387205.1 uncultured Draconibacterium sp.
GTTCCGGAGCTTATAAAACTGCTCAGTTTCCAGTGCAGGAGCAACCCGTGAAGGATTTCTTCACGCCTGCCTCAGGAAAAGGGAGAAAACCTGTGCATGGCTTATAAAGGGAAATGTAAACGCCGGTTTCCTGTTATCAACCAGTTGCATCTGGCCCATCAGATATTGATTTGAACATATGGGAATACTCCCTGGCTGATTCCCTTGCACAAGTCCCCCAAAAGCGGGTGAGGTCAGGATCGGACCAGTCCATTAACGGAAGGTGCTGGATTGACCGGTGAGAACGGTCAAAGAAACACCAGGCCATATAAAGGTATAAGGCAATGATGCGTTTGTACATGTATCTGCCCGGTTCAGCAGCGTAATCGCTCACTTCGGGGATAAGTAATTTGGATATCACGAAGGGAAGGTCGTATAGTTTCGATACGAAAGCCATGTTCCAGATTTGGTAGAGGTCGTTCCAGGATGTCTGAAACGGATGACGCAGGCAGATGGCCTTTCCGTCGGGCGACCAATGATTGGGCCCTGCCCCGGTAGAGGGATCGATACCGCGATGGCCGCTTTTATGGAGGGTGAGCACCCAACCCGCCCTCGCATTGTCGCTGAGTCCCATCAGTATATCGGAAAACACGGCTTCCAGGATATTGATCTGCAAAAAACGGGATGCTGATCCCTTGTTCAGTTTTTCTGGTGGACGTTTATGTGCCTGTATGGTAAAATATATCACAGGATCGATGGAGTTCATTTTTATCCGGTAAAAAAACGGTACCCGCCGAAAGGCGCCTGTCTGCCGCAGGGTTCTCTTCGTTATGTGGTAACACACCTCCAGTATCCGGTAATCATCACAGCAAACGCGGGTGATCCGGTCGAGGGTCATGGCAAAGGCCAGGGCATCAGGGATCACGATGGCGCCTTCGGCTCTGAAACCCGACTCAAGCTTTGGAAACCGCATGTTGATAGCCCTTTCCAGGAATGAGGCAAAGAACGGGTTCCGAAGCGAAAAGTTCATCACCTGCTGCAGGAATCGGTTACATTCATCTGATGTCACCGCGCCGGGCAACAGCTCTTCCGAACGGCTCCCGAGCAAAGGGGAGACCCATTTGCCACCCGCCTCCAGCAGGTGAAGGGTACGGTAATGGCCGGCCATCCGGTTGACCATGCCGGGTTCATCAAAAGGATCGAGGCAGGTGAGGATTCGCCGCTGCAGGGTTTCAGGACACATGATGATGCATGGTCAAGGCATTGAAACATTTGGGTCGAAAGTACGAAAATTTGTCAACCAACCTGTCAGAATCCGAAGGATTCAGTATGCCATTTGTAATTTCGACAAATGGAGTATGCCCGGTGATGAAGGATCAACTGCTGATTCATCCGGCTCCCTGTCCTTAAAGAAATTTGGAGAATTTCTCGTCGATGTGTTCGTTGAACCAGCGATCAATGACCGATTTTTTGAACCTCCACTCCTTTCCCAGTTTGGCTGCAGGGATCTTACCGTCCTGGGCCCAGGTATAGATGGTCTGAGGCTTTAATTTCAGGTATTTCGCAACCTCCTCGAGCGTCATTATCTCTTCCATGATCATTTACCGGTTTGCTGTAACAACTTCAGGGAATCGGTTTGTGGTCCCATGGCAGGCTTTCCGGTGCCTGCCGGCTGAAGGGGCAGGTAAGGCTGATCCGGTTTCGGTTTTGGTGAAACAAGCTGCTCCACAGAAAAGATGATCGCGGTATAGAAATTGCCTTCGTACTTCCTGAACCATTTGAATTCTTCGCTTTTCTCACACAGGAAAGGCCTCAGGTTCCAGGCCAGTTGAATCCCGACAAAAGCCAGGATGATCACCCATATCCTGAATACCGTAACGCCTGTCTGGGGGTAAATGTTCTTCTGGTCACAAGCATACTTGAGTGCATCCACCATCAACTTCATCCCGAACACCCCGGCAAAAATGAAGATCGTCACATGAAGGAGCTGAAGAAAATGGTAGTTGCCGCCGGTCACCTGGAACACAATCACAATGGGGGCGAAAGAAAGCGCAATGGTGGATGTAAGCATTACCCCGCTGAGCACGATCATGGTCATTTGTCTGATGCTCATTTTTGATCCAAGCACCTGCTGGATGATGAAAAACGATGGGAAACAGA
>CAYLVY010000303.1:0-2127 GCA_964387205.1 uncultured Draconibacterium sp.
TTGAATTGACATTCAGTTGCCGAAGCTCTGCATTGAGTTTCCTGGCTTCGGCCTCTAACTGTTTAAGGGTGGCATTGGCCTTTTCACCATTGAAAATGACGGTAGCGGTAGAAGTTTCGTTCTTAGCCATTCTGGATGGATTTATCAGACAGGTTCTCAGTAATTGCCACGACACCTCGGTGCCCGTACTCCTTGGCGAAGATTTCGCTCAGCTTCATCACTTCGGCATGGAAGGTCTTTGAGTACCATTTCTTCGGTCGCCGGCGGTTTCCGAGCATTTTCCCGGAAAGCTTTCGTGAAGCGGCAGATTCTTTCACATCGCCGATCTTCACGCCTTTGCCGACTCCCATATCAACGAAGCGGCCGTAATACTCGAAAAGCAGGGTGATTTTCAGCACATTTCCTTGTGTCGATGCAAGTACATTATATTTGAAACTTTTAAGGAGGGTACCGGTGTCACCGATCTTATTGGAAGCTAGCTTCTTCTTCCATTTGATTATCGTGATCTTCGCCCAGGCTTCGGCTATTTCACGCTCGGAAAGTTTGGTTTGAGCAGTTTGCATAAGGCAAAGAAATACACAATGTCTTAAAGACTAAAGGACAATAAACAGACAACCGCATGCGGTTTTCTATGTCTTGATTATGAGGATTTCAGATCAGGTCAAGTTTGTAATTCGATTAGCACCCTTAACCTGAAGAAAATGTTTAATTTTTGTTTACTTTTGGTATACTTAAACTTGACAGATCGATGAAAGTCCTTATTTACAGATATTTTATCATCATCTGAAAAACGGCGATACAAATCAAATCGATGGAACTATAATTTGATTATTTAGAAATCCTTTGATTACTAGTTGAAAACAATTGAGAATTAAATTTATCACCGTCATGATTTTATTGTTGCCATTCCTGGGGTTTTCGCAGGGGGAGTGGGACAACTGGTATTTCGGAGTCAATGCGGCCATGAAATTTATTAACGGGACACCGGTTGCTCTCCCTCCAAGTCCTATGGGTATTTCAGTTTCTCAAATGTCCTCGTCGGTTTCAGATTCAGCAGGTAATCTCCTGTTCTATTCGAATGGGTACAGAGTATGGTCATATAATCATAATTGGATGTCCAATGGAAATGGATTGCTGGGTGGGGTAAATGCGACCAGACAACCCGTATTCGCTGTACCTGTGGTCGGGAATAAAAATCAGTACTATCTTTTTACAGTTGGTCGTTTCGAATCCACCGGTCCGCTGACCGGGTTGCATTATTCGATCATTGACATGACCCTGAATGGCGGATTCGGCGCTATCGTACCCGGATTTAAAAATATTCCCCTTCCTACGGGAGATAGTGCGGTCAACCATTTGACTGCGATCCGCCATCAGAATAATAAGGATGTATGGGTCGTCGTTTTCAGGCATGGTTACATCCGCCAGTATCTTGCCTATCTGATCACTGAATCTGGTATCAGCAATCCTGTGGTATCAAACAGTTCGCTTTCACCCGTTTTTTATCAGAAAGGATCACTGCGGATCTCCCAGGATGGCCAAAATCTTGTTTGTTCTGATTCGATTGCGGAGATGTGCTATTTTAACCCAGCTACAGGCGCCATCACGCGGCGGTTCACATTTCTGCCCAGGTATATGGGACTTCTGGCCCCGGCTGATGGCATGGAGTTCTCTGTTGATTCGAGGTATTTGTACACTATTAAAACAGATGGGAATCTTACGACTAACACCCCTCTCTGGCAGTTTGACATGGAACAATCTGACTCTGCAAATTTTATGCAAAGTGGTGTTTTGATTGGTACAATGAGCGCCGGGAGTATCCAAATGGGACCTGATGGAAGAATTTATTTGGGCAATCCAAAATTTCCGATTGATTCACTTAACAGGATCAATGAT
Organism: uncultured Draconibacterium sp.; assembly: GCA_964387205.1. Taxonomy (GTDB): domain Bacteria; phylum Bacteroidota; class Bacteroidia; order Bacteroidales; family FEN-979; genus CAIVAT01. Next base: position 1,897 of record CAYLVY010000303.1, read on the forward strand.
CCATCATCACCCGGAACAAATTGCAATTATGAACTTAATGCCGTTTATCTTGGTGGAACCAACTGTAATGGTTCCTTACCCCAATTTCTCCAGCGCTACAAAGCCTACATCCATTCCAGCGGCCAATGCCAAGGACATCCTGTAATCTTTTCCGGCGATATCTGGCCACCTGCCGACACCACGCTCTGGAATTTCGGTGACCCGGCTTCCGGCTCTGGCAATGTTTCAACC
>CAYLVY010000304.1:0-2116 GCA_964387205.1 uncultured Draconibacterium sp.
TGAAGATGGCTGGACGGGCACATCCATGTCCGCACCAAACGTGACTGCTTCCATAGCCATCATCTGGCAGGGAGCGCCCTACCGAGATGGCGAATATGCCGCCGCTGACACGATCATCGAAAGAACCGCTGTGGATTTGGTTTCCAATGACCTGTTTTCTGTCAGTACCGGCAATTCAGAACCGAGATAAACCCGGGCAAAAACGGCGAAATCATCCTGATAATATTCTGTTATCCCGATGAAACTGAATTTGTTCAGCGGGAATCCCCACAGAAACTGATGGTAGATGTCTTTAAGTTCCCGGCCCAGGCAGAATCTTTCCAACGACCATTTTTCCCGGATCATTCGGGCCTGCAGGGGCGGCAGAACGGCCGGATAATGTGTTTTCCAGAAATGATAATGCGAGATCACCCGGTTTACAGGATCTCTCATCCAGGTAACGAAAATTAAAGGTTTTATTAATGACAACATCGAGTATTTAACCGGCAGAAAATGGCCATGAATGCATTGTATCCCTGAAAAGTTGTCAGCCGCGACAGAAAATGCCTTGCACAACGCATTGCTTTTCCTTTGGAAGGGTGGGGTATTGATCGGAAAATCGTCGTAGTCGCATTTCAGTGCCGATGCGAAATGTTCTTCCAGCGAATAGCGGAAACTGGTCCCTGCGGTTTTCGGAAGGTGAACGGAAATCAGCATGATGACTATAAATGAGGATATTGATAATCAGTTTCTCCCAAAAGTCTTTTTCTGTATTTAATCCGGAAATTCTCACGTTCTGACCCGTAAAGGCTGTATTTTGCCGATAAGTTGCTGTCGGCCCGGGGCAAACAAATGTAAAGCGTGTCATCGATGTATTCGAACAGATGGTCAATCTTTTTCTGCAGGGCAAGATATTTATGTGCGGGAAGTCCGTCAATCGGGAACCGAAGATTACACTCATGGTAAAGGAGACGTTCCAGAAATTCGGCATCCGCCGAAAAGCGTTCCTCCCAGTAAAGCCCGTATTTTTCAAAGAGTTGCCGGTCGTACATCGTTGTAGCAAGTCCGGTTATGAGTGTCACCGGACGGTTATCTGACGGATGATCTTTTTCTGTCGGAACTGAATGTACGAAGTTAAGGAGAGATGCATCATCATGAAAGTCGGTTTCGGCTATCCTGCGATTGCTCCGTAAAATTTTCGACAGGGAAAGTTTGGCCCGGCGGCCGACCAAAGGGATCAACTGGTGTGCGATCCTCGTTGAAAGCGAGATGTCATCCGCATCCTGAAAAGCGATGTACTTCCCTTTCGATGCCCTGATGCCTGTATTTCTCGAACAATAGCAACCCCTGTTGGTTTCGTTTCTGAAATACCGGATCCTGGGATCGGTTGCGGCCAGCAATTTGACGATCTCTCCGCTTTCGTCCGAACTGCCGTCATCAACCACAATAATTTCAATTTCACGGTATGTTTGCCGGGTGAGGGAGCGGACTGCTTGTGCAATGGTTGCGCCTGCATTGTACATTGGAACAATGATACTGACCATTTCCGGTTGAAAAGGGAAATCGTATCTCGTAATGTCCCATTTTTGTTTTTTCAGGTATGAGCGTTGGTCATTATTTCCCTTTGGGGTAATATTACTGTCGGATACATCGCTGATAACCAGGTTTGGAACTGCAACGAAGCAATGACGGTACCAGCGTCTGAAGAGCGGATGCAAGGCACGGTCGCTATTGCATTTCATCCGTTCAAGCGACTTGATGTAATCTTCGGCAACACTCAGATCCAGACCAAGGGCAAATGACCCCAGGGTATTAACCGGGTAATAGAAGGGGATGGAAGGATCAAATTCTGTAATTCCGGAATTCTCATACCGCAGATCTTCAGGGATTTTCCAATGATGTTGTCCTGCCCCCGCCATCAGGATTTTCCAGGAAATTCCGGAAAGTTCACGGGTCAGGTCAAGAAATTTTTCGTGAAAATCCCGGATGAAAATGACGTCATCTTCCAGCACCAATATTCTGCTGTACCCTTTGCTGATCATATCCTTCATTATGGTGCGGAATACTTTGAGATGACCCCAGGCTCCCGGGCTGGTCAGCTCCTTTTTCTCTCTCATCAACTCCCGGTCAGTATCAC
>CAYLVY010000305.1:0-2111 GCA_964387205.1 uncultured Draconibacterium sp.
GGCGGGAAAGACCCATGGCCGTAATGGCCGTCATCGGCTTCATCTGCGTCCTCATTACCTATCTGGGCGTGAACCTTCTGCCGGGACTGCACACCTACCAATAAAAAAATAATGAGTTCGTAAAAAACCCGCATGTCCCGTGGAGCACCACGAAGCATGAAAACGGCATTTTCATATTATCTTGAGAGTCCATAATTTTATGTAATTTATGCCACCATTGGCAATTGATGCTGTTGGTTTTTCCTGCTCTTTGACATAATTATTCGATAAATCGCGCTATTCCTGAAAGAGTGAAAATTATGCAGGAACTCTTCCTGGATAACTGACCTGACAACTTCCTCCGAGGGGATGTATGAGGTATAGGTTCGTAACCATCTTCGGTAGGATTGCCATATTTTCTCATGGTGTTTTAGGGCCAAGATCTGGAGGGTGCCTGTGGCGATGCAGCCGAAGTTGACAAACCCTTCTATGGCATTGGTTGCCTGCACGATCAGACGTTTGTGATCAGGGATTAAAGATGAGATGACGCTCTGGTTGTTTTTCCCGATTTTTGGCCAGGCGCTGGTCCAGAAATGGTAAAAGAATACTCCGAGCAGATGCTTCATGACCTTGAAGGTAACCTCGATTTTGAAGCGATGACTGTAGGCTGTGATAATGTCTTGTGGGGAAAGAGTCAGATCGGAAGTCAAGAGAATGAACCGTTCGTTGCCGTCTTTGACCAGTACGAAGCGGACCTTTTGCTTGATGGGCTTCCAGATCAGATCTATGCAGTAAAACAAGATGGTTTTCCTTTCCCGGTATATTTCCAGAGCAATCTCCTGAAAGAGGTGCTCCTTATCGAACAGCGAGATCATTGACACTTTGTCTCCGTACTTGCGGGGAGCACCCCGCAGGCCTGTTCTGGGTGGCGGTTCTTGATAGCCCACTGCATTGCTCTCGGCCCGAGTAATCACATGCACCAGACGTTGACCCTGGGCATCCACAACGTCTTTCAAGATCGCAAAGACCGGACCCACGGCAAAGTAGGCATCCAGTACCAGCAGAAACGGCCGGTTCATCCGCCGCACCACGCCGGCAGCCATAAATGCCATCAAGGTGGTGACGCTGGTTTTAACCTCCCCATCTACGGTAGGCAATGGCTTGTTTTGGTACGAACGGAGATCAATCACCCCTTCGTGCAACTCAGCACAAAGGGGAATGCAAAAGCGTTTTTTTTACCTCCCCGGCCAAGATGCCCAGGACTCTCCATGATGATGGCCATAGATATATTCAGGTTTCCCCACGTTGTCCGATTCCTGGTGCAACTTCTTGACCCCCGGCATCTTCTCGGCCTCCTTTGATATCTTGATCCCATCCCCGATCAATATGCAACGATTATCGACTTGAAGCAAAGGGGCCTCGGACAATACGATCTGAAACCAACGATCCATGACCCGCTGCATCCGCCATGAAGAAGCCCGAAAAAATGACATCAGGGCGGTGTATAAATCGGAGTCCAACGCCAGCCAACGTATAATGGAGCTGACACCGTGATGATCGAGGCGGAAAAGAAACCCCGCGACGACAATCACAAACCATTCAAAAGCCGCTGTCCTGCTGAAACAATCACGAAATCCCATATCCGTAGTGCCTAAACATGAAACCAAGTCCACGCATGCGCCGGTTATCACTTGTTATTTTATTCACAACCATGAACTTGGATTAGGCATGCCGGAGATAAAAAGGGGTGTCAAGATTTTTCTAAAAAAAGGGCAGGTTCCTAAGAACCTGCCCTTTGAAAATCAATTTTACAGATAATTTATTTGATAACCGGCGGTGGGGTCCAGAAGACCTTCTTGCCGTAAACCGTGTTGCAGCAGACGGCACCCGCCATATAAATCCCATACCACCCGCTGATCACCAGCAGCCAGCCGATTATGGGTTTGAAGGTCTTGGGATCGCCATACCATCCCGAATCGACACCGACAATCATCCAGAGAACGACATCAAGGATGACGACCAGTAAGAACAGGCCGCTCTTGGCGTAAGCAGGGGTCACCACCGTGAGAAAGGCGGCCCCGGCCATCCAGTTCCATCCCTCGACATGGACGGCCTTACCCAGCATGCCGCCG
>CAYLVY010000306.1:0-2104 GCA_964387205.1 uncultured Draconibacterium sp.
ACCGGGTTCGTGATCAGGCATAAACGGTCGTTGATCGTGCACAAAGATGATATCCTGGCACTGGCTGAATCCGGAGAAATTGTACTCCGGGGCCGCAGGGCGGAAGTCTGGATTGGTATTCCCCTGAAATCGGGTGATGATGTGGTGGCGGCGATGGTATTACAAAGCTATGATCAGCCTGGTTTGTATGATAAATCGACAGTGGAATTGCTGGAGATTGTTGCCGGCCAGTTGAGTCTCTTTTTTGAAAAAAATAAAGCCCGGGAAGGAGAGAGCCGTTTTGGTCAGGTGCTGGCACAGAGCCCGGTCAGCATTGTCATAACCGATCTTAATGGAGTTATGGAGTATGTTAACCCCAGGACCTGTGAGATTACCGGCTATTCCGATGAAGAGTTGATAGGCCGGAATGCACGTGTCCTTCAATCGGGGATGACACCGGCCGAAACTTACAGGGGGCTGTGGGAAACCATCACCATTGGTGGCGAATGGCGTGGAGAACTTCAGAATAAAAGGAAGGACGGCTCACTTTACTGGGAGTCGGTCACGATAACCCCTGTCTTTGACAACAGCGGAAGAATGACCAATTACATTGCTGTCAAGGAGGATATTACAGAGCAAAAAAGCAATATGGCTTTGCTGGAGGAGGCAAAACAACGGGCTGAGGCGGGTGACAGGCTTAAATCCGCTTTTCTGGAAAATATTAGCCACGAGATCCGTACCCCGTTGAACGGCATTCTCGGATTTGCACCCATGGTGCTGGACCCCGGGATTACCCTTGAAGAAAAAGAGGAATATCTGTATATTCTGAATGCAAGCGGCAAACGGTTGATGCAGACCATAACCGACTATATGGACATCTCGATGCTCGTATCCGGCAATATGAAAATCTGCATCCGTGAATTTCCGGTTAGTGCCATCCTGGAGGAAGTCAAAGATCACTTTGCACTCAGGATCGACCAGAAAAAGCTGGGATTTCGCATCGTTCCTGATCCGGTGAAAAAAGACCCGATTTTAAAAACCGATCCCGACCTGATCCGTAAAGTATTGTTTCACCTGGTTGACAATGCCATTAAGTTTACCGATAAAGGGGAGATTGTACTGGAATACCAGGTAAATCATGAACAGATGCAAATAAGGATAATAGATACTGGAATAGGAATCGACCGTGGGATAATTCCCAATATATTTGATAAATTCTTTCAGGTTGATCATTACCGTACCAGAAACTTTGAGGGAAGTGGCCTGGGGCTTTCCATTGTATCCGAAATCATGAAACTCATCGGTGGAAACGTTCAGGTTACTTCAAAAAAATGGACAGGATCAGTCTTTACCATCCGGTTGCCACTGGAACAAAATTTGTCCGCCGACTTTTAACGACCACTGAAAACTATTGTACTGATGGAAAATATTAAAATTTTGATCGCGGAGGATGATGAGGATAATTTCTTTTTTCTGAAGGTCAGTCTCAGACCTCATCCATTTGAAATTTTAAGGGCACGCAACGGAAAGGAAGCCGTGGAGATTATCCGGCAAGACCCGCAAATCAGCATTGTACTGATGGATCTGAAAATGCCGGATATGGACGGTTATGAAGCGACCCGGAGCATAAAACAGATAAGGCCCGAACTGCCTGTCATTGCTGTTACAGCCTATGCGATGACGGGGGATGAAGCCAAGACCCTGGAAGCAGGTTGTGATGGATACCTGTCTAAACCTTTTAGCAGAGACCAGATACTGGAGGTGATGTCACGGCATATAAACATATCCTGATGGTACCAGGTCATGACATCTGCGTCAATGAATGAGGTTGTGAGGATACTGTTTGTGGAAGACGAGCCTATCCACTACACCATGGCGGTCAACATCATGAAGCATGAGGGGTTGAAATTCCAGCCGTTGCTTGTCGACTCCATGGAAAAACTTGAAGAAGCCCTCTCCGGATTTAGTCCGCGAATCCTGATCACCGACTACATGTTACCCGGTTTTACCGGAATGGACGTGATCAAAGTGGCTAAAACTTATGATCCGCGGCTCCCCGTGATCATCCTTACCGGTGCCATCAGTGAAGAAGTTGCCGTGGAATGTATGCGGGCTGGTGCATCTA
>CAYLVY010000307.1:0-2101 GCA_964387205.1 uncultured Draconibacterium sp.
TTTTCACGGAGGGATTCGTCACCTCAGATAACAATGCGCGAAGTGATCCGAGTTCTCCGGACGAAAGATGCGAGATGTCCTCACCACTGATTACCATCGTGTCTCCCATAAAATCCTTGATCTGGTCTGTCAGCTGTCGGTTGTATTCCAGGTGAAGGTTCCTGATGGAATCATCGGTGGTATAACCCTGGCTTATGTTAAAGTGATATTTATCAGGATATTCAGCGAAAAGGGAGTAGAAGGGAATGGAATGGTTGCTGATCTCCACATTTCCGGCGTAAAAAACGGGATACAAAACATTTGCCGCTGCAAGTTGCTGCCTCCCGTGCGACAGACAATTCTGGATGGTAGTGGAGGCGGTTTTATGAACCCCGATATGCAATACGATACGCCTGATCATAACCCGGATTAAATTGACCGTTGCGTTTTTCTGTGGCTGATTTCGAGCCTGCAGGCCTGCCACCATTGCCAGGGCCGCATTCTCCAGTGATTGCCCAGGAAAAGGTTGAACCCGTGATCGCTCGTTGGCCGGTTGTCCTGACCGCCGTTGGGATAAAGGGTCACTTCAGATAGATAACTTTGATGGCCATCGGCAAAAAAATCAATCCGGAGAAAATCCAGGTTTTTGCCAATCCTTTTTGCCGCATCTGTCATTTCATGAAGGAATGCGGGTTTGTCAGGAATCACCGCCGGCTCTTTTTCAAAGTTTTGGGACAGGTGAATTTTTTTCCATGAATGATCGAAAAAGATATTTTCATTGCGTCTCCGCATCGAAGCGGAGCCAATGCTGATTATCCGCACTTCCCCATGAAAGGAATATAATCTGTAATCCTGTGTCTCTTTTCCGGGTTCAGGTTCAATGATTTTTTCTGCAAAAATCATTGGTTTTATATGGTTGTAGGCCCATTCCACCGGTCGGTACCTCTCGTTCATCCATTGGGAACACAACGCCACAACCTCTCCCGGTTTCATTATTTTTACCGTTCCAGGATCTGCATTATAATATCCTTCCGAGGTAATAATGGATTCACCATTCGAGAATTCAACGTAGTGCTCTCCATATTTCAGGATATTCCAGTTGCATCCGTGGTTGGCCTTGATGAAACACTTGTCGGGTAACTGGTCAAAAGGGATGGTCTCTGGCCTGTCGGTGACGAATAATACCTCTGCCGAACGCACACCACGTGCTGCGGCGAATTTCTTCACCGCTAATTTATCCTGCAGGACCGGATGGAGGGGATTGCGGTCAAATTGCATCCGCCAGCGGATCTTGGCGCCTAGAGTTAACGGAATCATACAAGGACTGAGTGATGGATCTGATTTTGTTAAAACTGAAAATAAATAAAGGCATGTTCCTCTGCAGCCAGTAATGCAGTGGCAATGATGATCACATAATAAAACGACCATCGGAAAATAGGATACCACCGGATCCCCACGGCTGCCAGGGGATGCTCTGCCCTGCGACCAAGCCATTCGACGAGGAAAAACAGCAGGATGGAAATGGCCAGCGGCCATCCGTCACGGATCATGGTAAACGGTAACGGGCCAAGGAAATTCCCTGCGAGTACAGATGCGAAAAAGCGGACCGCCTGCTCCGTGCTGGCTGAACGGAAAAAGACAAAAGCGGCGGTCACAGCCGTCATGGTCAAAAGATATTCAATCAGGATAAAAAAGGGATTTCTCCCCAGGTTGTACCTCTTCAGCAGGTTTTTGCGTGGTTTGGCCAACATATGATACAGAAGCAGAAAGCCGCCGTGGATGGCCCCCCATACGATAAAAGTGTAATTTGCCCCGTGCCAGAGACCGGTCAGGGTCCATGTTACGGCAATCCCAGCCGTATAGATGATCAGATCGACAGGGATTCCGGCAACCTTTTCCTTCTTTATTTTCCCTGAAATGGCATAAGCCACCGGTAGGAATATATAATCGCGGAACCATGTAGTGAGCGAAATGTTCCATCTTTTCCAGAATTCACGGATGTCACGGGCGAAATAGGGATAGGCAAAATTCTGCATAATATTGAATCCCAGTAGTTTGGATATGCCGATGGCAAGATGGCTATACCCACCGAAATCGGCATAGATCTGGATTGTGAACAGTA
>CAYLVY010000308.1:0-2063 GCA_964387205.1 uncultured Draconibacterium sp.
CCCATTTCGAAAGCGCTTTCTACCTTCAACGATACCCCGACGTAAAAGAGGCAGGCATCAATCCCCTCATTCATTATTTAGAGTATGGAAGGGCGGAGGGCAGGATGCCGATGGCGGAAAGGTTGGCAGCGCCGGAAATCAACATTGCAGAACCTGATGACGAGGAGTTGATCCTGCGATCCGGATTATTTGATGAAACATTTTACCTGAGCAATAATCGTGATCTGCAGAATATTGACATTGATACTATTGAACATTTCTGCGAATATGGGTGGAAGGAGGACAGGTGGCCTTCTGCCGTTTTTGATACCCGGTTTTACCTGAATGCCTATCCGGATGTGAAAGCAGCAGATATAAATCCTCTGCTCCATTATATCCTTTACGGAAAGTCAGAGGGTAGAAAAACAAATATTTTTCCGGAGCTGGAGAATAGTGACCGACCTCCGGCAACGGTCTTATTCATCAGCGGAGAATGGAAAACACCCGGTCATTATTACCGGGTGAAAAACTATATGGATGCCTTTCATGCGCTTGGAATCGAAGCAAACTGGACTGTCGCCGAACTCCTTATCCATCAGATAAATCTCCTGGATCACTGCAAGCTGCTTTTCGTATGGCGTACCCGGATAAGTCCCGCGATTTCCCATGTTATCAGTAAAGCAAAGGAAAGGGGAACAGTGGTCGTATTCGATATGGATGACCTGCTGTTTGATTCCTCGCTGGCGGAACCGGAAATCATTGACGCCATCCGTAGCATTCATGGCAGTAAGAAACCGGTGCAGGAGTATTGCGAGGGTATGCTGGCAACAGCGTTATTATCCGATTGCTGCACCGGTTCGACCCTGGAAATCGCAGAAACTTTCCGGCGGTTGGGAAAACCCGGCATCATCCTGCCTAATGGCTACAGCCGTGAAACCTTTGAAAAATCGGCCCGGTTGATCGACAACATCAACTATCATCCCGGGGTGATCAGAATGGGCTATGCCGGGGGTACCTTGACGCATCAGCACGATTTTGCCCTGGTTGTTCCAGCCATTGCCCGGATTCTTGATGAATTTCCCCACACCGTACTGACTGTATTCTCCGAATCCCTCCACATGCACGAATTCCCTGAATTAAGCCACTTTAAAGAAAGGATCGAAGTCCGTAACATGGTACCCTTTCCGGAACTTCAGGAGGAGATTTACCGGTTCGACATCAATCTGGCGCCGTTGGAGGATAATCCCTTCTGCCGGGCAAAGAGCGAACTGAAGTTTTTCGAAGCAGCCCTGCTGAAAATCCCCACCATTACCTCCCCCACCCCACCGTTTCAGCGTATTATCACCCACGGACAGTCCGGATTTCTTGCCAAGACTTCCGAAGATTGGTATCAGGCTCTTCGTTTACTGGTCACAGACAAGGAGACCCGGGAACAAATAGGGCGAAACGCCTGTGCTATGGTACGATGGCGGTTTAGCCCTGAAGAGAGAATGGAAAAAACCGCCTCATTTCTGCACTTCCTGAAGGATCGGTTTTCACTGGAAATGGATCCGTATCCTAAAAGAAATCTCTTCTCCCCGGCCGCAGAAACTGCAAATGAGCCCGACATATTGCAGCTATTCAGCTTCCCAATCCTCCCTGGTCGTCATTTTCTGATGGAAACCCGGACCCATAAAAGCTCTGAAGTCGGGATCCTCTTATTGGCCGGTGATGATCAAAGGATGTTTATATCGACCCTCGATTCCATCTCCCGCCAAACCCTTGCCGGCATCGATGTTATGATCGTTCCGGAGTTTGTTGATGAAATGGCCCTCGAAAACCTGGCAAACTGGCAGGTGCTGAACCGGGAGCGTTTCAACCGGATTGTGGTGATGCAGCGAAAGACCGGCGATAACCTGTCAACCTTACTCAATACAGGATTGGCAGAACTTTACACCTCTTTCTTCATGGCAATCGCTTCCGGAACTCAATTATTTCCCGAAGTGCTGGAAAAATCCGTCGAGGTTATGGAGGAAAGCAATGCGGTTGCAGGATTGGGCAGAGCAATAACGACAGAAACGCCTGTCGTCATCCTGCGCAGTGCG
>CAYLVY010000309.1:0-2053 GCA_964387205.1 uncultured Draconibacterium sp.
GATTATTTCTCCGGTGAAACCGTCAATATCACCGACCCCGCGGGCCACTCGTTCAGTTTTGCCCCCGGTGAATTCAGGGTTTTCACCGATGTGAAGCTCGATAAACCCTTTCATCAGCTATCCATTTCCATCAGCGACTCCACCGATCTTTCTCCGGTTGAAGGAGCAGAGATCCAATATGAAGGAGTTGGGAGCTACTTCTCCGATCCGCAGGGAAACCTTCTGATGTATGCCTTTCCCGGAATCGTCAGGATAACGATACTCAAGCAGGGCTTTAAACCTTACAACCGGATAATACAGTTACAGGCCAATCAATCGCTCAATGTGCTGCTACAGCGAGATTCCAATTACGGAACCGTCCAACCCGGAAGTGAGGGGATCAGTATCTATCCCAATCCGGCAAATGAACAGTTGACGATTGAAGCAGACCACCTCTGCACGATCGCACTTTTTTCCCCCGATGGCCGCATGTTGCTCACCCGCCGGATGGAAAGCCCCCGCGAATCCATTTCTCTCCGGGGACTGCAGAAAGGGCTTTACCTGATCCACCTTTCCGGAGAAAAAGGTTCCGCTACCCGAAAAATCATTCTGGATTAATTATGGCGATCGAAATTTCAACCGCAATTCCATGAGACGTCTCCTTTCAATACCGCTATTTCTGCTTGCCGTTACGATGGGTTATGCCCAGGTCCATACCAGTTATCTGTGGCACCTGGAACAGCCCATCTACTGGCCGGAAATCAGTACATGGAACAGCATGCAGCATCAAAATGCCTGGGAATCGCAGTACCTGAAATGGAACAACGGAAACTGGTACCCCGACGGGCTGCAGCATCCGTTGAACAACATTCAGGAGATCTTCGGCAATGATGACCGAAAGGCGGTGTACCAGTACCGCACAAAAGACGCGGTTCAGTCGCTGCTTCATCTCCCTGAAGCGGGCGCGCAGGTAAATTATTCCGGATGTTTGATGGAAAATGTGAACAGCCTCTCCGGGGCAGGTCAATGGGGCTATTACAACGGATGGCAGGGAAGTTTTGTCACCGCCCGTGGATGGAACACCTCAGCCGGAAAGCCCAGGATGGATATCACCGGGTTCACCAAGGATCATGCACTTTCGCCACTGATCAGCGACAGGATGCTCCGGAAACAGATCCAGGCACACCGATATCTTTACCAGGAAAACTTCGGTTCCGGCCCCTCCTATTCCAAAGGCTACTGGCCTGCGGAATGCTCGTTCAGCACCCGCAACATCAAAGCGCTGAAACAGGAGGGATTCGAATGGGTGGTCATCGCCAACAGTCACCTTGCCCGTACCCTGAACGATTACCCCTTAACTTTCGGGACTTCCGGATGCAACATCGATCCTCCCAACAAAGCCGATAAAGTTGCCGCCAATGGGGTGAACTGGTGGAGCGGCCAGATCGACGGACGCGGCGGTACGTTCGCGGCACCATACTGTTATCAGGCCCATAAAGCAAAATATGTTGATCCGGACAATGGTACGGAATACAAGATCACGGTGGTGCCGATGTGCGACCTGCTGAGTTATCAGAACGGATATTCGATGATGGGTACCGGAGATATTGACCAGCATATTGCACCTTTCAACAACAATGCCCAGCCCTCGATAGTGCTGCTGGCCCACGACGGTGATAACGCGTGGGGCGGCGGGTATACCTATTACAGCCAGTCGGTACCCGGCTTTGCCAACGAAGCTGCTTCGAAAGGATATGTGCCCACCACCATTGAACAGTTTCTCCAGCAACATCCTGTTCCTGAAAATGATGTGGTGCACGTTGAAGACGGCTCCTGGTTCAATGCGGCGAACGACTGGGGTCATCCTCAGTTTATCAACTGGTTGTGGCCCATGTACACCTCCGGATACCAGTTCGATCCCGACGGATGGACCGAGGATGCGCGGAACTGGGCGGTGCTGGTAGCGGCGGAAAACCGGGTCGGGACGGCCGAAGACCTCCAGGGCACGGTCAATATTGACCAGATCGTCCACCCCGGGGCAACATCCAACCCTGCAGAACGGGCATGGCATTTC
>CAYLVY010000310.1:0-2050 GCA_964387205.1 uncultured Draconibacterium sp.
GCAGAGATTTTGCTGCTGATTAAAGAGTTACCTGTTCCTGCGCCGAGGTAATAACTGAAACTGCCTTTGGAGGGGTGGTAACAGGTCAGACCGTGGTTGTTCCCAACCCAAATGTCCCCTTCCGAATCTTCGAGAAGCGGGATTTTATTATCCTCCACCAGCCCGTCAGAAGGAAAACTGATCGCGTAATGGCGTATGGCATTTTTTTCGGGATCGATAATCGTGAGGGCAGGTGGAGTGTTGAGATAAATTTTTCCTGTCCTGGCCACTATCACATCATAAACGCAGGAGGAGATCATGCCGCCATAATCGCTGCTGTGCGGAATACGTTGAAAATTACCTCTTTGCCGAATATATCGGTTCAGCCCCTGCTTGGTCCCGATCCACAGATCCCCGTGTTTATCCTCAGCGATCGCATAGATCCAATTGTTGGACAGGGAAACACTGTCATCAGGATCGTATTGAAAAACAGTAAATTGATATCCGTCAAAGCGGTTCAGTCCATTCTGGGTTCCTACCCAAAGATAACCTCTTGAATCCTGTAAGACGCAGTTGACCACGCTTTGGGATAGTCCTTGTTCGATGCTGTAATTAATGAAATGGCAGGACTGAGATGAACCACTCAGTCCGGTGGTGATCAACAACGCAAACGCAAGGAAACGGATCATACTGCGTTAAATATGCATAAGACCCGGATATTTATAAAATGTTACAGATCCGAACGTTAAAACTTCGGATTATAATGTTAAATCATCCGGGTCACCCTTTCAGAATTTTCTTCTTTGCCACGGCAATCCCTGAGGGATTGGTCACGATCAATATATAAAATCCCGGATCAAGGGAACTGATATCCACCCTGAAATTCTCTCCCGGGATTGATTTCCTGAGAACCTCCTGTCCGCAGACAGAGATCAGGGACAGGTCATGACCGGATGAGAATTCCACCGGAACGCCGACAATAAGCACGGCTCCGGCAGGCACCGGCCAGGCGCTGATAAGGTGGTTTGATTCCGGTTTTGGCAATCCGATAGGTGTCTGTTGTATAGGAATATGGAAATCTGCTCCGTTGTTGTTGTTCCAGGTGTTGTTGTTGTAGTGGATCACAAAGTCAACCGACTCAACTTTCTGTGCCGGATTATTGAACGGGCCGACCTGTATGGAGATATCACCCTGGGATGGCCCGCTCATGGGAGACTCCACGGCAGGGCCTGTACCGTTGAACAATGCCGTTCCTGCAGGCCAGTAAGCGCTGTTGGGTGACTGCCACCAGAGGCCGTTTTCCTTCACCCCCCAGTGAAGTTTCGCCCCCTGGGTTACATTGGATTCGGTGATCGTGATCACATCATTGGAGGTAGGATAGGCAGGGCTCCATGTCACTCCGCCGGTACCTCCACCCGGATTGTAAGGGCCTACATAGACATGCTGAATGGGAGTCTTCGTTATATTACCTTTATTATCGGCCGCTTCCGCGTAATAATCCACCAGTTTTTCTGTAATGCCGGTCACAGGTGCCCAGTATTCTCCGGCAATGTAATCAGGCAGGATGAAAAAACTGATCTCCGGGTTGTTGGTCACATTACCCGTGGGAAAATTACGATAATTCATGGGTACGCTTTGCCAGGGACCCACACCTGCACCACCGGCGTATGTGTCGTTGTGGTTGTCGCCCGTGGGATTGATCCCGTCATCATCGATCCGGTACTTCAAAGTGACATGCTGAATACCGGATACATCATAGGCAAAAGTCCAGATATGAAAATCGGAACTGTTCTGGTGCTGCTGGTATCCGTAATTCGGACCAAATCCGGTACCGCCGGGATTATATGGGTATCTCTGGGGAATAAAGACGGTTGGGGGAGTATTGTCGGTGTTCGGATGGGCATTGATCACCTGGTTGGCGAGGGAGCAGGCGATATTGCAGGCCAACGACTGTTTTACCTCCATGTCGAGCGATGTGCCGTAATACATGTATCCGCTGTTGTAGGCCGGAAGCAGGAAATGCCATGCCCGTTCTGCAGGGTTGGATGTTGCCCCGGGGTGGACGATCTGG
>CAYLVY010000311.1:0-2030 GCA_964387205.1 uncultured Draconibacterium sp.
GAGGTGGAGATGGTCTTCGAGATTATAGAGGGTTTCATGGGAGATATTGAGTTTTTCCGTTTTTACGGTGTTATTCTTACAGAATGTGAAACAATTAATCCCACCGTACGCTGATACGTATTGATCCTGCTTTCCGATAGGTTCTCCGAGGAGTTCGAGCTCGATATGGCATGCCTGCTCAGCGAGATCTGCCGGTGAAATGATATTATTCTTGTGGGTATGGAGTGCCTTCAGCAGTGAACAGGTAAAACTGCTGGATGAACCCAGACCCGTACCTGCCGGGATATCTGCAAGGCTGGCAATTTCAAGATACTGGGCATCAAAACGCAATAATTTCAATGATTCTCGGATAAGGGGGTGCTTGATCTCTTCGATATTCCGGACTTCCTCCATTTTTGAATATTTTACGATTAGATAATCAACGAAGGTATCATGCAGGTTGATGTAGACGTACTTATTGATTGCTGCTGATATCAAAAAACCTTCATATTTCTGGTAATACGAGGGCAAATCCGTCCCCCCACCACCAAGAGAAATTCTTAAGGGACTCCGGGTAATGATCATGATTTCACCGTATAATTACTGGAATCATATACGTTCCCGACAATATCCAGTGCTTTTTTGGCATCATGAATATTTCCGGCAGGTTCTTTATGCAGTTCAATGGACCGGATGAAGTCCTGAACTTCGAGAATCCAGGAATTATCCGGGAAAGGATATTCCCACATCGTCGTTTCCGGGGGGCCCATCGTGGGAAGCATCTTATAATGATATAATCGTTCTGTACCATAACTCCCACCAAGTCCTTCAATCTGGAGTTTTCCAAATTTTCCATAAATTTCAAAGGAGAACATATTTTTCCACTCGGTACAGCTGACGTGGAGCCATGCAACCTGATCTGTAGGGCTTTTCAGCATCAGGAATGCATTATCATCTACCGGCATCTCCCAGAAATAGGTGTGGGCAAATCCTTCGGCGACCTTGAGGTCCCCCAGGAACCATCGCGATAAGTCAATCAGGTGAACACCCTGGTCGATCAGTTCACCACCCCCGGATTGTTCAGGAATTGCACGCCACTCTTTTTCATATCCCTTCCGGCCCCCATGGCCATACCGCCCGCGGATGAACATCAACGGTCCAATAGCGCCAGAATCCACAAGTTGTTTTGCTTTCAGCAGTGCAGGATGAAACCGGTGGTTGAATCCAACTTTAACATAAACATCATTTTTTTCTGCGGTACTGATAATCGGAATGAGTTCGTTCGCGTTTCTGCCGGCGGGTTTCTCTACCAGCACATGCTTTTTTGCAGATACCGCATCCAGAGCGATCTTGGCGAGGAACTCATTTGTTGTCGAGATAAAGACCAGATCGATTTCATCATTATCCAGAGCAGCATGATAATCTGTGCTCACCGCTGGACAATTTTTCAGACGAGCAACTTCCCGTGCCCGTTCAAGGGAAGTATCTACTGCAATTACAAGTTCATGTTTTCCAAGTGCATGGGCACGTTTTTTGCCCACTGCACCACAGCCGATTATGCCGACTTTCACGTTATGTCTCCCAGTTCATTCCCCGGTCTTTCTCAACGATCCTACGTAATGTATAGATATCAGATCCCTGTAATTTTTCACGGTACTGGGCTAGGTTCCTCCACGGGTGCACTAATCAATTTACCGGTTATTCCATCACTTGCAGATGACGCCAGATGCACACAGAGTTCCGCACCTAATGCAAGAGGAGTCCCGCCATCGGATTTTTGTTTCACGGCCTTTTCGTAAAACGTTTTTCCAACAGCATCCGGTCCGGACTCCAGTACCTCATCCAAGAGACGAGTATTAAGCGCACCTGGGGCCACCGCGTTAATTTCAATTGCATAATCCCTGCACTCTTCTGCAAGAGTTTCTGTCAGCCGTACGACCGCAGCTTTGGATGCAGCATAAGCAGTTATCCTCGGTAGGGGTGTCGTGGCCCCCCCCCCGGAGAGATTGATGATTTTCCCGGCATTGTTTTTTTTCATATGGGGCAGTATC
>CAYLVY010000312.1:0-2029 GCA_964387205.1 uncultured Draconibacterium sp.
AGCTCTGATAAGCATTGGATAGTTGCGAATAATATTTCAGGGATTCATTCAGGACAGAGAGTTCTTCGATCATTTTCAGTGCTTCGTCATACCTGCCAAGCTTTGACAGAACCTCCACCCAAAAGGAGTGGTATTGCTGCAACTTTGTAATCTGATACTTTTCGCAGATCGCTTCCGCTTTCATGAAATATTGATCGGCACTGTCGGGCCGGTTCATGTAAAACTGAGCAATACCCATCTGGTACAGACACAGGGCCAGGTTGGGCTTCCGGATGGGCACAGTGTCGCTGACCTTCAGGCAGATATGCTGTAAACGGAGGGCTTCCTCATAGTTTCCCAGAAATGACCAGTGCGCCCAGGCGGCGCTGACCATGATCTCGAAAAGCAGGTTTCCGGGCACTTTAGACGCGTCGAACTGCATGAACTCATTCAGCATTCGCTCCGCAATATCGAAATTTCTGGAGTACAGGAATGTGAGTATGATCAGCTTGCCGGCTGCAAATTCAAGGTCGAGCCTCTCCATTTTTTTTGCGGTTACATAAGCATCGAGCAGGGATGAAATGGCTTGAGGGTAATTCCCCAGGCTCATCCGGGCGGTCCCAAGGGTCATACGGGTATCGAAGAGTATCGCCGGGCTAGCCGATTTGGGTAGCAGGGAATCGGCTTCCATGGCCAGTTTCAGACTCTTTTCCGGATCCGTGTAAAAGTATGCTGACGCAAGTTTGTTCAGGGTTCGGACACGGTTTTCACCGGAAGATCCGGGCAACACCCTGGCAAGGCTGTCGGTGTTGATCTTTTCGGCAGTGTAAAATAGTTGAGCGTTTAATTTCTGATGACAAAATACCAATCCCGGCAGGATCCAGATCATGGTTTTTCCGAAGCTGCATAGAAAGATTATCCTTTTCATATTTATTCATCCAGATGATCAAACAGTTCCATGAGTTGTTCCCGCTTACGTGATGCCACCGGAATCTTAACCTCATTTTTCAGCACCACGAATCCTCCTTCCCCCTTCTCGAAACGCTCCACAAAGGAAAGGTTGATCAGGTAAGACTTATGGATCCTGTAAAATCCCTGGTCGTTCAGCATGTCATCATATTCCTTCAGGTTTTTGGATACCAGGATTTGCTTTCCGTCTTCGAGATGAATGATGGTATAGCTGCCATCCGACTCACAAAAACTGATCTTTGGAATTTCAATGATGAACACATTTTCTGCTGTTTTCAGCACCAGTTTTTTATGGGGGATATTCCCCTGGAGAAGGTTGTTTTCGAGGGCAGCAAGCCGGATACGCAGGTCGTGCTGCAGAATTTGTTCGGCGCGCTTGACGGCCTCCTTCAGATCATCCGGGTCGACCGGCTTCAGGATGTAGTCAAGTGCGCTGAATTTAAAGGCTCTAACGGCATACTGTTCATAAGCCGTGATAAAGATCACCTTGAAATCGACCGGGTCGAGCCGTTTCAGCAGGTCAAATCCTGTACCGTCATCCAACCTGATATCAAGCAGCACCAGGTCAGGATGTTGTTTCCGGATCAATTCCTTCCCCTCCCTGACACTTCCTGCCATGCCTGCTATCAAAACGTTGGGGCAATGCTTTTCCAATAATTTCAACAGTCCGTCGCGGATATGGGGTTCATCGTCTATAACAGCGACACGGATCATTTTTTCAGGATGTTGCCGTGTAAATATAGGGAAATTCATGGCACAATGCAATTATTTGTTTCATGCCCACTGCCCACTGCCCACTGCCCACTGCCCACTGCCAACTGCCAACTATTGTTTCACCACCTTCCCACTCCCAACCCTCTCGCCTGCCTGCAGCCGGTAGAGATAGATCCCTGACGGCATTCCGGCGGTATTCCAGTCAAATGAATGGTCACCGCGCTGCTGAAAACCATGCACAGGCATCTCTATCACCTGACCGAAACTGTTCATGATCTCGAATCGTACCAGACAGGAATTTGCAATATGATAATAGAATGTTGTCACCGACGATACAGGGTTCGGCCGGTTAGATACCCTGATGGAG
>CAYLVY010000313.1:0-1142 GCA_964387205.1 uncultured Draconibacterium sp.
CATTGGCTGCCGGAGCTGCCAGGTCGCCAATATAGTTGTTGACAATGGTATTGGTGGTTCCGCCTCCCATATAAATACCACATACCAGGGGATTGGTACTGTTGGAGGAGAGGTTGTAAATCTTGTTTTTCGAACAGGAATTGATGGCTCCGCCCGAATAATAGATACCGGCAACGGTTCCCGATGTGCCTCCGGTAGTACCGGTACTGTTCAGGGCATAAATGGTATTGCCTGTGGAAGTTATATCTCCGGTTGAGCTCCAGATGCCATACATGGTAGCGCCGCCGGCGCCGCCGGTAGTGGTGCTGAAATTATATATCTGGTTATTTTCGAAAACTTTGGCTCCGGCGTTACCCCACTCCCTGATCCCGCAAAGTGTTCCGGTGGTAGGGGTGGAAAAGTTGCGGAAAATACTGTTCGAAAGGGTGACATTGACGGCTGATGAAAAGCCATATAAGCCATAAATGTTACCCGTAGAAGTAACGGTAGTGTATGACAAGCCATCTGCCAGGTTTCCGCTGCCGCTGAGGTTGGTGGGACTGGTCAGTTTAAACGCAGCGGCCGAACCGCTGGCGCCGGTTTTGACAATCCCGTTTACCGTATTGTTATTCAGAGTTACCGTTGCAGGCGAACCCGTCTCAATGCCGTAAAACCATCCGGTACCTGGGTGGTTAATATTGCTGATAACATTATTATTAAGATTAACGACAGCAGCCGAAGAGGAATTATAAATTCCGTAGAATACACCAGTCGTAGCCGTGGAATAGGTACAGTTGGTGACCGTATTGTTGGTGATGTTGATGGTATTGGAGGCAGCTGTAGACCCTATGCCGTTTTCGATGGCGGAGAGCTGACTGGTCGTGGCGCCACCATGAATGGTAATGGTATTATAGGAGATGGTCGCGTTGGCGCTGGTCCCGGATTGGGCAAAAATACCGCGCAGGGTGTTTGGGTGGTTGGCGCCACCTCCATCATTACTGTTTATGGTATTATAGGAGATGTTGATGCCCCATTGGTTGGTGGCGCGAATCCCGGCGGCGGGATTAGATGCGCTGGCAGCACCGCCATAATTCAGGACCGTATTGCCCGTCAACGCCGAAGAACCCCCTGCATCATTACCGGTGTCGCCCAGTGTAAACGGA
>CAYLVY010000313.1:1152-2029 GCA_964387205.1 uncultured Draconibacterium sp.
CCATAGTTGCACTGCTGAAGCAGATTAGTGTAAAACTTGTTATAAGAGTTTGATCCGCCTGCTGCCGTGACTGTCACGTTGGTGGTTTGAGAAGTAACCAGCGCATTGGCCACATTGATGGCCCGGGAACCTTCCTGCGAAGGGCCGCTGCCGCTGGCATTGTTGTTCCGGCTAAGGGTAACGGTACAGTTTTTTATGGTGTTGTACTGACACCCGTCACTGGCGGAGGCTTTGAACAGGGCATATCCATATTCCATGGTGGCCGGATTGGTAGTGTTGGGGTCATAGAGGTCGATCCCGTCAATGGTGACGTAATCCGAACCCACCAGGTTCCAGATTCCGTCCTGCACAGCCGAAACCGGAGTGGCGGTTCCGGTATAGCCGGTTATCAGGGGGTTGGCCCCGGCTCCGTCTTTTTGAAATACGATGGGATTGGCCAACGTTCCGGTGGCGGTTACCGAAAGCGGAGCAATGATGGTTTCGGTGTAACCGGCAGGAACGTTAAAGGTTACTCCGCCGCCGCCAACGCCCTGGCTGTTCAGATCAGCAATGGCCAGTGCCAGAGATGCGTAATCACCTCCTGCGCCTATGCTCTTCACGCCGGTCAACTGACCATACGTGGCACCCGTTATCAGAATAACGGCAAATAACAGTAAAATCTTCTTCATAATAACTGAATTTTTGTTTGGTTACTGTAGATGTTCATTCTTTGGGAAGTATATATTTATTTTGCTCAATATCAACACGATGAGAGATGATCCGACAGGGTACTTATTTGCATAGCACGACCAATATGGTAAAAGTCATCAAATATAACCAATATTTATTACTTCAGTGGTGACTGGAAAAAAATTTATCATTTCCGGACTGATGAAAA
>CAYLVY010000314.1:0-2013 GCA_964387205.1 uncultured Draconibacterium sp.
GGATATTCCTCATCATCGGGATCATCGTTGTCGTTCTTGTTGTCGTCGGGGTAGTTATTTATCGCCGGCGCTCCAGCTGGGATGAACTCGGTTAATTCTGGATAATTCATTTTTTTCTGACGCTTTTTGTGATAGGGGGGCCGGGGCCCGCGGCCCGAGCTGTGAACCTGTTATCTTTATGGTGCACGTTCCTGCAATCCGTCCGATCTGGTGGTGCACCTTTCATGATTGTTTCCGGATCATTTTTTGCAGTCCCGGCCGGATTTTCAGCAAAAAAGAAATCGCGATGAAAAAATTTTCAACGCGATCGCGATCGCATTTGAAAATTTTCAAACGTGGTGTCTGCAAATGAAAACGCGTTCGCAAAAAAAGTACCCCTCACGGACCCAATTCACACCTGTACCGGCTTCTGTTCCTGTGGAGAATTTTTGGTGTTTCAAATGCGATCGCAACCGCGAAATTCTTTTTTTAAACGCGATCACGATCGCACAAAAAAATTTTCAAACGTGGTGATATGCAAAATTGAAAAAAGGTAACCAGATTTGCCGGAGGTGAGGTGAGGAGGGTATGTGGTGCAGCGGGAGTGGTGTAGAGAACGCGGTTTGCAGGTACATGAGGGGCATTTGATGCTCATTGAGGTCCTCCCTGTCCTGGAAACCAGATGGTTTCTCCCCTTGTTGACGCTTTTTTTGATCCACCTTTCCCTTCGCTCTGCATTCGCGATATCGCTCCATAGTATCCTTACAGGTACCATCAGCCCAAGTGGAAAATTTGTGAAGTACTAAAACCTGGTGCAGGCAAATGCTGTAAGAAAAAATAAGAAACGTTTTCAGGCGTTGCAAAGCGTAAACACGTCAATGTTGATACTTCCCATCTTTCCGTCACGGAGGAGATAGTATTCGGGCAGGCGCCTGTTGTTGTCATAGATGGAGAACCAGTAGGACAACTTGTAGGTTTTCTTCTCGTACCCGCTGATGGAAGGCAGGCTTTCCGCGTCATGGAGGATGATAACCTGGGCATTGTCCTCGGTCAGGACTGATTCCTCCGGGATAGTACTATACAGGGTGATCTTATCGTTCCAGGTGTCGCGGAAGTACCAGGGAAGTGGCCAGTAATCTTTTGATGCAACCACGATCGTGTCTGACTGTTCCATGATCCGCATGACATCCCGCATCTCTTCGGAATTCTGGACCTGGACAATGGGTTCATTGATATCCGCGGGAACAAAGGCAACGTGCCATACCATGACACAAAGGAATATACACCCGACAAGGGCAATAACCGTCTTCTGCCAGTTCAGTTTGTAGACGGCAACAAAACACATCGGGAGCAACTGGGGGATGATGAGCCAGGGGACTTTCTCCCCGACATAGGCATAGAATGCCATGGTTAGGACCATCCACCAGACGCAAAACCGGAAGAACGTTTCGGAGCCAGAGGTCGAAGCCTGTGCTGCTTTCAGCTGACGACTGCTTACCTGGGCAAGATCTTTCACCGTCAGGGTGAACCGGCGCACCCGCAGGAGATTTTTCAAGCGCCGGTAAATGGCGGACAGGGCCGTGCCGGAAATGAGGATCTGGATCGTGCCGATGAGTGCCAGAATAAAGATAGGCAGTTCATAGAGCAGGTTCAGGGGGATATAATAAAACCAGGGCCCGCCAAGGCGCTGCTGGTTATGCATACCTGTCCAGTGCTCAATGGCTTTAAACCACCCCGTGGTTTTCATGTCGAAATGGAATCCGGTGGGGGAAAGGTCAGTATCTTTCCCGATAATTGTATCCGGATGTCCCCCGAATCCCGTATAAAGCGTGCAGCAGAGTGCAATCACGAGAAGAATGCAGATGATAAGGTCCTTTTTCCATGGTGTCGGGAGTGAGAAACGCCCCTGCCAGAGCGTGATGAGGAAGAACGATCCGATGATGATCAGAATAATTGGCATCTCCTCCTTGCAGCAGAGGGCACCCGCTGTTGCTATCGCGGCAATGATGGCAAACCGGGATTGTTTCCGCTCGA
>CAYLVY010000315.1:0-1583 GCA_964387205.1 uncultured Draconibacterium sp.
GACCTCTATTTTGTATTGATAGTGATCTGTTGAACTTCCGCCGAATCCCGTTCTTCCGCTGTTAAACATCATCCGGACGCCGTCGATGGTAAACAGTTGCACTACGTCGAAACGGGTTGCCGGGGAGAGTTCTATGGTCAGTGAAGGCATGGAATCGGTGGGGGCGGGCTGCCACCAGGTGCCGCTGGAATTGTCCACCGCGTAGGCAGCTTCGTGACCCGGTTGTTCGGAAGAACATTTTGAAAGCGCATTCATTGCCCGAAATTTGTTGATGGTTAACGGGATGGAACCGCTGTTTCCCTGGGTAGGGTCGTTGATGGTTCCGGGTGCCCATTGCGGGGTCTCTGTAACCGTTACTGACATGTTTCCTTGCTGGTCGAAAACGATACGGTCCATTCCGATCCGCCGCCCGCCGGGAGGGTTCGAAAGAACGATTGTATAAAATTGCCAGAGATTTCCGTCGGGGCCTTCTACAATACTGCCGTGAGCGGTTCCGGTAACAAGGCCCTCGGTCTTGCGCAGCAGCGGGTTGTTAGGAGCATAGGTAAAGGGTCCCATGGGCGATTTCGAGGTATAGTATCCCTCTGCATAGGTTTTCCATTGGGTGCCTGAAGCAGAGTATTGCAAATAGTAGATGTCGTTATGCTTTTGTACCCACGGGCCTTCAATCCATGCCACGCCGGGATATTCGTTCATTTCGCCATAGCGTTCCCAAATGTGATCCGGATTAAACCCGAAAAGATGCTTCACGGGACCGTTGAATCTTGTAAGGTCATTGGGATCGAGTGGCACCACAAAGATTCCGCTGATCCCGCGTCCGGAGTAGTAGAGATAGGGGGTGTTGTCGTTGTCGATGTATATCTCCATATCAAACGCCCCGTTCCATCCTCCGGCCACGTCGGGCGTGTTTTTCCACTCTCCCAGACTGGTATAGGGCCCCAGAGGATTGTCGGCTTTGAAAAGGGGGCCGTCGTTACCGCACATATAGAAGCTGCCGTTGTATGTAAAGACATCCGGCGCTACCGGGACCTTTTCAACACGTTGAAAAGTCCAGTTTAACATATCGTCCGATATCCAGGCTCCGCCGCCCGTGCAAAACATGTAGTACCTGCCGTTCTCCCGGATCACCGTGACATCGCCGGCTGCATTGCCTCCAGGTGCAGTGATCATGGGCAGAGGATTACAGTAGCGGGCTGTTTTTCCAATGACAGGATCTCCTGCACTGACCGAAGAAATTCCCATGCAGGTAAAGAGAAAATATACGATCCAAGATTGAGGTTTCATTCCTGTTAGTTTTTAATGAATAGGATTTTCTGATATATGAGTACTTTGGACTTTTAAAATTAGCTTAATTAAAAGTAATAAGGGAAGAAGATATCACATATCTTTGAAATGGATAAGGAGTATTTATAAACCGCTTCTCTCTTATGATGAACTTGCATTAATAACTTACTATGATGAAAAAAACATTTTTATTGCTCGTTTTGGTCGTGGCCACCTGTACTGTGAATGCCCAGACGAGGTTTGGGATTAAGGCCGGCTTGAATTTTTGCGATTATAAGGCGGTCAATGTGCAAAGTTGG
>CAYLVY010000315.1:1593-2005 GCA_964387205.1 uncultured Draconibacterium sp.
GGTTTTTGCGCAGTTTAAACTGCCGGGACTGGCCCTTCAGCCGGAATTGCTTTATTCGGAGAGGGGGACTGAAAATACGTCAATGAAGTATATTGATATTCCGGTCAATCTTCGTGTCAATCTTGTCAGCATTCCCAAAACGCTTACCCCGTTTATTATCGGAGGTCCGTATCTTAGTTATGCCCTTGACGGAAAAGTAGAAATGTCGGATGTTGTTGAGGATTTCGATTACAAAAAGTTTGATTACGGGCTGGGCCTGGGCGTGGGTTGTGATGTGCTGAACAGGTTTCAGCTGACTGGTCGCTATGACTGAGGTTTTGAGAAAACAGGCGCTGCCGAAGATGCTCCCGTGAATACCAAAGCCAGGGTGTTTACCCTTTCATTGGGCATGTATCTGTAATTTTTTCCCATA
>CAYLVY010000316.1:0-1038 GCA_964387205.1 uncultured Draconibacterium sp.
TGAAATTCCCGGAGCCGAGGATAAGGTGAGGTCCACACCGTCGGATCGAATGATATTCCATCCCTTTGAATTTTCAAAATCATCAAGGATCTTTTGTGTTTTCTCCTGCGGTACCGCTGAGAAGCCAAGTCTGGTAAGCCCCTTTTGAATGATGGGATCCTTCATCATATAGTTCCAGATCAATCCTGAACGGAAGTTCTCGACCATCATAAGCAACGGTCCTTGGTCGATGCCAATGAAATCATTATCAACCCAGTGAGCTGTTGGATTAAAAGCATCAAAATAACCATATTTACCCCAGATTTCTTTTCCGTAACGATCATTAATCGAGCGAATGGCAGGTAAAACAATTTCGGGGGCAAAAGGGAGAGAAGATAGCGCGGCATAGGGTGCGAGGGTTCCGTCATCGAAGTAGTTGTACTCCGGGCCACTCGTGCCACGACCAGCGTAGCCTAAAAATTTCTTACCGTTTTTATCGTATTGTTCGCCTGGCCCGTCACTGGCAGTCACACCCCAGCAAAGTGAATCGTATCCTGTCCAACCGTGTGGGTTATCCATGGCGTACAATCTTTGGACGTATGTTGCACGGCGGGAATTTTCAAAATAATCAATTCCTTTCTCTTTCATATAGGGGTCTGCAATTCCTCTAAAATCGATGAATGCCTGAGAAAACTGATGTCCAAACAAGGGAGGAAAAGCCACGTGCGACCAGCCTTTGTAAGGGGTATACCATTTATAAGATTGAAGCCAGGCCTGATAACTGGCCTCAGCATTTTTCATGCCAGTCCCTGCTGCGAGTATGTACAGCATCAACGCTTCATTGTAACCGCTCCAGCCGAAATCATGAAGTTTTTTCTCGGGTGTCCAACCCATGGAGATGGTATTGGCAAACCTCCCGGTATCGGGCATTTCCATAAACTCCCAGTCTATTCTTCCAAGGAGCTGTGCAGCAAGATCACGGATTTTCTTTTCTGTTTCATTTTCCTGATCGTAATAGTTCCTTGCAAAAAGAATTCCCATCATCAGAATGCCTGTATC
>CAYLVY010000316.1:1063-1983 GCA_964387205.1 uncultured Draconibacterium sp.
ATAGTAAAATCCTTTGTAGCCTGTGGTGTTGGTATCTGCCCCCTGCACGCTGTTCATAAAGAAGGTGAGGATCCTGAGCGTGATGGTGGCTGCCTGTTCCCTGCTAATCCATTGCCTCTCAGCCCCGATAGCAAATGAAGGTATTCCAAAACCGGTTGCCGCAATGCTTGCAGGAGCCCACGATGCTGCCCGGTCTTTGACGATGCCATGTTCAGGATGGCGTTCATGGAGAAAGTACTGAAAGGTGCGCTTTTGGATCGAATCCAACATTGCTTCATCCTCTTTAGTCAATGGGAAGTTCACTTTCCCTTTGGAAGTGAAAATAATCTGTTGGGCAGATGCAGCAGTTATCATCAACGATAGCGTAATCATACAAAACAGCTTCTTCTTTTTCATATCATCTGGTTTCTATTCGATTCATTGAATACTTTAATTTTCAATTCAATAACCCGGATTACTTCAACCAGGTAACTTCCGCCGACTTAACATCCCTGGAATTTCCACCCGCCATGATGATGAATTCGCCGGATTCCCAATCGTATTTCAGATCATAATTCTACAACTTCAGATCCTCGGTGGAAATGATGAAATCGATGATCCTGGTTTCACCCGCTTTCAGATGGACTTTACGGAATCCTTTCAGCTCCTTCACAGGTCTTGTAATGGAGCCGGTCTTATCCCTGATATAGAGTTGAACGATCTCATCACCATCAAACTTCCCATCGTTTGTGATCGTAACCGAGGTTGTCAGTTTCTCCTCTCCTTTCAGCAAAATTTTGTCAAGCCTCAAGTCACCATAGGTAAAATGCGTGTAGCTCAGCCCGAATCCGAAGGGGAAAAGGGGCTCATTGGTCACATCCAGGTAATTGGAACGGTATTTCTGGTACCATTCACCATCGGGGAGCGGTCGTCCGGTGTTT
>CAYLVY010000317.1:0-1983 GCA_964387205.1 uncultured Draconibacterium sp.
TGAACGAAACATCCACGGAGGCATTGGTTTCGAAACTTTCCGCCAGGTTGCAACAGGCAGCTCTTTGCAGTTCACCGGTGGTGATTACAGTGGTCGGCCTGGTATTCAACCTTGAGATGAATGTAGGATCCTGGCGGCCGGTAATCTGCACTTCGGCCAGATCTCTGCTTCCGGGTTGCATAGCGATCTCTATCCGGTGTTTCGTCCCGGAGAGGGTTATGGTATCGCTCTGATATCCCATCAGACTCACTACCAATTCCTTGTGAGTGCCGGGATGACGATGAAGCCGGAATTTTCCGTTTTCATCAGAAAAGGTTCCGGTGGTGGTTCCCTTCCAGAAAATATTGACACCGGGAAGGGCCGATTTTGCACCGTGGGCATCAATTTCATATACAAGACCCGTTAAATGCTGACTAATCACGCTCCGGGTCATCAGGAGTAATGCCATCAGTATGGCAATCCTGAACACTATTCTACACCTAACCATATCATTGATTTTCATTGATTAACATAATGACTCAGTCAGCGGTAAAAATTGCCGCCTCAACCAACATCTGTTTCCGGAAAAGTACCGGAAACCTTAGCAATGAAAATCGCCTGGGATTTTAATCTGATGTATGGAAAGAAGAAATCCAACTCCCGTGAGCGGAGGAGAATAATATCTGAAAAAGGGGTGAGATATAATACGGGTTAAAGTATCTGCCTGATGTGTCGGATCAAATATTGAATATACTACGGCAGCAAATACGGGAATGAGGACCAGATTTCCCGTCACCCCTGCCGTAAAATCAAATTTCAGGTAAGAGGATTTTTCCTGACAGCATTTTTCCCGGTCGATGGAAAGCATATCAGGTTCGGGTAAAAATGGGTTGCAGCTATCATGGCTGTCAAGGCAGCAGCATCCGTTCTCTGCTTCCGCAGAGATTCCGTTCAGGGCCGTAATTCTGTCACTGTGGTGGGAAATGCACACATGATGCATCACCGTCATCCCGACAGTTTGCAGGGAGAATATCGCCAACAGAAATAGTGAAAGTATCCGCTTTAACATTTCGTCCATCAATCAAAATGCAAAGATACAAGAAAAGTAAATTAGAGGTAAAATACCTATATTTGCACTATGCACTGAAATTGAAACCCATTCAAACCCTTTTGATATGTTTTATCGCTTATTCATTCCTGCAGCGCTGCTGTTCCTGACGTTCTCCGGTCAGAAAATTCTGGCCCAGCAAATCCAACCGGTCCAGATGCCTCCCGATTTCAAGGTTGATACGCGCATTGATAATATGGGTTACTGGCGCCAATGTGCTGCCTGGGGCCTTGTACCGGTTCAACCTTACACAGTGGTTCCTCCGGCCAGATATACCGGCAGTAAGGTATTGCTGCGGGGTGTGAGGGTCATAGACTCTCCGGATATATGCACCACCAATGAGCCGTCAAATTCTACCCAAAGTGAAAACAGTATCGTGATCAACCCAAACAATGAACAGGTACTGCTAAATTCCAACAACTCAACCCCACAGCCCAGCAACGGCAGTGTGAAGGGGGCTGATGCGCTGAAATCGCTCGATTCCGGAGAGACCTGGTCGGGTACGGTGGAGGGTGCAGGAGGCCCAAACTCCGGCGATCCCGCCGCGGTGATCGATCTTAACGGACGATGGTTTGTGGGTTATATTGACAATGCCAGCGGACAGAGCGTTTCATGGTCTGACGATAATGGCGCCACCTGGACCGTTAAAAAAGTAGCCAATGGTAGTTTCGTCAACCTTCTGGATAAAAACCACTTATGGGCTGATGTCAGCCCGGTCAGCCCTTACAAGAACAACCTGTACAACGGCTGGATGTCCAACAACCAGATTTTCGTCAGCAGGTCGGTAACCAACGGCACAGAGTGGAGCAATCCGGTAAACATCAGTTCGGCAACAGCTGCAGGAAGCCATAATCAGGGTATCAACTTCAAATGCGGGCCCGACGGGGAGGTTTATG
>CAYLVY010000318.1:0-1979 GCA_964387205.1 uncultured Draconibacterium sp.
CGCCTTTTCCTGGATAACGATCCGGCTGGCAGGGGTGCGACTGAGAAGATCCTGGGCTCCTACCCTTCAGTGAAAGACTTTGCTCCGGTAATATATCCTTACCATAAAGATTTCAATGAGTTCCTTATGGCCGGGGGATCCAAATAAACGCACTCTCTCCCACACACTTGGTTATTGAATGCTCCCGTAATCTTTGAGAATCGTCGTTCACCTCGATGAAAAAGCCTCCATACCGCTATCAAGGCGCGGCTATGACCATCCCTTAAGGATATCGGTCGGAAGAGTGGAACCCTATGGGTTTAATAACTTAACGTAACGCCGAAGGTGCGGTTTTGTCGGAATCGCAATGCATGTCATGGGGGAGTGTAATAGTAATCATTTTCTTATTTCCCCACTCAATTCGTTTAATTTTGTACAATCACTTAAAAGGTCTCCTTGAATTCTGATCAGGGAACATCCTTTTGGATTAGTTGTCGATTAAGATTTTCCAATGACAACTTCATTCTCATGCAACAATAAAATGAATTCGCTGTGAATGTGAAAAAGCATTTAAATAGCTATTATCCAGGATCATGAAAAAGATATTTACGACAAGTTTCTTTTCACTTCTATTCATGATGACAAATGCTCAATGGGAACAGTTTCCCATCGGGACCATTCATCACCTTAACTCAATCTTTTTTACCAGTACAGACACTGGTTATGTTGCCGGGGATGCAGGAACCATAATTATGACTGCCGATGGTGGTTATTCCTGGTCTGTGTTAATCTCCGGGACAACAGAAGACCTTCAGTCCCTGTGGTTCACGGATTCGTTTACAGGGTACGCTGTGGGTAATAACGGGATCTGTATCAAGACTGTCGATGCAGGTCAGTCTTGGGTAACCCTTCCTACCGGAACGACCAAAAATCTTTATGCCGTCTGTTTTACGAGCCCGGTCGTGGGATATGCGGTCGGCGGGAATGGTATGTCGCCCGGAATTCTTCTGAAAACGACTGATGGAGGTGAAAGCTGGACCAGTAAAACCCTGGGATCCTGGACTGTTTTTATGTCGGTTGTGTTTCCGGATCCGATGACCGGGTTTTCCGTGGGTCTTGACCCCACCTTGATGAACGGAGGAGTGATCGCAAAAACTTCCGATGCCGGGGAGAATTGGACCATCCTTTCCAGCGGAGTCTATCCTTACCTTTATTCCGTTGATTTCATAGATAGTGAATTGGGATTTGCAGCCGGTGGATTCGGTACCATCCTGAAAACAACCAATGGAGGGGATTCCTGGGAGTCCTATCCCACCGGAACCACGATGTGGCTGAGTGCCATCCATTTTCCCGATGCCTCTATCGGTTTTGCCGTTGGGGGCAACGGCGTCATTTTAAAGACGATTGACGCCGGGAACTACTGGTACATGTTGAACAGTGGGACTTCGCAATCACTAACTGACGTCCATTTTGCAAACGCGGATACAGGTTATGTGGCCGGAATTTTTGGAACTCTTATGAAAACCACAAACGGTGGCGGTTTTGCTGTGGGAAAAGAGGAGCTTTCCGCGAAGCATGACCGACTTATTGTCCGTCATCTTAGTACGAAAGATCTGATCCTCGTCGAGACCGAACGACCTGTCAGCAAGGGTGTTCTTTCAATCTACAGCATGGATGGTCGTATTGTTCTGTCAGAAAGTTATTGCGGAAATACAGTTCAGATTGATATATCCCATCTGAAGAAAGGGATTTTCCTTATCATCCTCTCCAGAGAAAGCGATGAGATATATTCACGTTTTGTCCGTTACTGACTTTTACCGATAAAATTTCTCTCAAGCAACGGCGATTAAGATCTTTCCCGGTATCGCAGCCAATCCTGGCGTTCATTTTCCCCGTTCTTCCAATTTATCACGACGGATCGATTTGTCCATTGAAGCTGGTTCCAGATGATGCCCGGCATCTGCACCTTTCCGGCGTTTTTACAACATCATATCTGTAAT
>CAYLVY010000319.1:0-1932 GCA_964387205.1 uncultured Draconibacterium sp.
CACTACCGGAACCTATGCGTATGCACCTGCCAACGGCGATCAGGTTTATTGTGTCCTGACCTCCAGCGAAGCTTGCCAGAGCGGAGGACCTGCTACGTCGAATACGCTGATAGCCACGGTGAACCCGATCCTTCCGGTGAGCGTTACTATTTCAGCCGATGCCAACCCGGTTTGTGCCGGTACGACCGTAACCTATACCGCAGCGCCGGTCAATGGCGGATTAACCCCGACTTACCAGTGGTTTGTCAACACCGTGGAAATGACCGGTTTTGTTACGGATACCTATTCTCATGTTCCGGCCGACGGCGATCAGGTATACTGTATCCTGACCTCCAGTGAAACATGCCAGAGCGGAGGTCCTGCCACCTCCAACACCATTGTGATGACGGTGACTCCGCTGGATGTGGTCAGCGTGACGATCGATCCTTCTTACAATCCGGTTTGTACCGGGTCTTCTGTACTTTTCACCGCCTATCCTGTGAATGCCGGTACCAATCCGACATACCAGTGGAGCGTGAACGGACTGGAAGTGGAAGGAGCAACCAACATCACTTATGAATACATTCCCGTGAATGGAGATCAGGTCTATTGTACCGTAACGACGTATGACCCCTGCATCACCGGAAGTCCTGCCGTTTCCAACATCATTACCATGGAGGTAAAAGAGTATGTTCCGGTCAGTGTGTTTATTGAGCCGTCAGGGAATCCGTTCTGCGAGGGTAACTTCATCACCTTCACTGCTTATGCACAAAATGCAGGCGCCACACCGGTTTATGACTGGTACGTGAACACGGCGCTTATGGCCAGCGGACCCGATGCCACCTTCACTTACCTCCCGGCTAATTTCGACGAGGTTTACTGCACCGTTACCAGCAGTGAACTCTGTACAACCGGAAATCCTGCCACTTCTGAGTCTGTGGTGCTGAACATCTACCCGGTATTGCCGGTCAGCATTACCATTGATGCCAGCGCTACCGGGGTATGCGAAGGAAGTATGGTACTCTTCACTGCTTATCCGGTCAATGGCGGATTGATTCCCGCATACCAGTGGAAACTGAATGATATGGATATCATCGGGGCAACAGAATCGACATACAGTTATTATCCTGCCAACGGGGATGTGATTAACTGTGTATTGACCTCAAGCCTGCTGTGCAAGTCAGGGGATCCTGCTACCAGCAATGCGATTACATTGACTGTCGACCCGCTGTTGCCTGTCAGCATTACGATTGAAGCCGATCAGACCGAGGTTTGCACGGGTACCACTGTTAACTTCACATCACTGCCGGTCAATGGCGGAATGTCTCCGCAATTCCAGTGGCAGGTGAACTCCACCGATATTGCCGGTGCCACCACATCCACTTTCTCGTTCATACCCGTTAACGGAGATGTGGTGTCTTGCATCCTGACCTCCAGCGAAGTTTGTGCCACCGGCAATCCGGCCACATCCAACGCGGTGGGAATTGTGGTTAATCCTATACTGCCTGTCAGCGTATCCATCGTGGTTTCTTCCAATCCGGTGATGATCGGAACGCCGGTGACCTTCACCGCCACCCCGGTTAATGGCGGAACAACGCCAGATATCCAGTGGGTGGTGAATGGATTTAACTATGCCACAGGAGCCAACTTCAACTACATGCCGGTTAACGGCGATCAGGTGTACTGTGTACTTACCTCTTCAGAACCTTGCACCAGCGGAAATCCGGCGACTTCCAACACGATCACCATGACCGTTCTGGTGGTACCGGTATCTGTTTCGATCCAGAATGTGACCATCGAAGCGCCGGAAGCATTGTGCTACAATGCCACGGAACTGATAACCGTTGCCGGGCCTCCTTATTCCTTTGTGATCGAGCCGGGCGGAAGCGCCATCATGATCGCCGGGGTGAAGATTAATTACCTGCCCGGTACCCTGGTAAAAGCAGGCGCCTA
>CAYLVY010000320.1:0-1923 GCA_964387205.1 uncultured Draconibacterium sp.
GTCCAGCCCGCCGCCCTGCGGCGGGTCGAACTGGGCCAGGACCCCCGCCAGCTGGCTTTCGTTTTCTGCAAGATTGATGAGGCCGCGGTTGAGATAGACGTAACCGCCGGGGGTGGCGAAAGCGTTGATGGCGGAACTGCGGATAATGGAAAAACGGTATTCGAAAGGCAGCTTGTCAGATTGGGCCAGGATACGATTACCGATCCTGTTGATATATTCCACCGTCCTGTCGTTTTTCATCAGGGCCTGGTTCTTCTCCAGGTGTTCGTAGGTCTCCTTCCCAAGTTTTTTTTCATCCTCCAGCGAAAAGGCGCTGCAGACCGCCGCCTCCAAGAGGAAGATCCAGGAAACCAGTAAAATCGAGCAAAGGATGAGGGCGTTTTTTTTAGCCATGACGTACCGAAAAATCTCAAATGACCGTAGGAACGGGATACCATTCCATCCGTTGTTCATTCTAGCGTTATCTTTCGCAATAGGCAAGCATATTCCAGTTGCAACAGTCTATTCGCCATCTTGATCCGAAGTGCCGTCTTATTGTGATGTTACAGAAAGTGTGTTAAAGAGAATCAGAAGGAACCATGCGAACCTATAAGTTAATCTATGTTTTATATTATATATTGCCACTTTTAATATACGGTGGAACAGTATATTTTTTGTCCTCATTGTCGCCGGCGCCGGAAACGTTACCTACCCTTGTGGGCTTCGACAAGGTGCTCCATTGGGTGGAATACACCATGTTCGGTTATCTGCTTGCCAGGGCAACGGTCGTCCTGCCCCCTTCCACCCGGCTATTTCGTCATGGCGCGATCATGGCTGTGGCTGTTGGTGTTTTGTATGCTGTAAGCGATGAATGGCATCAATCCTTTGTGCAGGGAAGGGACGCCTCCTTGGGCGACCTGTCGTTCGATGCCCTGGGGGTGGTGTGTGGCGTGATCTTCCGACAGACCCTCCGTGATGGCGTGAGGTTCCTGTCAACTATGGAAGCAAGAAGCGAGGAGGCTCTTAGGCGTGGAACGTAGGCTGGTGATTACCATCGACGGCCCATCCGGTGTGGGCAAAAGCACGGCAAGCAAGCTTTTGGCAGTGAGATTGTCTTATGTCTATCTGGACACGGGGGCCCTTTACCGTGCCCTGGCCTGTAAACTTCTGGAAGAGCGTATCGTGCTTGAAGATGCCATGGCCCTGGAGGCCTTCTTGGAAGGCGTCCAGGTCCGCATGGATCATACGGATGGACAGCAGCGTGTAGTGATCAACGGCGACGACGTGACCGATCGGATCAGGACGGAGGCTATCAGCCTCCATGCATCCAAAGCCTCTGCTATTCCCAGGGTCCGGGAAGCCTTGCTCGTCATCCAGCGTCAGGCGGGTTCCCAAGGGGGGATTGTTGCCGAGGGGCGCGATATGGGAACGGTCGTCTTTCCCGACGCGGACGTCAAGTTCTTCCTCGACGCATCCCCAGAGGTGCGGGTGCGCAGACGCTACGAGGAGCTGGTAGCCCAAGGTAGTGACGCCGATTACGACGAGCTGGTCAGGGGCATGGCGCAGAGGGACCGGCAGGATCGGGAGCGGCATGCGGCCCCGCTTCGTGCCCATCCCGATGCTGTTGTCATTGATTCGGGCGGCCTGTCTGCGGAAGCCGTTGTTGAAAGGATGATGACTGTTGTTGCCGACTGCCTGGCCCGTGGGGGTGAAGTTCGGAGTCCTCCGTGAATTCGCTTGATATTTCAATTTCAGTATGTTACGGGTCGCAGATTGAGCATTGTATATAGAGAAAAAAACAGGGGGTGTTTGTTGAATGGTTAACGAAAATCAAGGTATTGCGTCTGATTCCAATGACAGCATGGAGACCGCTCCGGTCGCAGGAGCGGAAGAAAAGAAGCCGATTTCCGCGAAGGATGACGATATGGGGTTCAAGGAGCTCTA
>CAYLVY010000321.1:0-1922 GCA_964387205.1 uncultured Draconibacterium sp.
ATATTTACCTGTATCCATTGTGTCCTTTGTGTCTCCCCCTGTGTCTTTGTGGTTAAATCACTCGTTACATATCTACTTCGACTTTCGCGATATCATCTGAAGCGTACATGCCCGCCTCAAGTCTCTTTTTTATCTCTTTGAAGGTGTCTACCGTATATTTTACATCTTCAAGGGAATGTGCTGCCGTGGGTATGATGCGCAGAATAAGTTCTCCTTTGGGGATGACCGGGTAGATCACGGCTGAACAGAAAATATGGAAATTTTCACGCAGGTCGAGGATCAGGTTGGTAGCCTCACCCGTACCTCCCTTCAGGTAAACGGGAGTTACCGGAGTATTGGAGCGGCCCAGGTCAAATCCTTCCGCCTTCAACCCGGACTGCAGTGCCCTCACATTGGTCCACAGTTTTTCGCGGAATTCCGGGTGGGTCTGGATAAGTTCCAGCCTTTTGAGTGCACCTTCCACCATGGGCATGGGCAACGATTTGGCATATGTCTGCGAGCGCATGTTGTAGCGCAGGTAATAGATGATGTCGGTTTCTCCTGCCACGAAAGCGCCAATACCGGCCATCGACTTGGCGAAGGTGCCGAACATCAGGTCAATCTTGTCAGATACGCCGAAATGCTCGGCGACACCGGCTCCCGTGGCTCCCATGGTCCCAAATCCATGCGCATCATCGACCAGAAAGCGGAACTCGAACTCATCTTTCAGGGCAGCAATTTCGTCGAGCTTGCCCATATCGCCCGACATGCCAAAAACTCCTTCGGTGATCACCAAAACACCGCCTCCCTGTTTGCCGGCAAGTGCCGTGGCCCTCTCGAGCTGCTTCCGGAGACTTTCCATGTTATTATGCTGAAAGACGAACCGCTTGCCCATGTGGAGGCGAACCCCGTCAAGAATGCAGGCGTGCGATTCGGCATCATACACGATCACGTCGTTGCGGCCGCAAACAGCGTCGATGATCGACACCATTCCCTGGTATCCGTAGTTGAGCAGAAATGCGTCTTCCTTTCCGACAAATTGGGCCAGTTTCCTCTCAAGTTCCTCGTGCTTTACAGTCTGCCCCGACATCATGCGGGCGCCCATGGGATAGGCAAGCCCCCACTTCGCGGCAGATTCCGCATCGGCTTTCCTTACTTCCGGATGGTTGGCCAGTCCCAGATAGTTGTTCAAACTCCAGGTCAACATCCGTTTTCCCCTGAAATTCATATATGGTCCGATTTCACCTTCGAGTTTAGGAAAGGCAAAATAACCATGCGCCTTTTTCATATAACGCCCTAAGTCACCTTGGTTGGTCTGAAATTTTGCAAAAATATCCGTCATAACATTGATCTTTTTTTGATGAAACGGTGCAAATGTAAACTTTTTTAGTATTCTGTCAAATCTGTTAAAATATCATAATCGGTTGAGTGTAATAGGTAAAACTCATTCCCAATCGTCTGGGGTATTCACAAAAACTTTATATTTGCGCCATGTTTGAAAAAATGAAAATCCGGTTTTGGGGAATTCTTCTGGCAGTTATGGTAATAAGTGCCTGCAGTGATTTTAACAAGGTGATCAAAAGCACTGATTACGAATACAAATATAAAAAAGGGATTGAGTATTACGAGGCAGGTGAATTTGTGAGGTCAGGTACCCTTTTCCAGGAATTGATCAATATTTACAGGGGGACCAGCCGGGCTGACCAAATCTATTACTATTATGCCAAAAGCATGATGGGCCAGAAGGATTACCTGATGGCTTCGCAATATTTCCGTACACTGATCAAAGAATACCCGACCAGTAAGTTTGTGGAAGAATCGCAGTTCATGGTTGGATACTGTTCTTACCTGATGTCTCCCAAAGTGCGTCTTGACCAGGAAGTAACCCTCCAGGCTATTGACGCGCTGCAACTTTATATCAACCTCTATCCTTTCAGTGAAAG
>CAYLVY010000322.1:0-1912 GCA_964387205.1 uncultured Draconibacterium sp.
CGCGGTATTGCCGTTGTCGGAAAGGGTTACCGGCCCGGGCTGGTGGGGCAGGGAGGCAAAGGTGCTGACGGTTCCGGCGGTGGTGATTTTCCGGATCACAGAGGAAGCGTTGTTCTGTGTCATGTAGAGGTTCTGCTGGAGGTCGATCTCAAGTCCCGACGGCCAGGTGTACCCACTGACGAAAACCGTTTTGTTTCCCGCCGGATCGATTTTGGCAATGGTGTTGTGATAAGGCCCGGAGTAGCTGGCATAACTGTGGTTGGCCACGAAGAGGTTCCCGGAGGTGTCGAAGACGATCTGGTTGGGGACATTCAGCCCGGTACAAAATACCGAGTGCACGGCATAATCAACCTGGGCGGGGAGGTGGAAGGCCACAAGCCAGGAAACAACAGTCAGAAGGAGATTTTTCTTTTGCATGGCATTTGGGATTTAGGAAAGTACAACCACAGATTATAATGTTAATGTGTTTTTACAAACTGGTATAAAAATAAACTATCCATAATAATTCCCCAAAACACACGCCTGTTTCAAGGCCTTTATTGTACGAACCAGGCAGGTTATTGTATGAATGGACGGGTTGGCGGGTTATTTATGGTGAAAGAGAAAAATTGTTCACATAGCATAAAACTCATCTTTTTTTCCTGAATTCCTTTGTGTTTACATTGTTTTCTTTCATGGTATTCGCAGTTTTTTTCTGGTAGAGGACTACTTTATAACTAATTGTAACTACTTGTAAACGTAATAAATATTTCTCGCAGAAGTTTCGCAAAGTTTTCCGTAGAGTTTTGCTGATCTTTAATTCCGGATCCTTTTCCGCGAAACTCCGGTGCGCCACGAGGCGTGCGTATATATAAACCAAATACCTGCATGGATGAAAGAGCCATGCACTCAAATTTGCTGTTCAGGTTGAAGTCAGACTGACATGGATATTCGGTAACGATATTCATGAAGCTCAGTTAAAGCATAAGGCGCTTGCAAGAATGTGGGAGACCCTACCGGTACTGGGTAGTCCACCCAATAGCCGAGGGAGTCGGATAGGCCCATAGTAGTGAGGAGACCCGAAAAGGGAAAAGCGGGAGGAGCAATGGGGCATAACTATAAACGAGTTTCAAAGAAAGCAGAACAGACGAATTGGGTTTTCGCTATACCTCTTTTGTTCTGGTTTCCGGGACGGGAATTTCAAAACGGGCTTCCCCGCATTCGAGCAGGCAGAGGTGACGCTTTCGGTCGATGCGGCAGAGGTAGACCGGGTTGATCAGGTATGAACGGCTGATTCGGATGAAACCATGGGGGAGGAGCATCTCTTCCAGCTCTCCGATTTTTCGGGTAACGATATGCCGCCGGTCTTTCAGCTGAATGGTACTGTAATTTCCATCCGCCATAATATAGACCATATCGGATGGTGTGAAAAAGGAGGTTCCGTTGCGGTCGTGGAAGCGGAGTTTGACAATGGTCAGATTCTTCAGAAGGTTTTCGATCACTGGTTTTTCGGCTCCCGATTTGTGCCGGCTGAGCAACCGGAAGATGGAGCTCTCCAGTTCGTCGGGGGAAACCGGTTTTAAAAGGTAGTCGAACGCCTCCTGACGGATAGCTTCTATGGCGTATTGGTCGTAAGCCGTCACAAAGATAACCCAGGGCGATAATCCCGCGTTTCTTACTCCCCGGAGCAGTTCGAATCCGTTCAGCCGGGGCATCTGGATATCCAGCAGCAACAGATCCGGATTGTGGTGGCGCAACTCCGTCAGGGCATGCACCGGATCCGTGAAGGTCCCGGTCACCTCCACCGCCGGAATGGCCGATAACATGCCTGTCAGCAGGTTTACTGCCATGGCTTCATCATCGATGATGATTGTCTTCAGTCGGTTTGTCGTCATGATCAAAATGGAAAGAGTATAACATCGGGATCAGTATC
>CAYLVY010000323.1:0-1901 GCA_964387205.1 uncultured Draconibacterium sp.
TACGGCGTTGAACTATCCCGGAAACCTGATGGTGGTGGAGGGCAGTGTGTCCTCCTTGAAACAAAAGAAACGATTTGACATCCTGGTGTACGATCCGAGCGGGAACCCCAGGGTCATTGTGGAGTGTAAAGCACCCGGGGTTAAGATCACACAGGCTGTATTCGATCAGGCAGCCGGATATAACCTGGCCCTGAAAGCCGATTACCTGATCGTGACCAATGGCCACCAGCATTATGCCTGCCAGATTGATCATGAGAGCAGGAATTACCGGTTTCTTACCTCTTTGCCCCTTTGGGAAGAACTTCATCGGCCCGGGGGTTGAGATGTGCCCGGTTTTTGTTAATATTGTTCCCGGATTGAAGTTGGCTCCCTGTCCCGGTCAGCGGTAAGGAAATATGGCAGAATCTTACAAATTGTTATTCAGCAAAGCAGACCTTTCATTTGAACCGGAAGAGTTGCATCATTATGGTCTGGCAATGCTATTCGGGATCTCCGATCTGACCATTGCAGTGGCCGATATGCAGCGGGGGAGATATATCGCCATGCACCACCTTGTCAGGCAGGAATCGCGTCATCCGCAGGAGCAACCCACCTTCGGTACTTTTCTTGATGAAGCGATTCAGCATCTGCCCTGGCTGGCAGGTTCATTTAAAAGTGTAAAAATAGCCGTTAACACCTCCTGCCACACGCTCGTACCGGGTGCCCTGTTCGATCCGGATCAGTCCAGGTCTTATCTGGAGTTGATGTTCGGGCCGCTTCCCGGGCAGACGGTTATGGCCAATCCCGTGGAGGTTATGGATGCCCATCAGGTTTTTGCGGTCCAGGATGAGATGGCAGTTCCTATTGGGATTCATTTTCCCCGGGTGCAACTGGTCAGCCATGCCACTGTGCTGATTCAGGCAATTTGGGCCCATCACGGCCGGATGCACCTGCTGAAAGTCTTTCTGAACATCCGGAATGAAGCTATGGATATCATGGTGTTTGACGGGCGGCAGGTCTCCTTTTTCAACACTTTCGCGTGGCGAAGTCCTGAAGACATCCTTTACTATCTTGTTTTTGTGATGGAGCAACTTAACCTGAATCCCGAGCAGGTACCGGTGGTAGTCTCCGGTGAAACAGAAGGAAAAGGTTCCCTGATGGACCTGATGTTCACCTATATCAGGCATGTTGAATTTGCCAAAAGAACCACCACCTACCGGTACAGTGCCGTCCTGGATGAAATTGCTCCCCACTCAGGTTTTTTACTGTTCAACATGCTGACATGCGGATTATAAGCGGAGAATTCAGGGGAAGAAGGTTTGATCCGCCATCCGGTTTGCCGGTACGGCCTACAACCGATTTCGCCAGGGAAGGTTTGTTCAATGTGCTGAACAATATCATTGATTTTGAAGGGTTGGAGATTCTTGATCTTTTCACCGGAACCGGCAGTATCGCACTGGAGTTTGTTTCCAGGGGAGCCGCCCGGGTTACCGCTGTTGATGTGAATCTCCGTTGTCTCTCTTTTATCCGGAAAACAGCCGGATCATGGGGGGTGGGGCAGTTGCAGACGGTGCGTTCCGATATTTTTCAGTACCTCAGGAAAAAGGATACTCCCTATGATCTTGTTTTTGCAGATCCTCCCTATGACCTGCCGGAAATTAACAAAATACCCGACCTGGTACTCAGATCGGGTATGTTGAAATACGAGGGATTAATGGTGCTGGAGCATGGATCCCGGAATAATTTCAGGGAGCATCCTGGGCTTTGTGATCACAGGTGTTATGGCAGTGTAAATTTCTCTTTTTTCCGACTGACAGATTTGGTGATGGATGACGTTCAATATTCATCTTCATGAAAGAAGAAATCTTCCTTGGTGGGATAGTCAGGCCAGATGTCCTCTATTCGTTCATAGGTTTCGCCTT
>CAYLVY010000324.1:0-1887 GCA_964387205.1 uncultured Draconibacterium sp.
ATTTGTCGGTCTGATCAGCCTGGTAGGGATCGTGGTGAACAATTCCATTATCCTGGTTGATTATGCTAACAAACTGATCGACCAGGGGTTGTCGGTACGCGAGGCTGTAATGACCTCCGGGGAGACTCGTTTCACCCCGATTATCCTGACCAGTCTGACTACCATTGGTGGATTGCTTCCTTTAACCATGGGTGGCAGCTCGATCTGGACTCCACTGGGCTGGACCATCATGGGCGGGTTATTTACTTCCACCTTTCTCACACTGATCATCGTGCCGGTGCTGTATGGGATCTTTACCAGGCCACGGATGAAGGGAAATCATGCAGATGGGAAGGTCTCCGTACCTTGACTTTAAATGAGCCTCCCTGAAAATCAGCCGTTGGCCGGCAACCGGGGGTTCTTCACTTATTCTCTGATACAACGGACACTAAAGCCGGTAGCCTTATTGAGGTAGGTGTACATGCTGCAGAAGCCATTGTTGAAGTACAGGTACCATCCGTAGGATGAGGTGTACCGCCTACTGCTCCAGTAGTAGCCGAGCCCACCCCGGGCGCCCAGCAAACCAACGGTGGAGTTTAGGTAGCCTGCGGCATGGAGTTTCAGGCCTGAGTTCCAGGGGCCGTTCCAGTTGGTCCAACCGCCGGTGTTAGCCACATTGTTCCACTCGGTATAGGTGGGTAAACGCCACGCAGTTCCAAGTTCAAGGTTGCAGGGGTCGTTGGGGGTGAGCCAGTCGGAGTTTTCGACGATACTCGTAATCCATATAGTATTGGGTGTCCGGTTAGTGCCGTCATGCTTATACCCCTGCTTGCGGTTAAACTGCCAATACCAGCCTGCAGAGGCCTCAGCGGCATCATTTTTAGCCGTAGCCTGGCGATCGGACCCAAGGTTACTGGTAATCCAGCATTTACCTGTCTCCCCCGGGATACCGGAAACCGAAGCATATATGGCAGTTTTGTCCACAGGGGCGATAAGCCCGGCTGTATGGTTGATTACCAAGGTATCACCACACTGAAATGCTGGGCCTGTACCGGGCTGGTAAAAGATAATACTATCGACTTCCGATAGTCTATATTGGCCAATTACCATGCCAGATCTTAGAATATATAAGGTGTCGTGTTGCCCTCTAACCGAAAACGGCGGAAAAATGCAAATTGCCGAGGTGACAATAATCAATAGGATTTTCATATTTCCAATTTTGCTTTTTATTTCTCTTCTGTGCAGCTTCATTTTTTTACATCCTGAAAATCAGGCCCAATAATATGGGCTCCAAAATTCAGTATCTAATTTTCAATGGCGACGGCAGCACACTTTCAATGCTGCTTGATAAATTTTCCAACATACCATCCCATGACATTGCGAAACCGACAGGTGTAAATCCCATCGGCCAGGTCGCGCAGATCTATTATAAACTCATCGGCATGGCTTACCTCCAGCGATTTTAGCACATTCCCGCTGAAGT
Organism: uncultured Draconibacterium sp.; assembly: GCA_964387205.1. Lineage (GTDB taxonomy): Bacteria > Bacteroidota > Bacteroidia > Bacteroidales > FEN-979 > CAIVAT01. Next base: position 1,463 of record CAYLVY010000324.1, read on the forward strand.
TAACCACTTCAAGGCGGCCATTCAGTGTCGTATGCGGTGGCGAAGCAATGGTAAGAAAAGATTTTACCGGATTGGGGAATATCCTGAAACCCGATTGCAGATCATCCCTGTCAGGGTGGTCAGTACCGATAATGACATCCGAGAAAGTCAGAAACCGTAGTTCCTCCAGCAAGTATTCATCGGTATTACCGACAGATTTCGAAACACTTAACTTCCCCGGGATGAAGGTCAGTTTCCGGAGATTATCAACGGAATAGGTTGTGACGTTGCCGGTTTTCTCTCTGACATACATGGATTGTGCCTGTATTCCTGTGCCGGCAAGTCCTGTGAACATTATGACGGAAATTAGCATTCCAATGGTTCTCATATTTTCGTTTTTTAATCACTACTGATCGACTAATTTTTCAGGAGAGAGGGTAAACCCC
>CAYLVY010000325.1:0-248 GCA_964387205.1 uncultured Draconibacterium sp.
TCCCGCCAAACCCTTGCCGAGATTGAGATCATGATCGTAACTGATACTGTGGATGAGACGATACCCGATATACTGGCCGGCTGGCAGATTTCAAACCGGGAGCGTTTCACCCGGATTGCTGTGATTGAAAAAAATCCGGATGAAACCTTGTCATCTCTGCTGAACACAGGATTGGCAGAACTTTACACCAGTTACTTTATGGTAACCGGTACCGGAATTCAATTCTTTCCCGAAACACTTGAAAAATA
>CAYLVY010000325.1:258-1886 GCA_964387205.1 uncultured Draconibacterium sp.
GATGGAGGCAAGTAACGCCGCAGCCGGGCTGGGCAGCACAGTATCCGGGAGGTCACCCGTTGTGATCCTGCGAAGTGCTCACGCCATAAAATATGGTGGCTTTGATGCCGATTCCATTACTTTGGGTGAAGCATTGGAGACAATGGCTGAAAAAATGCACCGCCATGCGCAACCCATCATTAAAATGCCAGGCTCTTCAGGGTTTGACGGATATCCTCCTTTTTCCCGGAAATCTTTAGGAGAAACAATGAAAGATCGGGCAAAAACCATCCTGTTTGTCGCCCGGGATGATACGCAAACCGGCGATCAGCGGGTTCCTCCTTATCTGATTAATTGGATCAGGGAACATGATGATTTGATACTGGTTCTATTACTCCCCGAACGCAACAACAATCTCCAGGCTGAATGCCGGCGCTTTGCCCGGACAGTTTGTTTGGCTGACTACCAGGAGGCTTTTCCTGACCATTTTGTTCGCCGGACTGCCCTGTTAAACCGGATCGGTAAGGTGGATCTGATCTGTGGAAATATCCCCCTCTGTTCTCCCCTGTATGAAGAGTTGAAGCATTTCAATGCGCCGGTAATCAGTCCTGAAGAAGACCTGATCATCAGTTACCTAACGCGTGTCATGGAATCCCCCGTCGTTTCGGGGGGTATTCCGGATACCTTCAGCAAGGATTCTGCCTCTGATGAGGAAAAACCCTTTCGATGGGTTTTTATCACGACCAACGATGGTTCCCCGGAGGGCGATAGTGAAAAGTTATGGATACAAAGCGCCATCCGTTGCAGGGAGTCGGGTGACGAAGTCAGCATTGTTATCAAGCAATGGGTGCCTGAACCAGAATTTTTAAAGAAGCTGGTCACCCTGGGGATCGGCGTAATTTTCAAAAACGAGGAACCTTATACCGTTGTATATCACCTCCATCCGGATGTTGTGGTGATCTCTACCGGTGACCAGGATGAGGGGGTGGAATGGTTTGAATTTTGTCGCGTATCGGCAATCCCTTATATGATTGTCAACCATCTCACCAAGGAGATAAAGAATTGGCCTCTGAACAGCCGGCTCATCCCTGCCTTACGCAGGGGATATCTTTCGGCGCATAAAGTTTTCTTTACCGGCCGTAACAACCTCCGGGTGATGGAACAACGCCTCGAAACCCTGATCCCGGGTGCCGGAGTTTTTTTTAACCCGACAGACTTTGAAAGATTTCCATCCATCCCCTTTCCGGCTGATCAACATGGATATCAGATCGCGATGGTCGGGACCCTGCTGGACCTTCATAAAGGGCAGCGGCTGGCCATTGAACTGATGAACCAACCCAAATGGAAAGGGCGCCGCATCACCCTGAACATCTATGGGAAAGGGCCCGACGAGCATTTATTCCGGTCATTGGTGCATGATTATAGACTTGAAAACATCCGTTTTCACGATCATGTTCAGGATTTTGACCAGATATGGAAGCTAAATCAGGCGTTGCTGATGACCTCCTTCATGGAGGGATTGCCATTGGTCTTGGTGGCAGCCATGATGTGCGGCCGTGTTCCGGTAGTGACTAATGTCGGTGCCCATGCAGAAGTAGTTTCCGACAACGAAACAGGATTTTTAGCCCCTGCCCCGACTTTGCGCGATC
>CAYLVY010000326.1:0-1864 GCA_964387205.1 uncultured Draconibacterium sp.
GATTTCGGGAGCGGGTTCCGTTTCGTTTGCCTGAGGAGAAGCGGTGATAGCCGCAACCGGCAGCGGTGCCCGGTTCTCCCGGATACCGTGCTGGAGATAGTGGACCAGTGGGTTCACACCGGCAGATCGTACATCAGGATAGGTGTTGAGATAAAAACTGCTGTCGAATTTTTCCGACGGATTGCGACCCTCCTGAGCGCCGTGTCTCAGGAAATGTTCAATGGGCTTCATTCCGGCCGCTTGTACATCCGGATAATGATCGAGATAATAACCCGGATCAAAATACCCACTCGCGAGAATCGTCCGGCGCTCCTGACGGCGTTGTATCAATGCACGGATTTTTCTTGTCAACTTGATAATCTGTTTGGGCGTTATTCCCGGATATCATCCCCGCTTTTCACAGTTTACGCACTGAGAGGTTCACCATACATCGGAACGGAGGACTGTTTTCTGCTTCACGGGTCTTTCAGAGTTGTGGGTATTCATATTCCCCGATACCGTTCAGCCTGTTTTTCCAGATTCGTTTAAACGAATCACGAACATGACCTCCCATCGGAAATTTTACCGTGAGGTTGCCAGGACTTTTTTCCGGGCAGACAATCAGGGGTTTGCTGATAAAATTGTACAGACCTTCGGAATGTTTTTCCTGCATGATAAAGGTTCTCAACTCATTATTCTGATCGTTGAAAGTTACCCCGGATTCATGCCTCATGATTCTTTCGATGAACTCCGCATCTCCGGCAAATCTGGTTGCCCAGTAAAGGCCATGCTGTTCAAATATTTCGCGCCTGAACATGGTCATGCTAAGGCACGGCCGGAGCGTATAATAACCAGCTGAATCAGAGCCCGGCCTGCGCATAACCCGTTGAAGCATATCCATCACTTCATGATCCTCGCTCATGCTCAAATCAGCGATGCTGAACCTTGTACGGACGAAACCGGGGATTGAAAACTGAATGGTTCCTTCCATAAGTCCCATAACCTGGAATTCTATTCTTTCCGGTAAGGCGATATCGTCGGCGTCGTGAAAGGTTATAAACCTGCCCCTGGCTCGCCGTATGCCATGATTTCTGGCCTCGTAAGCGCCGCGGTTTTCCGGTAGATTAAGAACGGTTATCCGGTTATCGGTACTGGCGGCTCTTTCTGCAATGGCTGCGGTATCATCTTCGCTGCCGTCATCGACAACAATCAGTTCAAATTCACGGTATGTCTGGTTTTGAAGCGACCGGATGGAGAATTCAATGGTGCCGGATGCATTGAAGGCCGGCATGATAATGGAGACCAGCTCTTTTTTTTGGGAGTGGACGGAAACAGGCCGGAATTCCTTGTTTTTGGGCAATCGTCCCTCTTTTTTGCCGTGCAACAGGTAGTGCAGCAACGGATTTATTCCGGAAGCGGCCACGTCGGGATAGGTTTTCAGATACCAGTGCGCATCAAAGTTTTCGGATGGATTCCTCCCTTCACCTCCTCCATGCATTAAATAATGTTTTACCGGGTCCATTCCCGATTCGCTGACATCCCGGTTAGCCCGCAAATAGTAATCAGCATCAAACAGCCCGCTATTGTTTATCAGGGTAAGGTTTCGCCTGTTCAGCAGTTTGGTTGTTAAACCAGTATATTTTTTTTGAAAGACAACCTGATAACGGATTTCGGGTTCCCTGTCCTTTTGATGGATTTGACTTTGCAGGGACGCTATCTTGTGCTGAAGGACTTTGATCTGGTCAGATTTCCGGTTGACGCTCCTTTCAATCTCTTCCACCACTTCCGTTTCCCTGTTAAGGTATCGGATATCGATCTGAATCTCATCAATGATTACAGGTTGTAAAAAATCAAAGATTATTTGCGGGTCGTGATCCGCGAAATA
>CAYLVY010000327.1:0-602 GCA_964387205.1 uncultured Draconibacterium sp.
AACCTGATCTCCCTGCATGGTGTGGCTGCTGATAAGATGCAAAGGGTAGAAGAGTTCATCCGCCCTGGTGTCCTTCCATTGCCGGACAAAGAATTTCAACGCAGGAAAATGGGTTTGCCCTCCGATAAAGTGATCGTATGGAGTTGCGGTACCATTTATTGGCGAAAAGGGACAGATCTCTTCATTCAGACTGCGGGTATTCTGAAAAGCATGGGTTTTGACAACTTCCTTTTCTGCTGGATCGGGGCCAACCATTGGAATAATGACGCCACAGAATGGGGCGCCTGGGAAAAACAGGAAGAACTGGTCAGGGAATTATCACTGGACAATATGGTAAATTTCCCGGGGGAGAAAGAGCGTCCGAAAGAGTATTTCAAAGCCGGCGACATCTATTTTCTCCCTTCCCGCGAAGACCCCTTCCCGCTGGTTTGCCTGGAAGCCGCCGAGTGTGGGTTGCCGGTTGTCTGTTTTGCAGATGCGGGCGGCATGCCTGGATTCGTGGAACATGATGCCGGAGAGGTAGTCCCTTATCTCGATACCAGGAAAGCTGCGGAAGCCATTGGCAGGCTGATCTCAGATGTTGAAACACGCCAGGAAAAAGG
>CAYLVY010000327.1:612-1850 GCA_964387205.1 uncultured Draconibacterium sp.
TATTGCCGTTCCCCATATTCTTAAGATCTGCAGGGATGCCATGCAAACCCCTCCGGTAGTCAGTGTCATCGTGCCGGTTTACAACCATTCGCCTTTCCTGCGGGAACGCCTCGACTCTGTCCTGAATCAGCAATTCCGCGATACAGAGATCATTATCCTCGATGATGCCTCCACCGATGACAGCGCCGCCATTGCTGCCGGTTACCTTTCCCATCCCGCGGTCAGGATGATCCGTAATGAAACCAATAGCGGATCGCCATTCAGACAATGGCAAAAAGGCATTGAAATGGCCAGGGGTCGATTGGTCTGGATCGCCGAAGGAGACGACAGCGCCGATCCGGAATTCCTTGGCACGCTCATTCCCGCATTCAATGATGAGAACACCGTGATGGCCTACTGCGGAAGCCATTGTACCGACGACGAAGGGGTAATCAGCAGGCAACACTATTTAAGGACAGGGCACTACGATGGGCTAGGGTACCCCAGGGAACGGTGGCTCTCCGATTACGCAGCCGACGGAACAGAAGAGATCATCCACGCCCTGTCAGTTCGCAACACCATCCCGAATGTCAGCGCGGTGCTGTTCAGGCAGAACGCCTTCGACCATGTCGATTTTACCGCTACTGACCAGTTCAAAACAGCAGGTGACTGGCGCATCTACCTTTCCATACTGAAACACGGAAAACTTTCCTATTTCCATAAACACCTGAACTACCACCGTATCCGCAGCACTTCTGTTGTGGGGAGCCACAAAACCGAAGCGGTCAGAACTATGCCTGATTATTTCGGCATGCATCGCTATATCGTGGAAAATTTTGACATTCCGTTATCCGTCAGGGAACTGATGGTCCGCAGTGTAACCGGTAACCTGCGGAAACTTTGGCCTGATATGAGCGACGAAGAATTCCTGAAGTTATATGATCCTTTGCTGATCAGAAAGAGATAACCCGCCGGTTCAATCCTTCAGCCGCGCCTTCCATTTGGCCATGTATGCTGTTTTTTCTTCTTCAGTAGTATAAATCCTGAACTCCCGGGAGTTGGTCATCTCCGCAAATGCTTTTGCCGGAACACGGTAATAATCCTTAAACCTGGTATATAAACCGGAATAGGACTTTTCCTGGCTGAGGTTGGAACTCGTCAGGGTGATCTTTTTTTCGAAAATCCCAGACAAAATTTCCCCCCAGCGGTCAATATCGGCAAACCTGAGTTTGATAAAAACAAGCGGCCCCTTTTTCTTA
>CAYLVY010000328.1:0-1849 GCA_964387205.1 uncultured Draconibacterium sp.
CGCTTCCTTACGCTTCTTTTCATCATTGATGCGGGTCTTCTCGTAAATTTCGTCTTCTTTTAATATCTGCTCGTAGTACTTGTCAGTGCCCCCCTCGATCTTGCGGACCCTTTTCCGGTGGATTCCCACGGTATGGGTCGTGACGCTGTCCATGAAGGAGCGGTCATGGGTGATAACCATGAGCTCGCTCTTCCACTGGCGAAGAAATTTTTCGAGCCACCGGATCGATACGATGTCGAGGTAGTTGGTCGGCTCGTCAAGGAGGAGCAGGTCCGGTTCCGAAACCAGTACCCGGGCCAGTCCCAGCCGCACCTGGTAGCCGCCGGAAAACTCGGATGTCGGCCGCTGCATATCCTCTTTAGTGAAGCCCAATCCAGAGAGGATCTTCTCCGCCATCCAGGTTTCACCATGGAGGTGTTCCGGGAGTCCGCGGCACGCCTCGGCCAACACGGTGGGCTCGGCAAAAAGCAGGTGCTGGGTCACATAGCCGATGCGGTATCCCCTGGGGATGGCCATGTCACCTGAATCAGCCTGTTCCTCACCGATAACTATCCGGAACAGCGTGGTTTTGCCATGGCCGTTGCGGCCCACCAGGCCTATGCGCTCCTTCGGGTTTACGCTGAAGCTTACGTTATCGAACAGCAACTGCCTGCCGAAGGATTTGGAGAGATTGTTGATTTGTATCATAACCGATAACTATCGGCGACAATGCTTAAAGAAGGTACGGTAGATTTCAAATGTTTTTCACTAATGTGAGGCTGAATATCGTTTTTATACATTACGTCGACACCACAATAGTAAATATAAACATTTATAATTTATTATATATTAAATATTTATTAGTGAAAGCATTACTCTGACCCTGAAAAATTTTGCTTTGACCCCTTCAATTAACTTGATTTAAATACCTACCGACGGTATTTTTATTACAGGTAAGGTTCATGACAAAAAAAGAATCAAAAAATAAAAGAATAAAAGACATCCTTGACGCGGCCATCCATGAATTTGTCGAGAAAGGTTATGAATCCACTTCAATGGATTCAATTGCTGCCAGGGCCAATCTGACCAAGGGCGGCCTGTACTATCATTTTTCCAGCAAAGATGATATACTTATAAAAGCCAACGAATTGTTCATGGAGCCGATCATGGTGTTCATGACTGACGCCATGGACAGTCCCAAAGCTGCCGATGGTCTTGGCTCATACATCAATCAGTATCTCACCTACTGGATCCAGCATCCCCGGGAACTATCCTTCATTTTTATCACCATGACAAAAACGATAGCGAACCAAAATCTGTGGCACCTCTATGATGGATACACCTCCCAGATGACCGCGTTCTTCGAGGCTATGTATCACAAGGGCATTTCAGCTGGTGATTTTAAAGAATTCAATGTCAGGGGCGCCTCCATTGCCCTCATGGCCGCCCTTGACGGCATCATCGGATACCTGATTCTCGATAAAGATCTGCAACTGGAAAAAACCGTAAGTGATTTTATAGAAACCTTTGTTACAATCCACAAGGTGTAATACCATGAAAGGAAAACCGGGAAAAACCCGGCTCACGGGAGCGGCCTTCAATCCTTGCGGGGGCGTCCCAGGGCCTTCTTCTGCTTCTCTTTTTCCGCGTTGTTTCTCTCCACGAACACCGGGCCGCCGGTAAAGGGATCGACACCCGTGTAATACATGACCGTGGACCAGGTCGATGGCAGGGGCGTGAAAATCTGCACCTGCTCCGGATCGAGGTGGAGTTCGTTCTGGACGACCCAACGGAGGGACTTCATGTGGTTCAGGGTGCTCCCCGGGTGGGCCGCGATAAAATAGTAGGTGAGAAATTGCTTCTTGCGGTC
>CAYLVY010000329.1:0-1847 GCA_964387205.1 uncultured Draconibacterium sp.
CCTATCGACATATTTGTTCCACTATATAATCTTACTCTGTTTTTTGATGTATTTGATTTTATTAAAATAAACCCACTTGAATCTGCAAATGACAAATCTCCTTCGTTAGTGATACTTCCATCTACCTCTGATTTAAGATAACCTTCGCTGGCATGATTCCCCCAACCGTAGGCCGTGTTCCCTGGAATAAGGTCGTACTGAGTAGCCACTTTAGAGCTGTCTGCCGAAAATGTGTAATTAATGTACGTTCCAATATCAAATGATATATTAGTTCCCCACCCGTTTATGAAATTAATTTTTGATTTATTATAAAACCTTGTATACGATAATGAGTTAAGATATAGGTCGAAATAATCCATCTTTCCGTTCCATGAACTAATATTTCCAGACGTTATTCCTGATGCTGCACTTGACGTGAAGACTGGATCACTTTCGCTTGTTAAATAAACACCGCTATGGTTATGATCGCCGTAGGCAGCCTTTGAATGTGAGGTACCGAATCCGGGAAAGCTTACTAAGGCGTTCCAGGTACTTATATTTCCTGACGTTATTCCGAATGAAGGACTGATTGAAAATATTGGATCACTTTCGCCTGTAATAAAACCATAGATATTGTTCCAGTTTGTATTACCGTCAGTAATATATCCTGCATTTGCATGATTCCCCCATCCATAAGCCGCATCCCAATTGGAAGAATTATCTGTTATTGCAGAAAGCTTCCCATTTACTGCTTTCACCAATCCACTCAGCGATGTATTGATGGTATCTATCGATTTCTGGTAAAAATGTTTTGCTTCAATGTAATTTGTCAAAGCATTATGGTCATGGTTATGACCCGACAAAGAATAGGTTTCGTTTTTCCAGCTCCAAGCCGATCCATCCCAGGTTAAATATCCCGTTGATTTACTTACTACAGGCTCATAAACGCCGCTATGGTTATGATCGCCGTAGGCAGCCGTCGCGTGGCTGGTACCGAATCCGGGAAAGGTGGTGTAATTATCAGTTAGATATTTTCGTGTAATGTAGTTCCCTGCCGATGTCTTATTACTGTCTACCAATAGCGGGTAAAGTCCAGCATGATTCCCCCATCCATAGGCTGTGTTGCCGGGGATGAGGTCGTACTGTGTGGCCGTCTTTGACGAATCAATCATTACATGTGGTTCTTGTTGAGATCCATCCCCATAAACGGTTATTCCATAACCACCACTTAAATTAATTACCGATGTGCTATATATCGGAGTCGGTGAATTTCCTTCGATTCCAAAGCTCCAATGACTATAATTATCGTAAGTCCCTGAATGGTTGTGTCCGATAACCGAATAGTCATGTCCGGCCCTCTCACGTGAGAGTAGAACATCTGCGGTATCCTTGCGCCGGTAGCGGTCATTTAAAGAATCCTGTAAAGCATCGACGTTGCTGATAATGTGATTGTGGCTGTCATCTGCAACAGTCGCTGTGATTGCTGTTGTTCCTGACCCGGATACGTCACCCGACAAGGTGATGGTTTGGTTCCCGGTGAGATAACCCTGTTGCCCCACCCAGTACCGTGTAGCATCTTTCGTGGAAGTATCGGAAACATTCTGCTTTGCATTGAGCAGCGTGTTTACCTGTGCCTCCGTGTAGATGTTGGCAAGGCTATCAGGTAAGCCGATGACTGTCGAAATAGACTGAGTGTGCGAATATGGGGCAAAAGTATTGTATGGCAGAAATTTTAGAGTTCCATTTTGCGCCAGAATGCTATCACCTACCGTGGCGATTGGAATTGTCCTGAACGATGCTGCACCGGATATTCGGAGCGTTCCCTGAACATCGAGTTTCGCTCCCGGATTCGTCGTCCCAATCCCGAC
>CAYLVY010000330.1:0-1823 GCA_964387205.1 uncultured Draconibacterium sp.
GGAACCCTAGTCAACAATGCAACTTTGACTGTAAGCGGTGTCATTTCCGCCCTTGCCCCGGCAGCCATTGAAAACAATGGGCCGATTCAGGTAACCGATGACCCTGAGAGAGGGTTCGGGCGCATATCGCTTATTGATATTATCAGCGACACAGGTCCCAAGCCTGAAGATTATGCGGTCAGCTCTGTCACTGTCACCGGTTCAAACACCGCAATAAGCGGCAACATTTCATGGACCGCCGACGTGAGCGGCCCCAATTCCTTGAATTATGCCATGGGAAACCAAACCTACACCGGTATCTGGCTGTCCAAGTTTCAGGATCAAAAGGATGAGGTTACGGGAGAAGTTACAGGGGTTTCTATCATTTACGACGGCGACTTGATGATCACCAAGCCCATCGACATTTTTGAAAACGATTCGCTTACTGTCACCGGAGATTTGACGGTTTCCGGCCCGCAAGGTGAGCTTTATATGGATGGTACCCTTACAACCCTTGGCGGCCTGATCAACGATAGCTTTATGTATATCGGCGGGACATTGACCGCCGGTGGGGCCGCCACCAACAACGGTTATTATATTCAGGCTGCGGAAGCCGCCGTGAATGGAGCGATTCTGGATGCCGGGGAGGGTGACCACATGAAGGGTTACTACGTCACCGACCAGACGGCCTGGGAGGCTGCTCTTGCCGACAGTGCACACTGCAATCCAGTCATCATTGCTCCTTATGCTCAAATAGAGGTGAGCGAGGATACCACACTTACTAGCAACCTGATCGTCCAGGGCAACCTGACCATTAACCCGGGCGTCACTTTCACCCTTAATATGCGCTTTGACAACGATATCTACGGTGTGATGAACAATCTTTCCGGGACACTTATCAACCAGGGCACACTGAACCTGAATATGCCGCTGGATGTATGCGGCACCCTGGAAAACTACGGAACGATAAACATGGCAGGATATGACGGTAACGAGTACGGTGAAAACTGGACCACAGACGGCCATATCTTCCTCTATACGGAGCTGAATGATGAGGGTGCTGTTGACGACCAAAGCGGCTTGTTCACCAATTACGGCTCTATCTTCAACGAAAATACCATCAGCGTTAACCATGATTCGAACATGGTCAATGTCGATACCGGTGTAATCGATAACTACGGCCGTATCGAAAGCTGGGACGGCATCAACGAAACCAATCTCTTCCCACTTACAAATACCGGCGTCATCTGGGGGGGAGAAATCAATCTGGATTACGAAGGCTTCTTCTACTCATGGACAGATGGGAGAGACATTCCGGATGTGGGAAGGTACCCCATTGCACCCAAGGACGATCAGGGAAACCTTTTCCGGGGAACGACTGCCTTCGCGGCCACCGGAGAGGAAATCTATGTGCTGTTCTACCATTATTACGACGATGCCCGCGGGGAATGGGTGGATGAACCCATCGATGCCAATGATGAAGGCCTTTCTGTTTACGGTGTCAACAACAGTTCGCCTGACGATGTATCCCTTGAAGAATGGGCGGATATGAGCCCGGGAGACATTGCCTTGATAGAAGATCCTGACTTTACCGACTATAAATTCACCAAATTTTATTTTTCTGCGTTTGATTATTACATGCTGAGCTACAACGCAGGAACCACCGAATCCCCCCGGCTCTATTATCTGCCGATTTCCGTGCAGTTGCCCGAGTTGGGTTATTATCGGGATGCGTCTACCGACACGGCTGACATGGAAAACAACTACATCAAAACCTTCGACGACCTTTCCTATGTACCCAACTCCCCTCGGGAGGCCCGGACCCTCTATGCTATACTCAATAT
>CAYLVY010000331.1:0-1822 GCA_964387205.1 uncultured Draconibacterium sp.
TGGACTTTCGCCCAGGAAAGCAGTCAGTTGTTTCTCCGACTGAGCGATGGAAGCACCTCACAAAATCTTGTCCAGTTTCCATTTTCTCCCACTTTGAATCAGTGGTACCACCTGGCGTTAACCCGTGATGGCGATACACTTCGCACCTTCATCGACGGCCAGCCCGCCGGTTACCAGGTGGTAACAGGTTTGTACATTCCCGATGTCAACTCCCCGCTTACCGTTGGTTGGGTGGATTGGGTCCAGGGTGGCGACCAGGGGTACATGCACGGCTACCTTGATGAGATGACCATTCACGGGAAGGCGCTCAGCGTTGCGGAAATACAAGAGATTGCAGATGCGGGTATTCATGGCGGGAAATGTAAGAATTTCCGGATAGTAACAACTTCTTTGTCCGAGGGGGTAATAAACCATCCATACACCGCAGGGATTCATACCCTTTTTGGCGTGCCTCCCATGGTGTGGAGCGTCACGGAGGGAGCTCTACCGGAGGGCCTGGTGCTGAATGAAGACGGTACACTCTCAGGAGCACCCACCGAAGCAGGTGAGTTTACTTTTACCGTAAGTGTAACCGACGCATTGGCCGCGGTTGCTGTAAAAGAGTTATCCTTAACCATTGGCCTGTCCTTGCCGCCGGGAGTATTCTCCATTTTTAAATCGGGGACAACTCCCGTTCCGGGAAGGGAAGTGGATTACTTTATTTTTGTTGAAAATGTCGGTACGGTGACCGATACGGCATTTATTACCGAATTACTGGAACCCTGGTTAACCTATGTTACTGCTTCACATTCTGCAATTACAGGGCATTTGATTCCAAATATTTACACGGAAGTTCCCACAGATTCCATTCCGTCAACAATCAAGTGGAGTGTGATCCTTGAGCCGGGCGAGTCGCAGGTTATCTTTTATCGGGTTGATCTGACTCCCTATTTCCCGCTTGGGGAGATAGTGCATGGATGTGCTTGTCTTACTCAAGAAGAGGAGTGGTTATGTGACCTGGCTTATGGGGGATGCCTTATGACTTACGCTCTTGGGTGTGGAGCAGGATCTTTAGGGTGTGCGTATTTATTAGGTGGTCCTGGTTATGGTGCTTGTATAGCAGCATGCCTGGCGGCGGGAGTTTATGACTGTCAAAGAAGATATGACAATTGTATTAAACTACAATCACTGGATTCAAACCCCGAATGCTCCTGCGATGATAATCCAAGCAATGGGCCGTTGGATCCCAATGAAAAGCATGTGTTGAGGGAACGGTTCATCCAGCCGGATGCGCTTATTCCCTACGTTGTTCACTTTGAGAATATCGGAACGATCGAGGCCAGGGATGTTTTCATCACAGATACACTTGATTCCAATATTGACGAAACCACGTTGAATATTGTTTCAACGGAAGGCAGCTCATTCGATCCGGTTACCAGGGTCCTGAGATGGGATTTGCTGGATATTAATCTACTACCGGACAGTTCTTCATATGTGGTCTATACAGCCAAACCGAAAACCAACCTTCCCTCCGGCACCATGATCCGGAACAAAGCCAGTATCCAGTTCGAGGTATTCGACATCTTCACCACCAACGAAACCGAGAACATCATCGACTATACTGCTCCCGAAGGAGTGATGGCCGACCTGCCCGACACGATGTACCAGACTTCATTCCCGATCTTCTGGAGCGGAATGGACAGTGTGGGCGAGATCAGCCGCTATTCCGTTTTCGTGGCCACTGATACCGGTGCTTTTGTACCACTCATCGCCAACACGCTGGACACCGCCACATACTTCACCGGCGAAATTGGAAAAACCTACCATTTCATCTGCATTGCCG
>CAYLVY010000332.1:0-1813 GCA_964387205.1 uncultured Draconibacterium sp.
AACAACCACAACCAGAATGTATCTTGGATTCTTCAAATCGTTGAGTACTTCGACCATATAGATAAGAATCAATAGTGAATGTGTTCAACTTTACGGATATGTATCCTCTATGAATCTGAGGAACCTTATAAACAAAAAATTTTGTCTGACGTATGTCTGCTGAAATTTCAACTATCCAGATCAATAAAGGTATCTGGTGAAAAATATAGAATACATTCATCTATGATGGCCGGTTTTTAATATATTTCAAACCTGATGTCTGACACGAAGGGTCTGATTCAAAAACGGGAAAAATTCAAATCCCGCCATTAATCGAGAATTATATAATCATAAGTTTATGTTCCCGGATCTCTATCTCATGAAGCTTAGTCATCAGGGCAACCCATAGAACCGGTTGATATCTATTCTGGATGAATGGTGTTATGAACCGGGAAGCCTGAATATATGATACGGAATACCTGTCGATGAAAAAATTTTCTAAACCACTATCAGATATCGACTGGACGCACAAAGGATTTCAGCACTATCGGATGGGGGAGTTTGAGCAGGCAATTGAAGCTGCTGATCAGGCTATCCGATTGAATCCGCAGAATGCAGAAGCCTGGGCAAATAAAGGAATGGCCCTGGACTCTCTCTGTAAATACCAGGAAGCCCTTGCAGCATATGAGGTTTCCATCGTTATGAATCCTCAGAATGCAGCGACCTGGGTATGTAAAGGAATTTCCTTACGAAACCTCAACCGGGATGAAGAGGCACTTTCAGCCTTTGAGGAGGCTATCTCAATCAAACCTGAACTTTTGGATGCATGGATCCATAAGGCCGTCGTCCTGCTGATATTTGGCAGAATCAAAGAAGCGGTAGAGATCGCTGAAAACCTAACCCGGAAAGATCCTCAAAAATTGATGGCATGGTACACGCTGGGGGTTGGTCTCTCTGCTCTCAATGATCATGAAAAGGCACTTGATGCGTTTAATCAGGTGATCCAGTTAGACCCTTTTAGTACGGAGGCCTATTACAAAAAGGGGTGCGAATTACTTTACTTTAAAAAACGGGAAGAGGCAATCATGGCATGGAGAGAAGCGATCAGGATTGATCCTGATTACTATCAGGCCTGGCACCGGATAGGGATGGCTTCTTTTGAACTCGGAAAGTTTGAGGATGCGGTTGATGCATTTGACCGATCTCTTGCCCTGGATTCCACAAACCCGGACAGTGTCTATTACCGAAATCTTTCAAAACAGGGATTGGAAGCGTCAAAGAAGAAGAAATCTTCCAGGAAGAAAAAGGCTTAGTTCTTGGCAGCCATCTCAATATCTTCGGCCTTGAGCGTCTTTCGGCCTGCATGAGTTGCAAGTTTATCCGCTTCTTTTGTCAGTTTCCCGATGTATTCTTCTGCCTTCTTGACAAGAAGTGCTGCTGCATCGCTTCCAACACGCTCGGCTCCGTTTGCCTTTGCGATCCTGATAACTGCTGCAATTGGTAAATCTGCCATAATATTCTCCTTGAGTATTATACCTCGAATAGCATAAAAAGTACTAGACAGGAGAACCCTCATGTCAGTATGAAACAAACGGATATGAAGGAACAGAGACCGCTACCCGTCGATCGTTCCCAAACACACCCGGAAAAATACCAGGAGGAACCCCAACATGCCCACCACTGTAACAATAGATCTTGATGCACTCGTTGATCTGATCCAGTCTGATCAGCTGTATGAAGATCTGAACCGGGAAGCAAAGAAGGCAGGAGGAAGAGATGGCAATGGAGAACTCCCCCAGTCATTCTTTGAATCCTACAGTGCCATGGCAAATAC
>CAYLVY010000333.1:0-291 GCA_964387205.1 uncultured Draconibacterium sp.
AAGGAAATGAATATGAACGCCGTGCGGATGTCGCATTATGTGCCCGATAAGCAGTTTCTGGAACTATGCGACTCCCTGGGCCTTTTTGTTCTGGATGAAGTGACCGGCTGGCAGGATGGCTATGAGACGATGGTAGGGCCTAAACTGATCAGGGAGACCGTACTGAAAGATGAAAATCATCCTTGTGTGGTGGTGTGGGACCACGGCAACGAAGGTGGATGGACTTTTCCCAACGAGAAAGTATTTCATGAAACTGATATTCAGAAACGGCCGGTGATCTATCCCTGGCTC
>CAYLVY010000333.1:301-1800 GCA_964387205.1 uncultured Draconibacterium sp.
TGATTACGGGATGGGAAGGTATGTTTTTGGCAACGAACCATTCATGCCCACCGAGTTTCTTCATGGCTTATATGACGGCGGTCATGGCGCCGGGCTCGACGATTACTGGCGAAACTACCAGACATCGCCTCTGCATGCCGGTGGCTTTTTGTGGGTACTGGCCGATGAGGCGGTTTTGCGCACGGATAAACCGGGAAAAACCTACGACAGTAATGGCAACAATGCTCCCGACGGTATTTTGGGACCGCATCGTGAAAAAGAAGGAAGCTTTTATACCATCCGTGAAATCTGGTCGCCTGTACAAGTAAGACCAGTGACTGTAAACCGGCAGTGGAACGGAAAATTATACCTTGAAAACAAATTCATCTACACCAATTTAAAAGAGTGCACTTTCGGATGGGAAGCGTTCAGTACCGGAACCGAAGGAAAGAAAACATCGGTGGGTTCGGGTATGGTGGCAAGTCCCGATGCTTTGCCCGGTGAAACGGCCTTGGTGATGGTCAATGCCACTCAGGCGCTTCAGACGGCCGACATTTTCGAATTTACCGCAACCGATCATCACGGGCAGAAACTTTACACCTGGAGCTGGCCGGTGGTACAGCCTGCTGAAAAGGTTGCCGAATTTCTCCGGAGTGTACCTGCAGGAAATGCGGAGATCGAGATCGAAGAAAGCGGGGACACTCTGTCGGCATCGGTTCAGGATCTGAGCATTATCTTTCATCGCCATAGTGGCCTTCTTCTTTCTGTAAAAAATAAGCGCGGAAATATCTCCCTGAACGGAGGACCGGTACCAGTAGGCATTGAATCGGAGGTGACCGGATCGAAATGGGAAAAAGATAAGGAAGGAAACCTTATTTTTGAAATAAACCGATCCGCTTATCCGGAGAAGGTGACCTGGAGGCTTCAAAAAAACGGTTTGTTGTTGCTGGAGACTAGTCCGTTACAGGGCTTAATAAAGGAAATCGATTACGTGGGAATCAGCTTCAATTACCCTGAGACAAAATGCAAAGCAGTGAATTGGACAGGCAGCGGGCCTTACCGTGTGTGGAAAAACCGCCTGAAAGGAAGCAATTTCGGCGTCTGGGAAAAGGCATACAACAATACCATCACCGGGGAAAGTTTTCAAGAAATGATTTATCCTGAATTTAAAGGGTATCATGGAAAGCTCTACCGGGTAACCTTCGAGACGGATGAATCGCCTTTCACGATAATTTCAGAGACGCCAAACCTGTATTTAAGGTTGTTCACGCCCGCACAACCCCAACATGTTGCCGGAGGTACTTATCCGCCCTTTCCAGCCGGAGACATCTCCTTCCTGTACGAGATTCCGCCTATCGGGAATAAGTTCAGGCAAGCTGAAAGTATGGGACCCAAAAGCCAGAAAGGTTTGTATAAGGGACATATTGGAGACGATGGATACCCCATAAAACTCTGGTTTGATTTTCGCGGTGAATAACTCTTTTTTGCTCTGATGGCTCTGTCGTCGGGTACCGATATGA
>CAYLVY010000334.1:0-1787 GCA_964387205.1 uncultured Draconibacterium sp.
ACATCCTCCCTGAAGATCCAGCTGATGGAATTCAGTCCGCCGATGTTGATGCCGGTATGCCGTGGTATATTTCCCATTTCAGTTCTTGTTCAGAAAAACGCAGTGACAATCCGGGGACATCTCAGGGACAAAAAGTGAGCAACTTTTTTCTGACTTTTTACGGTTTCGCTTCCGGTAGTAGTCCTTTTTCAGCATTTCGTAGTTCAGGTTTGAAAAATTGATGTTGTGATCATAGCAAAATTGAAGGATACACTTCTTGAAGGATTTATAAAACCGGACCTTGTCGTTCATATAATGAAAGAAAAGGTCTTTGAAGTGCCACTCCAGGTAGCTTTCAAAGATGGCTTGGTTCCGTTCGTTGACCCACAGGTTTGACTTGACCCAGAAGTCGTTGTAATAGGGCAGCACAAAGGTGATATATTCCGGGCCCGTCGGGAATTCAGGAACGACTTCAGGCGGGCGGATCTCCAGCAGCGGTTTAAGCAGTTTTCCGATGATGTTACCCTTCGATGCTGTGTTTGTACTCAAGGAGCAGATCAGGTATTCCTGAAGGTAAGGTTTCAGTTTGATAGTGATGGTGGGGCGTTCTTTTTCAATCATGGGCAAATGTATTTTCATTGCTTGGTATAATAAAGGCCATCAGCCTTTGACGAAGACCATCTGGTGATCCAGGAATGGTTTCAGATTGATGCTCCTGGTAAAATCCCTGATGTAATGAACCTCGAAGTGTTGTTGGTCGGCGCGCTGGATCAGGTACTGCATCCCCACTTTCTTCTTGCCCCGGATGTGAAAATCATCCATGGTAGCCAGCCGGAAACCTTCTGGCAATTTGTCATAGTACCCCCATCCATTACGGTCCGTTTTCAACATTTTTTTCTTGCTTGGGGGTAGGGGTCATTTTTCGTCCCTACAGCCATACAGCCCTACAAAGGGCCATATTTGATTTTAACTGCCTTATTATTAAGCTTCGTATTTTTGAAGGGAACCGGCAGGGCGTGTAGGGCTGAATTTTCAGCCCTACCTACACCGTCATCCCGGTTTTTTTCCGCCCTACGATTCCCTACGGATTTCCTACCCGCCCTACAAACACATCCACTGATAACATACTGATACATGATATTTTACTATTTTATTGATTTATTTGTAGGGCTGTAGGGACGTAGGGCGTAGTTTTGCCGCCAGACTTTTCCATGTGAATTATCAGAAAGGCAGCTCATTTTGTTCTCCTGGTTGATGTGACAAATTAGCAGTGTCTCCCAATTCCAGGGAGGTTTGTTCCGCTGGCTTGAACCGTTGCAAGTCGATTCCCATGGCTTCAATGAGTTTATACTTTAAGGCTATGCAGCTGGTGACCCGCTCGGCCTTTTTAATGACCCGCTGATTGTATCCGGATGCCGGGTCGGTCTCCCAGGATTCGACCTGGTATATGAACCGGTGGCTGTTCACCTGCCCGATGTAGGCCGGGTGATCCTTCAGGTACATTCTCAGGGCATTGATCTTTAAGCTCTCCGATTGGTGAAGTTTCTGATAAATCTGGATGACATCGTTCACGATCAGGTAAAGCACCGGGGCTGAGCCGCCATCCATGGGGAGCAGTTCTCTTTCAGTCTTGGATTTGATGATCGTCACGCTCTGTTCCTGCGAGATGTCGAATTCCCGGCCGCTGATGATCTGCCCCTGGGCATAGAGCATCCCGATGGTGTTGAAGAAAATCGCAAGCCGGTTGCTGGAACTCAAATCCTCGCTCTGGCGGATGATCTGTCGTTTCGCATCTTCATAAAAAGTCT
>CAYLVY010000335.1:0-1781 GCA_964387205.1 uncultured Draconibacterium sp.
GGTACTTGGCAAGGAGGGATATCAGATCATTGAAGCGGAGGACGGAAATAGCGGATTGCGGATGGTCAAAGACCAGGATCCTGATCTGGTACTGACCGATTTCAGAATGCCCGGGATGAATGGTCTGGAAGTGCTGGCTGAGATTCAGAAGATCAATCCGCACCTTCCGGTAATCGTGCTAACCGCCTTTGGGGATGTGGCACTAACCATCAAGTCGATTCAGGTAGGGGCCTTCGACTATATTGAAAAGCCCTTTAATCCGATCCAGTTGAAGATCCCGGTGCACAATGCATTGAATTCAGTCAGGTTGAGCAGCAGCCTGAATGAAGTGATTTACAACACTTCTGGAAGTGAATCGATGTTGCAGGACAGCATCCTGGTCGGAAAAACTCCGGCGATGAAGGATATTTTCAAGAACATCGGCCGTATCTCTCTGAATAAGGTCAACGTGTTGATCCAGGGAGAAACAGGTACCGGAAAGGAGCTGATCGCGAAACTGATCCACTTTGCCGGTATCACCCGGAACAGTCCGTTTGTCATAGTGAATTGCAGTACCCTCTCCGAAACCATGCTGGAGAGTGAATTATTCGGGCATGTCAAGGGTGCGTTCAGCGGATCAGTGAGGGATAAAAAGGGGAAATTTGAACTGGCCGGAGACGGAACCATCTTCCTGGATGAGATCTCAGAGATATCGCTGAATACGCAAATGAAGTTGCTGAGGGTGATCCAGGAGCTTGAATTTGAAAAAGTTGGCGGTGACGGAACCATCCCGATGAACGCCAGGATCATTGCCGCTACGAGCCAAAACCTGGAGGAGTTGATCAAAGAAGAAAAATTCCGTGAAGAACTTTATTACCGCCTGAAAGTTTTCACTATCGATCTGCCGCCTTTGCGCGACCGCAAGGATGATATCAGGGACCTGGTTATCCATTTTCTTCATAAACTGAACAAAAGGTTCAATAAAAATGTTGTCAAGATTGGAGAAGGGGTGTTGGATATGCTCAATACCCATGATTGGCCGGGGAACGTCAGAGAACTCGAAAATACTATATTACAAGCTATTGTGATGTCAAAAAGCGACGTATTGGAGAAAGAGAACATCTCTTTTAACAGCAGGCAGCATGCTCCGGCCGCGGTCGTGGAGCCACTGATGAAACAGCTTCGCTCCTTGGCGGAGGTGGAAAAGTACCACATCGAACGGATACTCCACGAAACGAAATGGAATAAAGTGGAAGCCTCGCGGATACTGGAAATTACCCGCCCGACCCTCAATGCAAAAATTGAAAAGTACGGGCTTGTTCAGCGCTAGGAAGTCAGCTTCAGCTAATTAATGGTCCACTATGATCCGGAGAACCCTCGCAGGTTGGGTTTGCCGGTTGTCGGGTGTATAGATAAGGCGGCAGATATATACGCCCTTACCCAACATGGAAGCGTCGACAGGGATCTGGTGGAATCCCTCCTCCAGCACTACCTCCGGAAGCTGAATTACAAGCCTGCCAGTCAGGTCATACAGTGAAATGGAGATCAGCCCCCTGGCAGATATCGAAAAGAGCAACTTCCCGATGGTTTCAATGGGGTTAGGCAGACAGTTCAACCCGATCAGATGCCCGGCATTGAATTTTTTTATCTCCTCTTTGATATAACCGGACGAACCAATTCGTATAGTCCGACTATCTGTTCCGGGATAAATCCCACCTTGCGGGTTTTGTTTCCGGTCAATGTGAAGCAGGCTACCGGGATCGAGCATCCAGATGTCTGTTTCGGAAGGCATTCCCTGGAGG
>CAYLVY010000336.1:0-1764 GCA_964387205.1 uncultured Draconibacterium sp.
GCCCTGCGATTCTGATACGGCCAACCTGAGTGGAAGTACCCCGGATCCCCTTGGGACCTGGTCATCCGGGCCCTGTTGTCCTACCGTTCCTGTTTTTTCGGATATACATGATCCTCATGCCACAGTAACCAATCTGGTTCCCGGAATGTACCGGTTACGCTGGACCGTTTCAGGTGGCCCGGCTTGTCCGCCGGTCAGTGATGATATGCGGATTATACTGGCTGATACGATACCTTCGCAGGCCGATGCCGGGCCTGATACAACGGTATGTCATGATTTCCCGCTCCTGCTTCAGGGAAATATTCCCTTACAGAATGAGTGGGGTTACTGGACTGTGCAACCTGCCGGGCCTCAGTTCATACCTGACAGCAGTGCAGCCCGGCCAGTGATTGCCGGCCTTGACTCCAACAATGTCTATACTTTTGTGTGGAGACATGTGAATCGCTGTGGTATGACCTCCGACACGATGCAGGTGACCGTCAGCAACGACATTTCGCCAAATCAGGCTATCGCCGGACCTGACCAGTGCCTTTCCACCGGAACAACCAGTGTAGTCCTGGAGGGCAATGATCCGTTGCCCTATGCCGGATATTGGGCGCAGGTGAGTGGCCCGACCCAGGCCACAATTGTCGATTCTTCTGCATACCTTACCCTGGCCGGGAATCTTGTGGACGGTACCTACCTGTTCGAGTGGGTCAACTATTACACCTTTTGCGGTGTAACCCGTGATACGGTGGAGATTACCATTGCACCCGCACTCACCATCGCCGATGCAGGAGCCGATGCAGATGTTTGCGGAACTTCCTACCAGTTGAATGGCAACACCCCGGGAGCTATGGAAACAGGCTTATGGGAGCAGATTTCGGGACCCCTCGGTGTTACATTCGATGATCCCGCATTGCCGGATGTCACATTATCTAACCTGGCAGAAGGAACGTATGAGTTCCGCTGGACCATTTCCAACGGAGCCTGCGGCAGTTCTTCCGATCTGATAACCCTGCGGGCTTCCATACCCCCATCTGCTGCATACGCCGGGGCGGATGATACCATTTGCGGTCCGCAACCCCCGCCACTTGTCTATAACCTTCAGGCCACCACCCCCACTTCCGGAAGTGGTCAATGGTCTATAGTAAGCGCGCCGAACGCTCCGAATTTAACGAACTGGTTTAATCCCAATACTACGGTAACAAACCTTATCTCGGGTCTCTACAGGTTCCGTTGGTCAGTGATCGGTGGGCCATTTTGTCCTGTCAGCAAGGATACGGTGGATATTTGGGTCGGACAATCAGCCAATGCAGGTTCTGACCAGGAATTGTGCGATGTCACCCAGGCACAACTTACAGCCTCTGCCGGAAGTCTTGGGACATGGGAACAATATGGAACAACCCCTTCGGTAGCGGTTATTGATTCAACATCACCCAACTCGGCTAATGTTTCGGGTCTGATAAAAGGCACTTATACCTTTTATTTTACAGTGGACGGCGGAGTCTGCCCGGGATCAGTAGATACAGTGCATGTAACCATATCCGGACAGCCCACCCCTTCCGATGCCGGCCCGGACCAGTCGTTGTGCAACGCTGCCGATTTTCAGCTTGACGGCAACACCCCGATGATCGGAACCGGAACCTGGACCAAAGTACTGGGCCCCGACGGAGGGGTTTTTCTCCCATCTTCGTCTGATCCGGATGCTGTTTATTCCGGAGCCGTGGCAGGGTATGAGTATGTTTTCAGGTGGACGATCACCGATGGAGGTTGCAGCAATGC
>CAYLVY010000337.1:0-469 GCA_964387205.1 uncultured Draconibacterium sp.
CCGCCATCTTAATAATGTATATGCATTTTGCCCCGTTTGTTCCCTGAGTTCCTTATCGGTGACCAGCAATCGCAGGCATTGGTACCAATCTTCAGCATTCCTGGCCAGAAACCCGGTATATCCATGGGTGATGACCCGTTGAAACGGAGGAGTGGGGGAGGCGATGGTGGGAATTTTTAACAGTGCTGCTTCGAAGAATTTCAGTTCACTTTTAGCCCGACAGAAGGGATTATCCTCCAGCGGTGCAATATTGATGTGAAAACGGCTGAGTTCCTCCTGCATATTCTGAAACGGGACCAAACTGCGTGCTTCAATTCTCTCATGAAAGGGGGATAATTCAGGGAATTCCTCCATGCGCAGGGCTTCGGCGAAGACGGTCAGCACCGTATGGGGAAATTCACCCAGAATCTGAGCAATGGCAGGAAGGGCCACTGCAAAATCATGCTGATGTGTTAAAGTGCCACTGGCA
>CAYLVY010000337.1:479-1761 GCA_964387205.1 uncultured Draconibacterium sp.
TCCGATCCTGATCAATCCCGGATGAAGGTTGATGCTTTCGATCAAACGTGACGATTTTTCAAAGGTTTCGCGGCTGTAACCATTGGGCATGATGATTCCGGGTTTCCCTAACCGTTCAAATTCCTCTGCAATTTCAAAGGTTGAACCGGTACAGCAGTCAGCCAGCAATGCTGTAGCCTGCATCCCCTGGCAATACTCGTGCATCGTTTTTTTACTTTGGTGAAGGCTGCGAATGGAATCAATGATCTCCGGTTCAGCCAGGGATGGATCAAACAGCAGATCATCCATATCGAATACCACCACAATCCCCTTTCCCTTTGCCTGGTGAATGATGTCGTTGATGAGGGGATTGATCCTTGTACGCCAGATGATAAGTATTTTAACATGATCGAGGAGCGATATCTGATCTCTAAGGATCTCCGGAATTGTCCAGTTTGCTTCTATTCCCAAGGTACGAAAGCCATCCATGTAGTTTATTACCCGATAATAGCGCCCGGGTGTCCTCCATTCTACGCTGAGGAACAAAACCGTAACCGGAGGCCGGCTTCCCCCTGAGAGTTCCGGGATTATATTGGTTTTCCATCCCCGGGCTGCTCCATATCGGATGTAGTGGAGCAAAGGATTCATTCCGCTGGTTTTGACATCCGGATGTTCATTTTGGTAAAACAATCTGTCGAATGTTGCCGTGGGGTACCTGCCCTCTTTCCAGCCATGCTCACAATAGTGTCCGATCGGGTCAATGCCGATATTTTGCAGATCCGGATTGCTGTTCAGGTAATATTCTTCGTCAAACAGTCCGGATTGCCGGATCAGATCCTTTTCATCAGTTACTGTTATATTAACTTCCGGTAATGCTAACGGTTCCGCCTTCGGCTGCCTGCCCTCTTTTTTTCCGAATTCCAAATAATGGAGTAAGGGGTTGAGGCCCGCCGCCTTCACATCGGGATTGTTATCGAGATAGAATTGTTCGTTAAAAAAAACATTATGTTGCAATTCCGGTACCACGTGTCCTTCTCTGTTTCTGAAATTTCGGATTACCTGTTTTATTCGTCGCAGCGGACTGGTCAATCGCCATGAAAGGGAGTGTGTCATTGCCTCTTTCTGCTTTATCAGCAAAAGGAGGATACTTTCAAGTCCGGAAATTTCGATTTCCGACCGGCGAAGATGCTCCCGGATTGTTTCCGCTTCACGATTTGGTGTTGTCTCTGATTCCTCCTGAAGTTGTCTCTTTTCCGACTCCGGGACACGGATGTATTGACGGTTATATTCCGGTTCCTGTGTC
>CAYLVY010000338.1:0-1757 GCA_964387205.1 uncultured Draconibacterium sp.
CTGGATCAGGGGGGTATTGTAACATGGTGCGCATGACAACTACATTGTTCCTTTCGCCGTAAATAGTTATAGTTGTCCAATCGGCAGGGATATTCTCTGTAGTAGTGAATCTGCAAGAAACCGATCCTTTCCCTTCTGATTCGTCCCAGTTGCCGAATTGCATTTGGGCATTAACGTTAATTATTGCCCCAGCAGCTTGACCATTTTTTACTTTTACCGACATTCCGCCGTTTTTTGCCCTGTCAAATTCACTGCGATTTAAGAAGTTGATCGTTCCGGATATATTCATCGGGGCAGCCGTTCTTGGGGCAGGTGTTGGGGTTCCAGTTCCCGGTGTCGGAGTATCAGCCCCGCCGCCACCGGTGGGAACTTCGTCAGTTTCTGGGTCTTTAAATTTGATATTAATATCAACGCCTATTGATGCGGTCAGCCATCCTGTGGCCCGAGTCATAATACTTGCAGCAATTCCATGGATGATATTAGCGAGTTCACAAAAGAGCCACTGAAAAATTTTACCATTTATCATTCCTGAACCCGCGCTGCCGCATGCGTCTGTATCTCCGGTAGATATAGGCTCATCACGATTTTCAATGTATTGTTTGAATAATTCATAGACCTGCTGATAATCCGTGTTGAATTGATCAAGACTAGTGTAGTTTCTGTCGTTTGTGCCTTCTACCCAGCGGAATTCCTTTAACTCAACACAACCATTTGGCCAAGAGTCACCAGGGTAGGCATTTCTTAGAATGGTCAAATCATTCCCAATTTGTTCTACGATGCTGGCGGTTTCGTCATAAATTCTTTTTCCCTCGTTAGTGAGATCAAAATCTAGGGTACTGTCATAGGCGTAAGCGTCTGGAAATATTCTTGTAATTCCCTTTGCTAAATCGAGCCAGCGAATATTAATTGATGTTGATTGTATCCAATATGGATTCGCAGTCCCTCCGACAGGAGCAGCCGTGTTTGAAGGAGCTGGGTACATTAAAGTCCTGATATTTGATTGGAAGTTTAACCATCTGCGTTCCAGAGAATTACACCTGGTTACTCTGTCTCCATCTGATATCTGCAAATCAACCTTCCATCCGTTGTAATCATTTGAATTTGCGCGTTTAATTACGGCTTCAGCCACTGGATCTGAGTTGTGAATATTGTTGCACATTCCTCCCCACCCAAACGAGGCGTTGGGAATCTTATTATAGAACCTGTTTTCCTCGCCGCTGGCTGGTGTTGTTGATGAGGAGCTGAATATTCCAGCAAAATGATGTTGACCATCAGTGTTGTCATAAAGAACCGCGATCGCATATATATTATCCACTGTTGCTCCAGCTTGGCACCTAAGGTCACTTGGACTGGATAGTTTGTAGGCCTTTATTACATCCTCGTCGGTTGCTTGTCGGTTGCTTCCGTTATAATTTATTGAAGGTATATTACTTCTTCCGCCAAGAAAATTTCGTGTTCTAAGGCCCTGGTGCAGAGTAAAAACGAATTCCTTTACAGTGTTTCCGGTGGTATCTACTGCTGCCATCCTTATGGTTCCGTACAAAGTGTCTGTAGCTTTAAGTGTCAAGCTATAATCCGAGGGTGTTACTGGGCCCTCTGCCTTCGCCTTTTTCACACCTATAATATTTACAAACGGCAAAACCAGGGCGAATTGGATCACCAGGGCAAGTATTAGTCCCTTTGAAATTGTTTTCAACAACCTCCCTCCTGTATTTAGAAGCTAGAAGTACGGAGTAAGAAGTAAGGGCTAGCTGGTC
>CAYLVY010000339.1:0-1757 GCA_964387205.1 uncultured Draconibacterium sp.
CAATTGAACAATAAAAACATAATGATGCTGGGTGAGAAAACCCGGTCGCTGACCCGGCAGATCGAGGAATACCACAAAGGAACACCGCTATGGAAATATTTTATCATCCTTGCCCTCCTCTTCCTGGCTGCCGAGATAGCGCTGATCAGATATTTAAAGACCTAACTGGATAATATGAATAAATGGAATGGTCATATCCCTGTTAAATGCCTGTCCCGGGGCCTGTTCATGATTCCTGTGTTGATCATGCTGATCAGCCCGGTTTTCTCACAGGTCAGCATCAACCAATCCGGGAACCCTCCCAATCAGGCCGCTATGCTGGATGTACAATCCAATGCAAAAGGTTTTCTTCCGCCACGTCTTTCACAGGAACAAATGTCGGCCATTGCCAATCCTCCCGACGGCCTGATCATTTTTTGTACCGACTGCGGGATGAACGGAAGCGGAGCCTTTATGGGGGTGATCGGAGGTAACTGGATTCCCTTCGGAATGTGTGCCTCACCACCACCACCTTCGGAGGCCACCCACGCGGTAACTCCCGGCAGCATTACCTGGCGCTGGCATCAATCCCCCGGTGCAACCGGATACCGATGGAATGTCACCAATGACCTGAATACCTCTACTGCCATTGGTACCGACACGGTGTATGCAGAACCGGGCCTGTCGGCTGATAGCACCTACCACCGTTATGTCTGGGCCTTTAATCTCTGCGGCACGTCAGGCCCCACCCAACTTTCCGGAACCACCGCCACTCCGGATACATCCCATACCTTATCAGGCTACTGGCACAACTGGAATGATGGAAATGCTCCCTATGTACCTCTTTCCCAAATCGACAACCGCTACAGGATAATCAATGTTGCCTTTGCCACACCCCATCCTGGAACCGATTATCAGATGGAGTTTGTTCCCGATCAGGGAACGGTTCAGGATTTCGCATCGCAGGTGCAAGCCCTTCAACTCTCCGGCAAAAAAGTTGTCCTGAGCATCGGGGGTGCCACAGCTCCTATTTCGTTAGACAATACTACGGAAAGGGATATTTTCGTGAATACCGTGACCGGTCTTCTGGACACCTATGGGTTTGATGGCATCGACATCGATTTTGAAGGCAGTTCCTTATCTGTCAGTGGCGGGACCATTGCAGCCCCTGCCGATCCGGAGGTCATATACCTGATCGATGCCATTAACCAGATTATGACACTTCACCGCCTTTCAAGGGGGCAGAAGATGTGGTTGTCATTTGCCCCCGAGACTGCATTTGTACAAGGAGGGATGGCGGCCTATGGGGGCATTTGGGGGGCATACCTCCCGGTTCTGCACGCATTAAGGGATTCCATTGCCAACCTGCATGTCCAGCTATACAACAGCGGTTCAATGCCCGGGATCAATGGCCAGTATTACAGCCAGGGCACTGCAGATTTCATTATTTCGATGACGGAGGCTGTTATCCAGGGTTTCAACACGCCGGGCGGTTTTTTTACCGGATTCCCGGCATCAACCGTGAGTGTAGGATTGCCGGCATGCCAGAATGCTGCTGGCGGGGGGTATCTTAACAACCCGGAAATCAAACAGGCCATCGATTACCTGAGGGGTAAAGGAAGCAAGCCCGGATCTTATACCCTTGTCCAGACCTCCGGATACCCGGAGCTGAAAGGGATGATGACCTGGTCGATCAACTGGGATGCCGTTGCTACGTGTGGTGCTGTCTATAATTTCGCCAACGGGTTCAGTCTGATCTTTGATTAAGATTTGATCCC
>CAYLVY010000340.1:0-1754 GCA_964387205.1 uncultured Draconibacterium sp.
GTAGGGCGGGATGCACCGCGGGCGATGGTCGCCTATCTCTGGATGGCTGACCTTACCCGTCGCGCGCGAAAGGCGGGAACTTCAGGCAGGATAGCCTGAAACCCAATTTTGGGGAACACAAAGTTCCTGCGCGGGAATGAACTTTGAAAAAGTGAGGTGTGATGGCGTATGGACAAAGGACATTCATGTCCAGTCCAGCGTCCATTTTAAGGTAGTTTACGCAGCGATTTGAGGAGTATGATTTCTTCTGCGTAACCTTCGAGTTCGTTTGGTGTTTCGAGAAGGAACGGGAGTTTCTGCAGGGCAGGATGATTGATGATCCTGGTGAAGGTCTCCATTCCGAGCGTTCCTTTTCCGATCCCTGCATGGCGGTCTTTATGGGAAGCGAAGGGATTGACGCTGTCGTTGAGATGAATGGCGTGCAAATTCGACAGACCGATGATGCGGTCAAATTCCGCCAGAACTCCATCGAGATCATGGACCAGGTCATAGCCTGCATCATATATATGGCAGGTATCCAGGCAGATGCCCATTTTTTCCGGAAGGAAAATGCCATCCAGAATTTGCCGGAGTTCTTTGAAGGAGGAGCCGATTTCGGAACCCTTGCCGGACATGGTTTCCAGAAGGACAGTCGTTTTCTGATCCTTGAAAAGGATGGCATTGAGATTATCAATGATCAGGCGGATACCGTTTTCGACACCCAGGCCGGTATGGCTGCCTGGGTGAAAATTATAGAGATTGCCGGGTAGCCATTCCATTCGCTGCAGATCATCGGCCATCGTCGCAGTGGCAAATTTGCGAATAGCGGGATCTTGGGAGCAGATATTCAAGGTGTAGGATGCATGTGCCAATATCGGACCGAAGTGGTGCTCTTTTGCCAGAAGCAAATACGCCGCTACATCGTCGGCAAGAATTTCCTTGCTTTTGCCGCCACGCGGATTACGGGTGAAAAACTGAAAGGAATTTGCCTGAATTTTGAGGGCATCCTGTCCCATGGACAGAAAACCATTCGCGGAGGACAGGTGACTGCCTATGATAAAAGTCATGATGGGAAAGTCTCCAGGGTACAGGGTGCAGGGTGGTAGGGTACAGGGTGCAGGGAACAGGGAACAGGGTCAGTCCGGCAGTTCGTTTTTCATGATTTTGCCGGCGGGGTTTCGCGGGAGGGCTGTCAGAAATTGGATGACATGGGGGATTTTGAAAGAGGGCAGAAGCCGGTGGCAATGGCGGCGTACGTCGGTTTCGGTAAGCTGACAGCCTTCTTCCGGAACGATGTAGGCTTTGATCAATTCGCCAAGTGCTTCGCGAACACCGGTTGCCGGAATGCCCTTGACAGCGGCTTCACGCACTTCCGGCAGAGCCATCAGTACAGTTTCGACTTCAACCGCAAAGACATTTTCACCGCCAACGATAATCATGTCCTTTTTGCGGCCTTTAATGTAAAACAAGCCTTCCGCATCGCGGCAGGCGAGGTCGCCGGTTCGGAACCAGTTGCGTCCATGGTATTCCACTATTGATTCCTGCAGCAGTTTTGCTTTGTTCCAGTAGGTGCTGATGATATTTTCACGCGCAAAGAGGCGTTCGCCGATTTCGTCAGGAGCACATTCATCGCCGTGGTCATTGACAATCATGGCACTGACAAAGGGAAGCAGCTGCCCGATGGAATCCGGGTGTTCGAGGGCCGCTTCACCACTCAAAACATGGGTTGCCGAAATCGTTTCGGTCAGTCCGAAGAAATTATGCAGTTCGACGCC
>CAYLVY010000341.1:0-1743 GCA_964387205.1 uncultured Draconibacterium sp.
GGATAAAATCGGTGCAACCTGCTTCTTTGCAAAGTTGCTTGTCTTTTTCAAAAGCATACGCTGTCAGCGCGATCACCGGCAAATCCAGCTTGAATTTCCGGATCTCGCGCGTGGCTTGGTACCCGTCCATCACCGGCATCTGGATATCCATTAAGACCAAAGCAATGGAAGGATGATCCTTGCAAAGAGCAACGGCCTCCTGACCATTGGAGGCTTTCAGGATGTTCACCCGTGTATGCTTTAGCATGATGCAGATCAACTCAAGGTTCTCTGAAACATCTTCGGCAATTAATAAGGTCTTATCCTTCAAATTCAGTGCGACAGGAACCGTTTCAGTAACGGTTTGTTCAAAAACGGGTTGGGTAAAAGGAACTCCCGGGATTTCAAAAATGAATTCAGACCCGACACCTTTCTCTGAATGTAACTCCATATTGCCTCCCATGAGTTCCACGAGCCCTTTGGAAATAGGTAACCCAAGCCCGGTGCCGCGGAGATTCCGGCTTTTCATCTCCTCTTCCTGCCGGAACCGTTCAAAAACGATCGCTAAATTTTCAGGGGAGATCCCTACCCCCGTGTCTTTCACATAGAAGCGGGTTACTTCTGAAGCAATGGTATAACCAAAAGAAATTTTTCCCCGGAACGTGAATTTCACCGCATTGCCCAGCAGGTTTGCAAAAATCTGTTCCAGCCGGACCGGATCACACAAAAAACGGGAAGCCATGTCTTCCGCACCTTTGGTCAGTTCCAGCGAAACGGCTTGTTTGCCATTCATCTTCAGGTCGTTGGAAAAAAACAGGTACAGCTTATCCAGGAGTTGGTTGAGATTGAATTGAGCCGGCTGAATAACCATCTGGTTGCTCTCGATTCGGGCAATATCGAGAATGTCGTTGATGATGGTCAGGAGTTGGTTACCGCTACTGGTGACCATGGCGATGTACTGCCGGCGTTCCTCCGGTGTATAATCTTCTTGATCAAGTAGTTGTAAGAATCCCAGGATGCAATTCATCGGGGTGCGGATCTCGTGCGACATGTTCGAAAGAAAGGCGGTCTTCAACCGGTCGGACTCTTCAGCCTTCTCCTTGAGGCGGGAGAGGATGACTTCTGTCTCCCTTCGCGTTTGAATCTCTTCATTAAGTGCATTTTTGATAAGAATTGAATCCTCAATCGACCTGGCCATTTCACCAAACTCGTCGTCAGCATCGCGAAGGGATCCCAAATACTGGTGATCACCCGTGTTGAGAGAGCGGATGATAGCCCTGAGAGGCCTGACAAGCCAGACACGGGCCAATAAACCGGTAATAAGGATAAAAAGTAGACCGATCGCAACATTGGCGATGGTGATAACCCATGTATCATTTTCCCATTTTTTAAAATAGGTGAGTGGAAAGGTCATGGACAGATCGGCAACGAGATGGCCCTCTAAATCAGTAAGATGATGGTTTACAGTAAAAAAGTCTTCTGGTTTGACCGGTTGGTTCTGATGATCGGTCACCACCAAGTGGATGGTTGAACCTGTCACCTCTTCTAAATGCCGGATCACTTTGGAATTCCAGTTTCTGCCAAAAACCAAAAATCCTTTTGGTTTTGTCTTGTGCATTACATCCTCAGTCGGAACAATCGTGGCGGCAGAAAGCTCTACGATCCCCTTTTCGTCTCTGAGGAAAAAATGAATAACAGGATTCTTTGTCACCATGTGCCGGATCATCTTTTCAGCAGGAAGAAAGGCTTTCAATGTCCGTGATT
>CAYLVY010000342.1:0-1733 GCA_964387205.1 uncultured Draconibacterium sp.
TCCGACCCCGTCCTGATCTGAGAACGGTCCTCATCAAAGGTGACATCCCGGACCCAATGCAGGGAATTCTCAATTGACCATTGACCGCGGATTGTTTCCAGCAACACCCGGGAATCCGCTTCTTCAGCAGACAGGCTGGTTATGTAGAATTGGATATCTTTCTTCGGGTTTTCGCCGTGCAAGTCCGTGAACAATCTTTCCACCCTGGCAAACTGGGCGGCATACGGGAATTTTGTCTGTCCCTCTTTTACGGGAGCAGTTTTGATGGTGCGTTTTTCAATCCGTCCGTGCCCCTTTTCCAGTGCTTGGTATGGAGGGGGAAAAATCCTCGTTCCTTGTGCTCTTGATGGTCTCAAAAAGGTTTCCCTGGTTTTGTTTTACCGGAAAGACATAATCGGCTTTTTTATCTTGCACAATGAACCGGGCGTGCTCCACCTGGGTGTGCATGGCATCGGCGGTGACAACCCCGCCTTCCAGGTCCAGTGGTTCCAAAAGGGGCTTGAACGCCGTGATTTCGTTGCTCTTTTTGTCCACCTGTCGCTGGCCGATGACCATTTTATCATGCTGCAGGAAGGCCGACACCAGGTGAACCGGTTTACCATCCGATCCGGAGGAGCCGCGCAGCGTCTTGCCGTCAACAGCCACCGCCCGGTCCTGTGATTGGGACTGCAGCCACTGGCCGATGATGTCATCAACTTCATCGCCAACCACCCTTTTAAGCGTCAGGCGCAGGGTCTTTTCGCTGGGAGGAACGAATTTTTCCAGTCTCTCGTTGTACCGGCATCCCAGGCGCCCCAGCATTTCCTGGTTCAGACTGGCCGCCCATTCACCGATGGCGATAAAACACTTCGCTCCGGAAAGGAGGGCGCAGATGGCCACCGCCAGGATGGAAATCTGGGAGTGCCGGATACCACGCTTTTTTCGGGAGTCTTTCAGCAATGCCAGGTAATCCAGCAAACCACCCTTGCTCTCAATGGAAACCGTGTTCAGATCGACCATTGCCCGATCCCCTCCCGTCAGTTCTGGAGGAAGAAACGGAGCGGATAGAATTGTGGCAGCCTTTTTGAGCAGCGGCTTGACCAGGACGGTTTTTTTCTGTCCGTGGTAGTAATAAATGCCGCCTGTACGGCCATAACCGGTGGTCATACCCAAGGGAACCCAGCCGGCAGCCCGGTAGCAGACGCCTTTAAAGCGGCTGTGATCCACGAATGTTTCCACCATGAGGATCGGGTGTCCATAGACGGTTTCCCAGTCGGCGGACAGCCGCTTGACATTCAGCGCCAGCGCCCTGGATGCCAGGTTCTTGATGGAGACACCCGGCAGGATGAGAAAACGCTGATTGTTGGTGATGTACTGCAGCCGTTCGTACTTCCGCTCCTCCGGCCAGTTAATCCACCGGTCCCGGGGGCTGCATTTCAAGGCTGCGGCGCCCCAGCCGATCAGCGCCACCCACCGGCCATCGAGCAGGACCACATATTTTAGGCTCCTGCCTGACAGGCAGTGAAAGCCCAAGTAGTGGTGTTTGGCCATCAGGGTGTTCCAGTCATTCTCCTCTCCGGGAGTGATGGGCCGTACGATCAGGTCTTTGAGGTTAGCACCCCGGTTGATGATATTGTCTTGCTCTGCTCCGTTTCTGTCCATAAGATTATTTTACATCAACGGGAGAGATTTGACCATACCCATCCTGAAAATTAGGCGGCTTTTGGATAGTTTCTGACTTTGCCGTAACCCTG
>CAYLVY010000343.1:0-1720 GCA_964387205.1 uncultured Draconibacterium sp.
ATGATCACCAATGCCCATTTTTCGCAGGTCAATGGCGTTATCCGGAATTTCCAGTTTCTCTATACCCACGGATGCAATTGTGGTGCATTCGATTATGCCTGTATCGCGGCCAAAGCGGTCAAAATAGACAATTTCCTGGTTGCCGGCATCTTCAACTCACGTTACGGCTGGTTCAACCAGGGGACAACCGAAGGCCCGTCGCACCACCTGCACCGTGAATTCGTCAGTGCCCTCTACCGCGATACCCTTCCGGAGTCCCATCTCGGGAGCGCCCACATGATCTCCAAACAGAAAACTGCACCCTGGGTTGGTATTCCCGGCGAATTCGAACCGGGAGCACAGCGCTGGTGCCATTTCGGATGCAATGTGTTTGGCGATCCTGCACTTACCGTTTATACCGGCGAGCCCGACACCACCTATGTGTTTACATGGACCGGGGCTGTCGACTCCGACTGGCACAAAACCGGTAACTGGGACCGCGGGTTGGTTCCGGGGTCATTGTGCAATGTGGTCATTCCTGCCACAACCCATCCTCCGGTGCTGACCGATTCCAATCCCGGGATTTGTCATGACATGTATATTGAAGAGGGGGCCAATGTAACCATCTCTCCCGGAAAGACCGTTATTGTTCATGGAACCCTGCAACTGGATGGTGATTCCGCTCCATAAATTTGGTCAAATTGCAAATATTATTTAGATTTGTACCAAATAACAAAAAACGTAATTCCATGAAAACACATATTAAGCAGATTATTAGTGTGATAATTATACTGTCGGCCATTTCGCTCCATGCCCAGAAGTATCCTTTTGAGCAGGCAAAACTGCCTTATGATTATTCAGTCCTCGAGCCGGTGATTGATGCCGCTACGATGGAAATTCATTATGCCCGACATCATGCAGGTTATGTGAAGAACCTGAACAGTGCGCTGAAAGGGAGCGATTACGCGGAGTGGACCTTAGAGGAGCTGTTGTTGTATGCAGGGGAGACCACCCCGGCGATCCGCAACAATGCAGGTGGTCATTACAACCATGATCTGTTCTGGCGGATCCTCGCTCCCGGTCATCCCTTTAATCCGCAAAGTGCGTTGGGTAAAGCGGTTGTTGACGGATTTGGGTCGCCCGATACATTGATGAAACGTCTGCATGAAGCAGGTTCTTCACGGTTTGGATCGGGTTGGGCCTGGCTGATCGTCACCCCTGAAAAAAAACTATCGGTCTGCTCCACTCCGAACCAGGACAATCCGGTCATGGATGTGGCCGTATGCCGTGGTGTGCCGGTGATCGGTATCGATGTATGGGAACATGCCTATTATCTGAAATATCAGAATAAGAGGGGTGATTACCTGACCTCCGTGATGGGGGTGATCAACTGGGCTGAAGTGGATAAGCTTTACCAGGAGGCGCTGGGCAGCACTTTGCTGCGGGAGATCGAAAGGGATACCTGGCAGGCGTTGCATGAGTTTCATATGGTCATGGCCCAAACTTATCATCCTTCGGAACACGGCGACCTGCAACCTATCCGCAGCCGTTCGGGAGAAATGGTCGAAAAGGCCCAGGCTCTGCTTAACCAACCCATTCCGGCCTCTTTCAACACGGTAGAGATCCGCAAATCGATTACCGATCTGCTCACCGGCGCCCGGGAGCTGGATACCCTGGTCAAAAGTCATGCCGACGACCGGACCATCACCACCCGGCTCGATAAGCTGCATGATGTCTTTCA
>CAYLVY010000344.1:0-1717 GCA_964387205.1 uncultured Draconibacterium sp.
AAGTTCTTCTGGGGTAGATAGAAATAGTCGTTAAGCCCATTGTCATCGGAAGGGGAAATGGAGTTTGGCAATACAATATTGGGAACACATGCCGGGATAACAATAGCATCCTTTGCCACACAACCGCTAATGTCGGTAACGGTAACGGAGTAGGTGCCGGGAGCTGTTATGACAAGAGAGCCTAAGGTAGAACCGTCATTCCATAGAAAAGAGGGGGAGATGGCCTCTGTTTGGGCAATCAGATTTGCAGAGAACTGATCGCAGTAATCTCCCTGCTGTTGAATCACCACCTGTGGATTTTCCACAATCAGGGTGGCATCAACAATGCTGTCGCAACCGTTCCAGGTAGCTCCGGGGAAGACAACCTGATAAGTTCCTTCTTGGGCAAAAGAGTAGTCTGCATTATAAACATAAGGCAGGTTTTCGTGGCAAGTTTTAACAGTATCTGTGGTATTTGCTCCGATGGTTGCATCCGGATCCACTACTACAACTTGGGTAATGGTATCTGCACAAACATTGTCGGGGTCAAACAACACACACCTGACATTATAAGTTCCCGGATCAGTATAAGTATGCAATGGATTTACTTCGGTAGAAAGGGGAGAACCGTCATCAAAATCCCATTCGGTATATTGAACCGGCAGGGTGACACTACTGCCTCCGATAATTCTTACAATACCGGTATTCTCAAATTGAATCTTATAATTACACTCATCTTTGATTTGGGTGTATTCAAATTGCGAAGTAAGGTCGTAATAGGTAATATGGATGTCCATTTCAATTTCGAGGCCCGTATAGGAGTGCATCACACATCTGGCGTAAGTCATATTGGTATTTCTTGGGGTGTAATAAATCCGGGTATTTCCAAGCTCATTGCCGTCGATATCATACCAAGTGTAATCTTCAAAACCGTTAGGAGCGGTAACAATAAGGTCTTCTCCTTCGCAAGAAGTGGCCGTAAGTCTTCCTTCCATACATTTAGCAGTTAAATAACTGTACCCGTAATGTTGGGAGTATATACAGTTAGCAGTGACAATTTCCAGTATTACTTCTTGCCCAACAAAATCTCTCAGGTCAAACGCAATTGGGGTCCATTCCCTCCAAATAACATTGTTATCACCGCTTCCACAATTGTACCACGGGACATCATCTTGCGCAGAAGGGTTATTGGTGTAACTGGGAGGATTTCCGGGTGTATATCCGGTACTTAAAAGAAAATAGGCTCCCGGATATATAAGTTGATTGGTTGAATTCAAAACTCTGATTTGGAATATTGGGTTTTCATTCCAGTTTTCATGAGGCAAATTCATTACAAAGGCAAAATATACATTTAAGATATTATTTATACTGTCAGGAATAAACTTGTAGACAATACCTGCTGAATGATAATTAGTGGAACCATATCCAAGAGGCTCATTTAATCGTACTACCTGTGTAACAGGAACTCCGTCCCAGGTAGGTAGTTTTTGTAAATAGATTGTGGGATTGATATTAGGAATGAAAGCATTGGGGTCATTGCCTCCGGTAGTAATCAAACTGTGAGATGATGCCATGGTGCCTGTTGTATAGTGAGTATTAGTGGTAGAAAACCAGGAGGTTTGAGCATCGGGAGCATCGTAAGTATTATAACATTTTTTTACATAACTGGCATTTAAATCTGTAAAACTTGGAGGGCAGCCATCGTAGGCAGTCCAAGTCTGACCCATGACAGAAATAG
>CAYLVY010000345.1:0-1679 GCA_964387205.1 uncultured Draconibacterium sp.
CCGGATGTTATAGCTTCAGGTTTCAAAGAACGTTTGTAAGCATTCGGTGAACTACACCCCAAATTGAGATTTTCAGTTCTGTAAGTTTGCTTTTTAATCAAAAAGCAATCGGCATGTTGAATGAGAAAAAATTCCGGGCCATATATGATGATTACTTGGAGTCCGGTTTGACCGTAAGGGATTATTGTTTGAACCAGAATATGGGTGAAGCCAAATTTTTCTATTGGCAAAACAAACTAAAAGGGCAGTTGCCACCTAAGAATGGATTTGTTCCGGTGGTTTTCAGCGGAGATCAGCAGTTCATCACACAACAATTGCCGGCCGCTTTGAAAAACCGACAGGATCATCAAATCAAACAAACATTTTCGAACGCTGGTCTTTCCTGTGAGATATGTTACCCCAATGGGATCACAGTTAAGTTCAACGGGTTTCCGGATCTGGAAATGATACGCTCCCTGTTGGGTTCAACACACCGGTAGCATGTTCAGCCTTACCTCGTCGATGAGATACTTTTTGTATTCTTATCCCTCAGATATGCGCCGGAGTTTTTATACCCTCAGCGGAATCGTGACCAACCAGATGCGACGGAACGTCCAGGATGGGGATGTATTTATTTTTATTAATCGTCCATGCACCAGTATGAAGATTCTGCACATGGAATGTGGCGGACTGGTAATTTATCATCTGAAACTGGAATCTGGCAGCTTCAAATTGCCGATTTTTGATGAAACCACCAACACTTTCAGGACCAGCTGGCAGGATCTGATGATGATGGTACAAGGGGCTTCCGCAGATGAAAAAGTGAGTAAAAAAAGTTGGGGAAAATCTTTAAAATAGTACATAATATTTTGTTTTTTATTTGGCTATACGATTGATAATTAGTATCTTCGTGCCATAGAAAACAAGAGAAAATGACCATTGACGAGGAGCTTTTTGTACAGCAATTATTAGAGGATCGGGATCGGCTTTACCGGGAGACCTCCAGGCTCCGCAGCCAGATTGCCGGGTACGAAAACTTCGAGTCGGAAAGGACCACTTACCAGCAACAAATCATCGAGAAAGACCAGACCATCAACAAACTCAAACAACAGGTTGAGATGCTTCAGCGGAAGATCTGGGGAAAATCCAGCGAACGTTTTATTAAGGAAGATCCTCAGCAACGTGTTCTGGATTTTGAGGGACTTGACCTGCTCCCGGAAGAGAAAGAACTTGTCACCAGTGCCAAAGAGGAGATCGAACAATACAAAAGGATAAGGGTTGTTGTCAAAGAACGGAACCATCCGGTGCGCAAGCCGTTGCCTAGGGACCTTCCCCGTGAGGAATGCCATATTTATCCTGTAAGAGTTGACCTGGAAAACTGGACAGAACTGGAGCCTGAGATCACGGAAGTGCTTGAAAAGGATCCCCCGAGGTGGTTTGTACGGCAGATTATCCGTCATAAATATGCGTTAAAGGAAAAGACTCAGGAGGTAGAGGCACAGGTCATTATTGCTCCCATGCCTGTTCTTCCCATTGCAAAGAGTTATGCCGGGGCCTCTCTTTTAGCCGACATTATCATTGATAAGTATGTGAACCATCTGCCCTTTTACCGTCAGATTCAGATGTTTCAGCAACAAGGTATCACCATCTCCCCTGCAACAATTAACGGTTGGTTCCAGGATGTGGCAGACCTGATGCGG
>CAYLVY010000346.1:0-1677 GCA_964387205.1 uncultured Draconibacterium sp.
AGCCCGGGCCAGGATCTCGTCCGATGTCAGTACCGCACCACCCTCCCCCAGTGTGATGTGATGCGCAGGATAGAAACTGCAAGTGGCTATGTGGCCGAATGATCCGAGAAAACAAGTTCTTTGAGATTCAGGCTTAAGTGATGCATCATTTAAGGTGTATGTTGAACCAAGAGCATCACAACAATCTTCAACCAAAAAAAGGTCATTATTTTTAACTATTTTCAGAATATCCCCCAAGTTGAAGGGATTGCCAAGAGTATGAGCTATGAAGATGGCGCGTGTTTTCGGACTCACCGCTTCTTTTATCTGACCTACAATGGCATTGTAGGTGGGAATATCCACGTCGACAAAGACAGGAACCAGGCCGTTCAGGATGATCGGATTTACGGTTGTAGGAAAACCTGCGGCAACGGTGATAACCTCGTCTCCGGGCTTCAGGCGGCGGTCTCCCAGAAGATGGGAGGTCAAGGCGGTAATGGCTAAAAGATTTGCCGAGGAGCCGGAATTGGTAAGAATAGCATATTCGACGCCAACTTTAGCCGCAAGTTCCACCTGAAATTCCTCTGTAAAACGGCCTTCCGTGAGCCAAAAATCAAGTGAAGCCTCAACGGCCGACTGGATTTCCTTTTCATCAAAGACCCGGCCAGCATATCGGACAGGGGTTTTGCCAGCAACAAAGGCATTCTTTGCATTTCTCAACTGGTGGAACTCGGCAACAAGCTCGGCGATTCGTTGTCTTAATTCTGCTTCAGTCATTTTATTTATTCCCATTCATCAATATGTATTTTATCAGGCCTGACACCACGACTTGTCAGACCTGTTTTAAAGGCGGTGATCATGGCAACCGGCCCGGCAAGATAGAATGTTGCGGTTTCAGGCGTATCCGCCACCTGCCAGATCTTATCAAGCGACAAACTGCCGCCACTGATGGAAAAGTAGCCGTCTTTATAACAACCGTCTTCAGAAAAAGCAAAGAGTTTGAATCCATTGAGTTGGGAAATGGCCTTTTTCAGAACCTCTGTAAAGAGAAAAAGTTCGGGCTTTCTTACGCCGTAAACAAGCTTCAGGGACACTCCAGAAAAGGCGTATAACTCATTCGAGATGAACGAAATAAATGGAGTGATCCCTGTGCCACCGGCAACCAGGACCACTTCCTCATCCAGAGAAGCCGCCAGGCTAAAATGGCCGTAAGGGAGGCGCACCCAAACTTCCTTGCCAATGATAAGTTCCTCTCGCATTCGCTTTGTGAACGCCCCCTTAACAGAGTAAGCGATGATCATTTCGGAATCGAATGGCGAAGACGCGATGGAAAATACTCGTGATTCCGGCCAAAAGCCACCAGTAGGATCAAAAGGGTCAAGTGCCAGATGCAAAAACTGTCCCGGTTTAAAATTCGGAAGACGGCGGGATGGCTTCAATGAGATGGTCGATACCACATCATCGTGGTCCCTAATAGAGGAAACGATGCATTTTAGTTTTACGGGATTAGCCATACATTTAATCCTTCATCAATAAGTATGCTGAGTAGTTAACTCAAAAAAGTTCAATTTTTCAAGTGGTTTCGTCTTATTCTCGGTCTCATTTCAAAGTTGAATTTCATGTGATTGATTTTATTTATTAATTCACTAGTGTCCGGTTGTTTCGTCAAATAAATTTAGTTGGTTACACGACATAGGG
>CAYLVY010000347.1:0-1665 GCA_964387205.1 uncultured Draconibacterium sp.
TGATTGACATGAACGTGAATGTACTCCGTTTTCCGACCATGGGAAAATATGCAACAATTCAGGGGGTACGTTTTTCACGACATGCTGATCAGGGGGATCGTGATTTGTTGTTGGAAACCATTGAAGCGTGTAAACCCAAGGGCATCAAGGTAATTCCATACATCTCCACTGGCCACAAGCTGGCATGGTCCATGGTAACAGAAGACTTCCCGGAGTACGGACAGAAAACATCCCCAGGAGGAAAACCGGCCAGGGACCACATGTACGTGGGTGAAGACCATGGCACGGTTTGCTGGATGGGACCCTATCGGGAAGCATACCTGGATTATTTGGAACATGTTGTCCGGGATTATGATATTGACGGAATTTATTTTGATGCCTGGAGGCCTTTTTATTTTTGGCCCGGTAAAAAGCTTTGCTATTGCGATGCGTGTCAAACAGGTTTTCGAAAAGCAACAGGTTTGGAAATTCCATACCACGAGAATGATGATGATTACACAGCGGAAGAACTGAATACAATAGACAAATATCATCACTGGTACGAAGAAATATACATGACAGAAGTTGTAGAGAAGGTGCGGGAAATTGTAAAATCGCACAAAGACATTCCGCTCATATCAAATATCAATGATCCGAAAATGATGGCTAACCAGGATCCCAGGATTCTCAAAAACATGGATGCTTTTCTTTACGAACGTGGACACTCAATGTTGGAACGAGCAGAAGGAGTGGGTGTTCCTCGATCGGTTGGATTTCATGTATGGCCTTATGTGGGCGTTTATCACAATTGGCCACGCCTGGCATTTCAAGGAATTAATTATCAGCAAGAGATTTTCACCAACCTGATGTTTGGAGGGGGTTCTATTATTGCACAACCTACCGGGTATATTGAGCATCCTGAAAACAGAGAGTATGTGAGATATCCTTTTGGAATTATCAAAAAGCACGAAATGAAACTGGCCGGATTGCAGAGTGTACCACATGTCGGTGTGGTATTTGCCTACGATAGCCCGCCAGATCACGCCCAGAGTGGGTGGCTTACGGGAACAACAAATGCACGTACATCGACCCGGGGTGCATTCTCTGCATGCTTGTACAACCACGTACAGGTGGGAGCAATCAGTGAATTCATTTTGGACGATCCTGAAATGCTGAAAAAATATCCCATACTGTATCTAGCAAATATTCCCTATCTTTCCGATAGGCGTATAAAAAACATCATTGATTATGTAGCAAACGGGGGAAAATTGATTGCTAGTTATGCCACCTCCTTGTTTGATGCCAAAGGCAATAGACAGTCCCGTTTTGGACTTGAAGAACTGTTCAAGGTAAGGCCCATTAAGCCGGAAAGAGATTTGGCAAACATCATTGAGAATTACCAGGCAATGGTTGGCGGACCCAATGATTTGTATTTGCTGGCGAGAAATGATAACAAGAAAGTGTCAAACAAAGAATGGGCAAATAAGCTGTTCCCTGCCTGGTATTACGAGCCGGTTGAGGTTCTGGATGGCGGCGAGGTATTGATGGATATTGTAACAGGCCACAATCGACAGCGAATCCTCCCCGGATTAGTAGTATCAGATTATGGCAAGGGAAAGGTTGTATATTGCTCAAATGCTTTAGAGTCACTTTACGATTATGAGGGAGCTGCCATTGCCGGGGAAT
>CAYLVY010000348.1:0-1660 GCA_964387205.1 uncultured Draconibacterium sp.
ATCGATTGACGGTATTCCAGTTAAAGACCTGGAATACAACATGATCCGAATGGAAGTGCATAGCACAGTGGGGATGCCAAGTATGTTCCATATGGTTATCGGAGATTATCTGGATGACAAAGAGAAGGAATATCATTTTCTCGATTCCAGCACTTTTCGGA
Source organism: uncultured Draconibacterium sp. (assembly GCA_964387205.1). Lineage (GTDB taxonomy): Bacteria > Bacteroidota > Bacteroidia > Bacteroidales > FEN-979 > CAIVAT01. Next base: position 162 of record CAYLVY010000348.1, read on the forward strand.
TTGGGAAAAAAGTTGAAATATTTGGTTTAAAGTCCGATGATGGAACACCTTATTCTCTGATTGAAGGATCAATCTCCGCGATCGAGCCAGATTTCAGACAAAATGGCACATTACAACTTCATATTCGCGGTTTTGATGCCTCTGTCTCATTATCACAAGGGAAAAAATCGAACACATATCTGAAAAAGACAGACTCTCAGATCATTAAAGCGATCGCCACAGGCAACAGATTAACAGCGATGGTCGACTCTACCACCCAAAAAAGAGAACACGTCACCCAATTGAACCAGACAGATTGGGAGTTCATTCAGCAATTGGCAGCCCGCAATGGGATGAAAATATATTATCAAAAAGACAAACTGCACTGCAAAAAAATAGATTCCATGTCCTCAGCGACTGTAACGCTAAACTGGGGCGGCAATTTAGGGAGTTTTCGGCCACGTATGTCTGCGCTTGGGCAAAAAAGTACTTACACAACCACCGGTTGGGATACAAAAACCAAGCAAAAGATTTCCTCAAAAAGTTCGACCGCGACCACTACCGCGTTCCGTGATATTGGTGCAAGAACCACGGGGGGAAGCTCGCTAAAAGATGTTACCGGTTCAAAAGCAAAGAGTGCGGCAATAAATCTTTTTGCCGACTCCTCGAGTGATTTAGCGGAAGCATCAAAAAGCGCCTTACTAGAATATGAAAGTAATTTTGTTCAAGCCGAAGGTGAATGCATCGTAGGCGAACCGAAATTATTAGCCGGTACGGTGGTTAAGATCGAAGATGTGGGAAAAACGTTCAGTGGAAAGTACTTCATTACTGAAGCCCGTCACGAATTTGAAGGTGGACAGTACCATGTCTCATTCAGCATCCATGGTACCAGACCAGAAACCATCAACAGCCTGCTCGTCCAGGAGCCATTACAGGCATCAAACAAAATCAACGGTGTTGTGCCGGCAATTGTTACCAACAATGATGATTCTTCTGCTGATTTTCAAGCCGCCCGTGTAAAAGTGAAATATCCATGGTTTGTATCCGAAGACGGCGGCGGCGAGATGGAAAGCGGATGGGCCAGACTTGCAGTCGTTGGGGGCGGAGATCAGCGCGGCATCTATTTTATGCCCGAAGTGAACGATGAAGTTTTGGTCGCTTTTGAACAAGGAGATATCAACCGACCTTACATTATCGGTGGGTTGTGGAACGGGAAAGACAAGACTGTCTCAAAGAACGCGGACACAATCAAAGGCGGAAAAGTCAACTTGCGAACAATTCGAACTCGCAGTGGTCATGTCATTCAATTGGATGATACCAGCGGGTCAGAAAAGATCTCGATCATCGATAAATCGGAAGGAAACTCCATCGTACTCGACACGAAAAACAATACCATCACCATCAAAGCCAAGAAAGACCTGGTGTTTGATGCCGGCGGTAAGCTGGTTATGAAATGCCAGGATGCATTCGAAGTAAACGCCAAAGGTGCAGCCAAAGTTGAAAGCATGCAAGGTGTAGAA
>CAYLVY010000349.1:0-1351 GCA_964387205.1 uncultured Draconibacterium sp.
CGCCGACATGATGGTAAAGCCCGAGGAATTTTTGATATTCTGGCTCGTCGTGGCCGCCATCTCGTTGAATTTCTCCACATCGACGCCCATGCCGATCCAACCGAAGCCGCCTGGCTCGGGGAAGTCCTTGGTATAGAACTTGATCGGCGCATAGGCGACGAATTTGGTGTGCCCGCCGAACTTGTAGGTTTTGATGCCCGATTTTCCCGACAACGCCTCCCTGGCGACCTCCGGCACGTTGGGATCGACAAAGCCCATCTCCAGGAGGTTCAGCACCTCCTGTCCCTTTTTCGTCAGGGTCTCCGAATTCTCCTTGGACAGGGCCGGCACCGGCGTGCCGTCCTCGTTGAGACCGGCGATATGGTAATCGTTGGGATGGGAGATGAGAAAACCACGTCTGTCCGCCATGTAGGCATAATTGCCGCTGGCCGCATCCGCCTCGAACACGGGGGTTGCCGACGTGGGAATCACATGATCCGTATAGGCGGCAAGATGCCTGCCATCCAGGGCCAACTGGAGCACTCCCTGAAGCCCGTCCTTGCCGTAAACCGGTGTCGCAAACCGGACAACGCCGCCGAACCGTTTCCCTTTCTCGAAATCCACCCGGTTCACATACCAGCCGGTCAGGTTCGATACATAAACCTCGCCCTGGTTGAGGGCCTTGGCCTTCTCAAAGTAATTTTCCGATTTGTAGGTGGTATTGGCAGGCGTGCCGACATTGGTTAGTTTCGCTTTGGGGGCCAAATTGCCATTGACAATTTTGATCTGTTCGTTGCCACTCTTGTCGATCCAGGTCATCTCCACGTAGAGGGGCGCCGATACCTGAAGGATCTTGCCTTCCTCTTTGACCCAGAGAACCCTTTTGTTTTCATTGATAAATTTTTTGAAGGCAGATTCGGATGCGGGGATGATCGTGGCGATCATCAGGTCCTTTTTCCGTTCGTTCAGGAAACTGGCAACCTCTTCCGCCGTTTTGGTGGCACGAATTTTTATTTCTTCCTGAGATTTCTGGTCCAGAACAGTGATTGCCCGTTCTTTTACTGTAACCCCTAATTTGAATATGCCGTTAGCAATCAGAATAGCCATCAGTGATAAGGGGATTACGATAAGCAGGAAGAAGACCCTCGCTACCGTAAAAAACTGCTTATCTTGCTTTTTTTCTGCCATGCTTTTTTCCCCCTAACCGTTGTTCATTTTTGAAGTTAATGTGACGTCCCGATTAACCCAAAAAGTACTTTACGTAGGGGTTGGCATAGAGAAGAACCAGCGAAACGACCAGGGCATAAATGGCGACGGACTCCGCCATGGCCATACCGACGAGCATGACCGTCATGATCTTTCCCTGCACCCC
>CAYLVY010000349.1:1361-1649 GCA_964387205.1 uncultured Draconibacterium sp.
ATGGCTCCAAAGGCAAAAAGGACCTTCACGTACGATTCACCACCTGCAGGCAGGGCCTCACCCGCGGCAAAAACCACCGGTGAAGACACGAGAACCGCTGCCATCGCCGAAACAAGCGTTAAAAACCTTTTCCCCAATTTCCGTACCATGTTACATTCTCCTTTCAAAATCTTCTTTGATCTTTTGTCCCCCCCTTAACACAAAAAACCTCCACGGGGAAGGGATATTATCGACAAACAGGACGGCGTCTGTGCAACACACATGCCACAAAAAACGCCGGTCAGAAAA
>CAYLVY010000350.1:0-1622 GCA_964387205.1 uncultured Draconibacterium sp.
CAAAAGGCAGCCAATGAGATCCTTTCCTTGCCCATGTATCCGGAATTGACGATCGGAGAGGTGCATCTTGTTGCGGAAGCAGTTCGTGAGTTCCATGGAGGGTAAGATGATAGAAGGAGTCATGGTCAAAGAACTGGTGACCCATGCCGATGACCGGGGATATTTCCGGGAGATCATTCAGGCGACAGACGAAATATTTTCTGAAGGGTTTGGCCAATGGAGCCATTCGTTGATGTTTGATGGCGTTATCAAGGCCTGGCATTACCATAATATTCAGACGGATTGGTTTTACGTGGTCCATGGCGTCTTGCGAATTGGTTTGCACGATCTGCGTCAGGACTCGATAACGAGGGGCGAAACTATGGACTTTCTTATGGGAGACCTACAACCTGCAAGCGTTGTCAGGATTCCTCCGGGTGTGGCTCACGGGTGCAAGGTGATACAAGGCCCGGCCAGCTTGTTGTATATTACATCCCATACCTACAACCCCCAGGATGAGATCCGGATTTCATACGATGATCCGAAGATCGCCTTCGATTGGCTTAAAGGTCCACCGATCAAATAATACAGGGTAGGGTAACGCGGTGAGCATCCAGGATAGAGTCAGAAACGGTGGAATCGCAGAAGCTTTCTCTGGTAAAAGTATTCTTGTAACCGGAGGGGCGGGGTATCTTGGCACAAACCTCGTCCATGCTCTGAAAGAGGTGGAGTGCAACATTTTCAGGCTGGACAAAGCTGACGCCGCATTTGAGGCTGTTGACGGCTTTGCAGGCGTAACGGACCTGAAAGGCGATATCAGGCATCCGTCAGGTTGGGAAAGGATAATTGGTGACATTGATGTCGTTTTTCACTTTGCGGCCCAAACCAGTACGTATGTCGCCAACGAAGATCCGCCGGTAGACCTGGAGAACAACGTTATACCCATGTTGAGGTTGCTCGAGGCCTGCCGGAACGAGGGGAAAAAAGCGACGGTGCTCTTCGCGAGCACGGCAACTGTTGTAGGGCTTACTTCTAGATGGCCCGTGGATGAAGGTTTTCCGGATAATCCCGTTACGGTTTACGATCTTCACAAATTGATGGCGGAACAGTATTTGAAATACTTCTCGCGGTTGGAAATGGTCAGGGGAACTATTCTGCGCCTGTCCAATGTTTATGGTCCCGGACCCAGAAGTAGCCGGCCGGACAGGGGAGTTTTGAATCAAATGACCAAACGTGCCGTTGAGGGCAAGACCTTGACGGTATATGGCGAGGGCAATTGCCTGCGGGATTACATCCATGTTGAAGATGTTGTGATGGCTTTTCTGGATGCCGCCATCCATATTCGCGCGCTTAGTGGCAACCATTACGTCATTGGCAGTGGGAGAGGATACACCATCAGGGAGTCGATGCAGCTTGTGGCCGACCGAGTCTTGCAAAAGACAGGGCGCGCCGTGCCTGTTGTGCATATCGAACCTCCAACACCGCAATCTCCAATTGAATCCAGGAATTTCGTTGCCGACACAAGGAACTTCGGTGCCCTAACCGGGTGGAAAACCTCGTATGATCTGGTTCAAGGGATAGATCAAATGATTGAGAGGTTATTATGAGAACACTTATCATTGGCGGTGCCGGATTTCTCGGCA
>CAYLVY010000351.1:0-1618 GCA_964387205.1 uncultured Draconibacterium sp.
TACCGTGTGTTCCGGTAGGTAACCTCTTTGACCTTAAACGGTGAATGATCGCTACTGGATGTCTTTTCCGGATAGACTTCCCGGTACCGCCCGGCCGTGGAAAGAACATGATCCCGGATCTCGACCACACGTTTGGCTCTGGTTCCCAGGATATAGGAGATGTTCCGTTCTTTCAGTTGCATGATGGTCTGACGGCTGATCATTCCCCGGTCAGCCACCATGCATAAGTTGGAGATACCGAACCGGCTCTTGCCCCGATCGGTGATCGGAATCAGGGTGTTGATGTCCGCCGTGTTTCCAGGCCAGATTTCGCAACAGATCGGTCGTCCCTGTCCATCGATCACCACTCCCACGATCATCTGATTCAGGTCGCCCTGGTGATCTTTGCTGCATCCCTTCTGATCGATGCTTTCACCTCCTTCTCCATGGAAGTAGATCGAGGTGGTATCAAAGAAGACCATTTCCAGTTCTGAGAAGAGGTCCGCTTTTCGGCTGTACAGGATTTCCTCACAAAAAAGGAGAAACCGAAATGAAAAGACAAGCTTTCATCATCTGTGTGCTTCTTCTATCGGTTATCGCGAACGCACAACAAACCGAATTCCCAAAACTAACTGGTCCTTACCTTGGACAGAAACCACCCCAAGATAAGCCCGAACTATTTTGTCCCGGTATAGTATCCAACGAGGTAAACCACAGCAGCGTAGCGATTACTCCTGATGGAAACGAACTATTCTGGAGTGCAAAGGATAGAAGAATCTGGTATACAAAAATTGAAAACGGCTATTGGATTGAACCTGAATTGGTTTCATTCTGTAAAAAAGATTCAACTCAGTACGATAATCCCTTTATTACAACCGATGGAAAGAAGTTGTTTGTCACTTCATTTCGCCCTGGCGCTGTTGTGCAGAATATGGAAACAATCTGGTTTTCTGAAAGAACATCGGAAGGATGGTCTGAGCCCAAACCGATAAGCAAAAATGTGAACGATATGCCATTGCACTGGAGTATTTCAGTGTCTAATGCCGGAACTCTGTACTTTCAATATCAGGATATGACGAAAAATTCGCCTGGAGGAATAGGTGATATCTATTACTCAAAGCTTGTAAATGGAGAATATGTAAGACCCGTACGCATGGGACCGGAAATCAATACCTGGGGAACTGAAACTTGTCCTTTCATCGCCCCGGATGAATCGTACATCCTCTTTACCAGAATTCTGAATGGCCCTGAAGATTCCGGAATCTTTATCAGTTACAAAGATTCATCGGGGAATTGGTTGCCGGCGGTGATGGCTGAAGGCGGATCGATTGAAAAAGGAGGACTAAGTCCTCGAATATCACCAGACGGTCAGTACCTTTTTTATGTTACCGGCGGAATGTGGTGGATGCCCTTTGCAAAACGCATTGAAGAGCTGAGGCCGAATTGAAGGGAAAGCAAATGGATCAGAAAATGAACAAGCTCCATCATCATAAGGCGTCGGCGCGCATTGTTTCCACGCGTTATGCGTAATGCAGAAAAACCGCTCTTAAAAAATAGTAATGTTGATAGAAATTGATAAACTAAACATACACCTAAAGACAAAAAGAAGTAATGAAAATTAATGTAAAAAGTTTCTTTA
>CAYLVY010000352.1:0-1597 GCA_964387205.1 uncultured Draconibacterium sp.
GGTCACCATGAGTGGCAGCAATGTAGTGCAAAATTTTAACGGGATCATCTATGGTGATGCCAATGCTTCTTATACCGTGACAGCCACCAACAACCCTGCCGGAACCAGCAACCCGGTAAGCCCGGTGAAATCTTCATTTGACGGTACCCTGACCCTGAATCTCCCGGCCGGCGCGACTGTCGGGAAAACAGCCATTCCCCTTGAGATCACTGCAATCCCCGAAGTTGGCGCTTTCCAATTTTCGCTGCGCTATGATCCAACGCAAATGACTTTCCTGGAGGCAACCGACTGGCTACCCGGACTGGAAGAGGTGATGGTTGCCCAACCTGAACCGGGTCTGCTGGCCTTTCTCTGGGCCGGTGATGTGGCCGCTGTCTCTGTTGAGGGAACCCTTTGCCGGCTCCTTTTCGAACACCATTCGGATGGAATCCCCGCGCTTGACTGGACCTTGAAGCCCGCTGAAGGACAGTGGTTTGATTACAATGCCATGCCGCTGGAAGTAAGAATGGAAAAGAGTACTGCCGCATCGGAAATCAGCCTGCCCTCCGCCTCAGGTTTCCGCATCTATCCCAATCCCGGTAAGGGGTGGTTCAACCTCGCTCTGCCGGTAAGTAAAGACACAAAAATCACCGTAGAGGTGTACAATGCGCTGGGAACCAGGATTTTGTCGACGGTTCAAACGGCCGCTGAAAATCAACCCACCCTGTCATTGGATCTCACCCGTTCAGCCGGAGGAATCTACTTCGTAACGGTCAGTTACGGCCAGGAGCGTAAGACAGAAAAGGTAGTGGTCAATTAACAGGCAACAGTTTCCACGGAACGGAATCACCGCTGTCAAGCGTTCCGGTTACTTTGTCGTCACGAAAGATGGTGTGTAAAACCCGGAGATCGTTCATCACCATCATCACAGCATCGTTGGTATTGGTATCGGTTTCTACTCCGGTTGATTTAAAGACTACCTTGAGAAGGGAAGGATCGTTGGTGTAAACCCTTGATGAACCCACGGAATAAGCCAGAAATGCTTCACAGAATAACTGAATAAAGCCCCTCGGACGGATGGTATTCAGGTCGCGGATATCAAAGACCCCGATATCCCCGCCATCGCCGCATACGACTGCCAGGTTTTCGATAAACCGGAAAGCCCAAAGGAAATTGTTGCCGGTGTCGACGGAGCCTATAAGGCGGGCATGAGGCAATTCCCAGACTTTAAGGTAGCCATCGAATCCGCATGAGAAAAGGTGATTCGTGTTTTCCGGATGCAACAGCATGAATGTGACTTCATTGGAGTGAAATTGACGGGTTTCGAAGAACCTGCCGGCGCGGGTATCGAAAAAATGAACGAACCCGTCGGTGTCGCCTGCCAGGATCAGGTGAAATTCGGGAACCAGACACATGGATCGCAGGTCGTGCTCGACGACCGCCTGGTTGATCAGTTGGCCTGTTTTGAAGTCGAAGGTGTTAAGGTTTCCGCTGTCGGCGATGGTGTACATCAGTTCCTCATGAATTACACAGGCCCCGCTCCTGGTCAACGACCGATGTGTCCCCAACGGTCCGTAATCATTGATAAACCGGCCGTCTGAAAGATTCCATCTACGGA
>CAYLVY010000353.1:0-1578 GCA_964387205.1 uncultured Draconibacterium sp.
CCAGATCCCAATGCTGATGGCCAGTACCGAAATGAATACAAAGAGAAATTTGAGGGTAACCTGCCTGGAGAGGACCGAACGTTGATCTATCCATGCAAAACTGAGCCAGGAGAGGTACACGAGGATTCCGGAAGCGATAAAGGAGACCGGGATCATCGAAGGTTGAAAATGTTTTACAAAAATGGCGTTGGAGGCCGTGAAGTAAAAAGTCAGGGAGAGTCCTATGAAAAAAGAGAAACACATCATAAGGAAGACCGGTTTTTGCTCTTCGGTCCGGATGTTCAGCAGTTTGTTCAGCCACTCTTTTCTCATGACAGCCTTTGGTTACAGGAGTGAAGGGTGAGGAGGTACTTCATACAACTCTGACAGGTCGTTGGTGGCCGGTTGGCGAAGCAGCTCCCTGATGGGTGTCGGTATGACCGCATCAAATTCGATCCTTTCCAGGGCTCCCGAATGCCCGCTCTGCTTACGCTTCAGAATTTCCAGCACCAACTCTACGCTCATCCATCCGCCTATGTTGGTGATCTTTTCGAGCAGGGTGAGAATGCTGGCCGGATAACTGCCATCGGCCAGGCAAATGTTGACAGGAGGTGATACCCCCACAATGGGGCCCATATCGATCAGTTCCGTAATCTGATGAATGACCAGGGGGGAGGATTTCAAACCGTTCCGGATCGCATTCTGGAAAGGCTGTGTTCCCGCTCCGATCTTTTTGGGAAGGTCGGAGGGATGCAGGTTGTATGCTCCCATGACCGGGTAATCATAGATAAAGGGATCCAGTTTCTGTCCGAAACAGAACATAATGAGCACATCGGGGTTCCATTCGCGGTAAATCCGCCGGAAATATTCGGTTTTGACCGCTCCGGTATAACATGGGATTCCTTTTCCGATGCAATTTCCGATCATTTTCTCTTTCAATTCCTGACGTTCGGCCGGGGAATATTCATTCCACACCCGTTTACGGAGCGTGATCCTGGCATCCGGATCGGTCGGATCATCGGTGGCAACTCCGGCGATATGGATAGTTCCCGGATTTTTTGCTGCCAGTTTGTAAAGATTGTTTAAGAGGTTAACGCCGCAGTTGCAACTGATAAAAAGGGCCAGCCGCAATGCACCGGGGGTTGGTTTAACGGGTGCGGGTGGCTGGTACAAAGCGCCCCAAAGTGTTTCGGGGCTGGTCAGGGTTTGGGTGTCAGATAGTAGGGTTTGCAGGTTCATCATACATTAGAGATCGTAAGATAATCGTAGTAAAAAGTGTCTTCCCCGCTGAAGGATGGAAGTGGGGCCGTTGATCCCGTCAGCCGCCTTGGTTCCGGGATGATAATAGCGGGTGTCCAGAATATTGTTGCAGGTGAGTTGCAGGGCCATCCCCGGTACGAGCCCAGGATTCCGGTAAGTGACAGCCCCGTTCAGGATGGTGGCCACCGGGAATGTCTCAAAATTCAGGGGTACGGTGGTTCCCTCCCCGGTCAGACGGTTGCCCGTAAAATTCAGCCGGAGATTAAGGTCGAGCTGATTGAAGAAAGTTTTGTCGGCACCAAGATTAAACTGATGGGCTGCAATATCTCCCACACGGTT
>CAYLVY010000354.1:0-209 GCA_964387205.1 uncultured Draconibacterium sp.
ATCGGTGATGAGCATTGTAGATCCGGTATGTCGCTCTTTGTGTGGATGGTTCGTGGCCCCATTCAGTGGGCAGATAGCATTCAGGGTGATTCTGTTACCGGTTTCACTTTCGCTGAATTTTCCCCAGCAGCGGTCCTTGAGCCGGTATTCGAGGCTGTCGGCATGGCCGAACAACTCCATGGAGAGGTTTTTATGAAATTCGACGAAGG
>CAYLVY010000354.1:219-1554 GCA_964387205.1 uncultured Draconibacterium sp.
CAAAAAAAGTAAGGATATCGAGGTCTCCGTCGCCATCCAGGTCGGTAATGGCCGGATAATCTACACTGGTGACCAGAATTCCCACTTTACCGGTATAGTAAAAGGAGTTGATCATGTTGGTGACCAGCTCAAAGCGAAGTACGGAATCCGATATGTTAAGGTATACCATTATGCCACCGTTCCGGTAGGTAAACAGGTCCATCTTTCCATCGAGGTTGTAGTCGGCTGTCATTACCCATTCCTGCAGATCAGGGAACAGGCGGGCGAACTCAGGCCGGTAACTGAAGCCATCGTCTGTTCCGGTCCGGGTCCGGAGCATGGGAAGCAGCCGGTTCCCATGCCTGTCAAAAACCAGCAGGTCTCTTGTACCGTCCATATTCAGGTCGATTTCGCAAAACTGGCATGCATTCATGCCTCCTGTCCAGGGCCATTTCAGGTCAGTGCCGCCGGTGGTCACCTGCTGGGCCGGAGCGATTTCCGGAAGAAGGAAGATCGAGAGGAAAGTAAGGATACGGAAAAGGTTCGACATCGTTTCACAAAGGTATTGAAAGATTGGCTACTTTTGGGGGGAATCAGGTAGTTTGTTATACTTATAAATAATTAGTCAGCAAATGTCTTCAGTTTTAATTATTGATGATGAACGTGCCATCAGGGATGCCCTGAGAGAGATACTGGAGTATGAAAAGTATGAGGTGGAGGAGGCAGGTGACGGGACGGCTGCCATTGCATTGGTCAGGGAGCGGAAGTTTGATGTGATTTTATGTGATATCCGGATGCCGGGAATGGATGGACTGGATGTTCTGCAGGCGCTGCAGGAATTAACCGATGCCCCGGTTGTGATGATTTCGGGTCACGGTACGATCCAGACCGCTGTGGAGGCTATCAAGAAAGGGGCATTTGACTATATAGCCAAACCATTAGACCTTAATCGGTTACTAGTCACCTTGCGGAATGCACTGGAGCGGTCCGGTTTGATGGAGGAGACCAGGATCCTCCGGCGAAAGGTCGATGCTGTGTATGATATTATTGGTACTTCGGAACCGGTGCTGGAAATGAAACGATTGATTCAGCGGGTGGCACCTACCCAGGCAAGGGTTTTGGTCACCGGCGAAAGCGGTACAGGAAAGGAATTGGTGGCCAGGCAGATACACGCACTCAGTCCACGTTCCTCAGCGCCTTTCATCGAAGTGAACTGTGCTGCAATACCGGCGGAATTAATAGAGAGTCAGTTATTCGGACACGAAAAGGGATCCTTTACATCTGCCCTGAAGCAACATAAAGGTGATTTTGAAAAGGCCAGCGGCGGTACCCTTTTTCTGGATGAGATCGGCGATA
>CAYLVY010000355.1:0-1553 GCA_964387205.1 uncultured Draconibacterium sp.
TGACTGCAGCGCGTTGACCAGTGTTTCAACCAATTGCCCGAGGTGGTTGTAAATGATCAATTCTACATGCTCATTGCATCTGAGGACATATTCCAGCTTAGCCGAGTACCTTACGGGATTCGGGTAGACCGAGACAACCGGATCGGATCCTGCTTTTTGATCCTTTTCGAATGTGCCGGTTGGATAGGGATGTGTAAACAACTCTTCCAGTGAAAAAACATAGGGCTCGGTATTGGCAGCCGGAACACCGGGTGAAGTTCTGATTGCCATCTTCAGCAGGTCTGCCTCCGGGGCATATTTTTTTGCCTGTATATTGGTCAATTGAAGGGAGTAATCTTTCATCAGGTTCCAGTTCTCCTCCACTCCGATCATCGTGCCATTGCCAATATTGTTGACGATGCCATTGTACCTGGAGCAGAAATTCATGGCGTTGTTTCGTGCTATCTGATAGTTGGCTGTATAGAGGTTGTCGCCGGGAATACTGTAGGGATAGCTGGTAAAGCGGTAGGTATGCGTGGGCGCATTACCGGCGATTTCGCATACCATGGCAGTCAGACTGTCGTTCGGCCGGGTTGCTGCCAGTACAGAAAGTAAAACGGCTGCGGCAAAGCCATTGGTGCAGTCATCTATGGCTGCCTTTACATCCATCACATTGTGTACCTGGTCTCCGTTGTAATCGAACGTTTCCAGTGCCTTGCGCAAAGCATATCCATAGGGCAGATAACCCTGGCCATGAATGACGGATTCATTGTAATCGCTCATGTCCTGTGAAAAGACGCCAACATACTGATTCAATCCATATTTTGGCGTCATGCTGCCGGCTAAATGCGCATACAACCAAGGCTGAGTGTTTGGTTCGGAAGGGAAGTTTACCACGATTGCGTGGCTCGCCATTAAAATTGCATTGATCGGGTAAGAATCGAGATGTGATGTGATGACGGATCGGCCATCCAGGTCGGTGTGGGCAGTGGCGTCACCCCAGTTCATCAGGCTTGAACAGTTAAAATTATCTTTGCCAAAGATCAGATATTGAATATCCATGTATGAATTGGCAATCAGCAGATCCACGTAGTCACCATATAAGGGATTGGGCGTGGATGCATGGTATCCCTCCTCAAACGCCATTGCTTCCTGAACAAATACAGAGTCAATGGTGAGGTCGACACCGGTTAAAATAATGTCCCTTGCTGCCTGGTATTGATTTCCGAGTCCGGGAATCATATACCCATTTAATAATTGTGCTGCAATGTCCCCGATAAGGTAACCCTGTGCATAAGCCCTCTCCTGCGCGGTACCCCAGACCTTAATGACATGAAAGTTATTGGTATCCAGTACCATAATCCCATTCACCTGCTGTGCCCTGGTGTTCAGTGCAAGAAAGGTCAGGAATAACATAAAAAATTGTTTTTTCATGGCGTTGTTTTTCTGGTTTAAACCATTTTGCAACATAAAGAAACAACATGTAAAGGGGAAATTTCAGTGTGATTTATGATCGCCAGCCCGGAACCAACGAACGCAGCGGTTGGATTGAAGATCGTTCGTTACCGGCAAAA
>CAYLVY010000356.1:0-1541 GCA_964387205.1 uncultured Draconibacterium sp.
GTAAGACTCACATGATCGGGAAGAAGAGTTACCCTTTGTTGCGCTCCATGGGGGTGGAAACCATCAATACACTGAGCCATATCCCAGTGGATATGATGGAACGGGTAATGGGCAAAAATGGCATCGTGATCTGGGAAAAGGCCAACGGGATCGACCCTACTCCGGTCTATCCCTACCATGAAGCCAAATCGGTCAGTACCGAATCGACTTTTGACCAGGACAGTATCGACATCGTGATGATGAAGGAGAAACTGGTCAGAATGGTTGAGAAAATTTCATTTGAATTGCGTGAAAAACAAAAACTTACATCCTGCATTACGTTGAAAATCCGATACTCCAACTTTGATACCCATACCCTTCAGAAACAAATCCCCTACACGGCCTTCGACCATCACCTGATCGCGGTGGCCAAAGAGTTGTTCGACCGCCTTTACCAGCGAAGGATGCTGATCCGCCTGATCGGGGTGCGTTTTAGCGGGCTTATTTCCGGCAATCCTCAACTCAGCCTTTTCGACGAAGGCTATGAAATGATCTGCCTCTATCAGGCGCTCGACCGGATCAGGCGAAAATACGGGCAGAAAGCAGTGAGAAGGGCGGTGGGGCTGGCCGGTCCGGTCTCCCGTGACCCGGCCGGCGGTTTGGGCGGCGAAGTCCGTTACCGGATGGGTGACGGGAACAAAAATCCATATTGCTGATAATAAATGAGATAATAACGATATTTTCGAAAATGGTATACATTTGTAAACCTTGAAAAGTAGACAAAATATCTATTGACAATAGCATAATAAAATCGTAATATTGCAAATGTTCATTCTGGATATCAAATTATTGTAGTAACCTTAACATTTAAATCAGCCGGGATAATACCGATTCACATGAGAATTGTTGATTACACATTATTATACAGTACGACATAGTTTGTCGTGGGCTCGATGTTCCTTTGCAAGAAAAACGACATGAATACACTGAACTTCCTTCAACGTTTTCCTGACGGGACTGCTTACAGAACACATTACCGAGACTATCATATCAAACAAGGCGTAATTTGCAAAAAAATGTAGCGGAACAAGCCATAAATGGCTTGCTTCTAAGTGGCAATTTGAGTGGAGGTGCTGTCATTTTCATACTACGCTTAGATGTGGCACAATCATGGAAAATTCAAATCTTCCATTCACGGTTTGGTATTTGACAATCTTGTTCATGACTGCCACCAAGAAGGCCGATTCAGTGAATCTCTTCTTTGATAAAAATGTTACCCCCAACAGCGTTCTGTTCACCGATCGATCCAACACCTATCAGGACCCTCATCGGCACTTGGAGTTGCATGTCACCGAGAAATCGTCCGGAGAAACAACTGCCAATGTGCTCAAGTGGGTTCACATTGCCATTAGCAATGCCAAACGCACATTCCTTGGAGTCTATCATCAAATCAGTTTCAGTTATTCCAAAACTATCTTAACGGGTTCAATTACAGGCTAAACCGGAGCTTCATCGGTGACTTGTTCGAAGGTGTCATCAGGGCTGCTGTATTTCCGTACTGG
>CAYLVY010000357.1:0-1541 GCA_964387205.1 uncultured Draconibacterium sp.
TTGATGCAGGGGCCGGCACTTTGAATGAAGCACTGGATGCAATGACCGGAAAAGTATACCGCCATGGACAATGCGTAATTCAGATGACAGGCCATTCCGGATTTACGGAATATCCTTCTCCTCTCCTTATGTCATCGGAAATTTCCGTGAAAGAAGATGTGAAAACCATTCTTTTTGTCGGACATGACGATGCGAAGGCCGGCGCCCAGGTCGTTCTGCTTCAACTGATGAGCTGGATCAAAGCGCACGAAGACTTCAACATGGTACTCTTACTCCTTGGATGTAAAAACATTCTTCTGAACGAATATCAACAAATAGCCCGGGTTATTTGCCATGACGATTATCGGAAAGCCTTTTCTGACCCTTATGTTCGCCGGGCTGCCCTGTTAAACCGGATCGGAAATGTAGATCTGATTTATGGGAATACCATTCTCTCTTCGCTCCTGTACGAAGATTTGGTGCAGTTCGGCGCTCCGGTGATCAGTCATATCCACGAAATGGACAAGGTCATCCGGGTCCTGCTGGATGACAGAGAGATCAGGGAATTACACAGAATGACCCATCATTTTATCTCCTGCTCGCCGGCAGTGACGAAAAACCTTTTGGAGGGACACCGGATCGACAGTCGGAAACTGACCACCATAGAAGCCTTTATCACCCCGCCGGCTACCGGCGCCATCAGGTCGAAAAGCGAGGTAAGGACTACGATGCAGTGGGACCAGGATACCTTTATTGTACTGGGATGCGGTACGATCAACTACCGGAAAGGAGTTGATCTGTTTATTGAAACCGCTGAACGGTTGTTGCAGACAGGATTCACCAATTTTCATTTTTGCTGGATCGGTGAAAATCAGTGGGATATGGACACCCATGTATATCATATTCCTCAATGGGATCACTATGCAGCAGAAATTGAACGAAAAGGCCTTCAGGACAAAATCACATTCACTGGGCCGGTCGACTCCATTTTCGACTATTTACCTGGAGCAGACCTCTTTTATTTACCCTCCAGGGAAGATCCGTTTCCCCTGGTTTGTCTCGAGGCGTCGTTCGCAGGAATCCCGGTGCTATGTTTCAAAGATTCAGGAGGTATTCCGGATGCCTTTGGGGCGGATGCCATCTTTTCGGTAAACATGGAAGATACCCGGGCGGCTGCCTTGCAGATCGGGCGATTGGTAAATGAACCGGAAACGGTCAGGATGTGTGGTGAAAACGCCCGGAAAATTGTTACTAAGAAATATCTCAGTCATTCTGCCGCGCCAAAAATTCTCGATGTTTGCCGGAATGTGATGAAAGCCGGCTCATCGCACTCAACAGACCCTGATCCTTTCAGTATGGAGAAAAATCCCTTTCGTTGGGTTTTTGTCACTACCAATGATGGCTCCCCCGATGGCGGCAGTGAAAAGCTATGGATCCAAAGCGCCCTGCAATGCCGGGAGACGGGTGATGAAGTCAGCATTGTGATTAAAAAATGGGAGCCTGAACCTATATTCCTCGACCCCTTGTTCTCCCTTGGAATCAGGGTGATTTTCAAAGACCAG
>CAYLVY010000358.1:0-1531 GCA_964387205.1 uncultured Draconibacterium sp.
TTGGGAATGTCTGGTTTTAGATCGATTCGGTTAATGGGGTCAAAGTGCAGGGCCTTATAGGCCTCGCCGAACAATCTTTTCAGCGTGATACTGCTTTCAATGAGTTGCGACAACACCCCCAGGCTCCCTTCTGAAGCTTCGAAGATCAGGATATTCTTATGCTCCCCTTTGCCCATGATCCATACTCCGATTTCACCCTCCTCCACCTGGAACTGCTTTTCAATGGCTCTCTTCAGGGCAAACGACAGCGAGGCCACCCCGGTTTCATCCAGATTTAGTTCTTTAATTGGTTGAATGTATAATACATCGGCATTTCCCGTGGCATATACCCTTACATCCATGGGTGGATCCTCAGGGTTGCTGGCCTCGAGATCTTTCGCTTTTTTCCATTTTCCGGTCACCTTGCCAATCTGAAATCCCTCACTGTTCCTGGCCGCTTTCCACCGCTTGTTCACCTGTATAAGTCTGGCCGACTGATTGTAAATGATCTGTAACAATGGTTGATCAGCTTCCTTTATGGTTAACTGCCGGGTTGATGCAATCCCTTTGGGAAATGAAAAGTACTGGTCGATTTCAAATCCGGTCGACATTCTTTCTTCCTCCTCACACGATATGCGCTCCTGAGGTTTTGCATCCGACTCAGCCAACTCCAGCAGGTTGTTAAAATTCTCCACCGCATCCTGTCCCTTCAGTTCTTCGTTTGTGATCGGGTCGTTGTTCACCCCTTTTCCTTCGTCATCCAGAAAGGCATAGCCGGTGTTCCTGGCGATTTTGATGGTATGCTTTGATGCATCGGCTTGTGAAATCTGCATCCTGGTGATCCTGAATTTCCCTCCGTTGTTGTATATTACATTGTTGGGGCCGAACTCTTTGAGCGCCACAAATCGTGGTCTCGAAATAAATTGTCCCTTGTCTATATGCCTGAATCCAAGGAAAACCCTTACCGGTAACCGGGTGAAATTATAACCCGGCAGGAAACCTTCCGATGCCAGGTAGCGATAAACATAAAACTCAGATTCGTTTCCGTAGCTTTTCTTTTCCGAATTCGACAGGATATCCCGTTGCCGCATTCCTACGGCATGTTCTCTTTTTGCTTCGCTCTTTCTGTAATTTTCAGAACTGATGGTCGGGTCATCCATTACGATACGGGCATGATCGATCAGTCGTCGAGCTGATCGGTATAGAATACGCCAACGGTCAAAACTGGCATTGAACCTCTCAATAAAATTCTTTGATCTCGTTGTCAACCATTCATTCGAATACCAGAAGGCATCTCTTAGTGTGGGAATGGTTTCCAGGATGTTCTGGTATTTTGTTATCCATGCTCCTCCATACCGCTCTAAATGATCCTTCATGTGAATAACGATGTCATTTTTGATGGGAAGATCAGGATATACATTGCAGTCAAGAATCTCTGCAACCGAGATGTGCAGGTCTTTTAACCCAAGTTCCATCAGTATGAAAGCATTGAAGTGTGTGAGCAGCAATTCTTCATTGGTAAGGTCCATCTTTGCCGGCACGACCGACCCTG
>CAYLVY010000359.1:0-1531 GCA_964387205.1 uncultured Draconibacterium sp.
CAGGGTCGGTCGTGCCGGCAAAGATGGACCTTACCAATGAAGAATTGCTGCTCACCCACTTCAATGCTTTCATACTGATGGGACTTGGGTTAAAAGACCTGCACATCTCAGTTGCAGAGATCCTTGACTGCAAGGCATATCCTGATCTTCCCATCAGAAATGACATCGTTGTTCACATGAAGGATCATTTAGAGCGGTATGGAGGAGTCTGGATAACAAAATACCGGAACATCCTGGAAACCATTCCCACACTGAGAGATGCCTGTTGGTATTCGGATGAATGGTTGACAACGAGATCAAAGAATTTTATTGAGAGGTTCAATTCCAGTTTTGACCGTTGGCGTATTCTATACCGATCAGCTCAACGACTAATTGATCAAGCGCGTATTGTAATGGATGACCCAACCATCGGCGCAGAAAACTACAGAAAGAGCGAAGCAAAGAGAGAACATGCCGTAGGAATGAGGCAAAGGGATATCCTTCTGAATTCGGAAAAGAAAAGTTTCGGGAACGAATCTGAATTTTATGTTTATCGCTACCTGGCATCCGAAGGTTTCCTGCCAGGTTATAATTTCACCCGGTTACCGGTAAGGGCTTTCCTTGGATTCAGGCATATAGATAAGGGACAATTCATTTCGAGACCACGATTTATGGCGCTCAAAGAGTTTGGCCCCAACAATTTAATCTACAACAACGGAGGGAAATTCAGGATCACCAGGATGCAGATTTCACAGGTCGATGCATCAAAGCATACCATTAAAATCGCCAGGAACACCGGCTATGCCTTTCTGGATGACGAAGGGAAAGGGGTGAACAATGACCCGATAACAAACGAAGAACTGAAGGGACAGGATGCGGTGGAGAACTTTAACAACCTGCTGGAGTTGGCTGAGTCGGATGCAAAACCTCAGGAGCGTATATCGTGTGAGGAGGAAGAAAGAATGTCGACCGGATTTGAAATCGACCAGTACTTTTCATTTCCCAAAGGGATTGCATCAACCCGGCAGTTAACCATAAAGGAAGCTGATCAACCATTGTTACAGATCATTTACAATCAGTCGGCCAGACTTATACAGGTGAACAAGCGGTGGAAAGCGGCCAGGAACAGTGAGGGATTTCAGATTGGCAAGGTGACCGGAAAATGGAAAAAAGCGAAAGATCTCGAGGCCAGCAACCCTGAGGATCCACCCATGGATGTAAGGGTATATGCCACGGGAAATGCCGATGTATTATACATTCAACCGATTAAAGAACTTAACCTGGATGAAACTGGGGTAGCGTCGCTTTCGTTTGCCCTGAAGAGAGCCATTGAAAAGCAGTTCCAGGTGGAAGAGGGTGAAATCGGAGTATGGATCATGGGCAAAGGGGAGCATAAGAACATTCTGATTTTCGAAGCTTCAGAAGGGAGCCTGGGGGTCCTGTCGCAACTCATTGAAAGCAGTATCACGCTGAAAAGATTGTTCGGCGAAGCCTATCAGGCCCTGCACTTTGACCCCATTAACCGAATCGATCTAAAACCAGACATTCCCAA
>CAYLVY010000360.1:0-1529 GCA_964387205.1 uncultured Draconibacterium sp.
CAACCTTCTGATCCGTAGTCAGATGCTCTATTCAGTTGAGCTACGGAGCCATTTCGAGGGTGCAAAGATACAACAGTTGGATTATCCGGACAACTATTCACGGATATTTTTATTATTTATGCCCATCAAAACTAAAAGCATCCTATGAGAAGTGCGCCTTAGAAAAATCTTTTTACCTTTGCAGATTCTTTGATCCGGAAGATCAGAAAATATATAGATTGTTGAATACATCAGTTGCAGACTATGATCGTGATAGGTAACCGTAAACTTACGGTCGGAGATTTTTTTAAAATTCTGTTTGAAGGTGAGAAAATTGACATAGATATTGAAGCCCGGAGAAAAGTGGAAGAAGATTTTCTGTTTCTCCGGGAATTTGCCAAAGGCAAGGTGATCTATGGTATCAACACCGGCCTGGGCCCCATGGCCCAATTTAAGATCAACAATAACAAAGAGGTAGAACTACAATATAACCTCATCCGAAGCCATTCGGCCGGCTGCGGCGCCCCTCTTCCCGATATATACGCCCGTGCCACGATGCTGGCACGCCTCAACACCCTCGTCCAGGCTAAATCCGGTATTCACCCCGAGGTCGTGGAACTCCTTCGCGAAATGATTAACCGCGAGATCCATCCACATATTCCGGAACACGGGGGCGTGGGAGCCAGCGGCGACCTGGTCCAACTTGCCCACCTGGCCCTTAACCTGATCGGTGAAGGAGAAGTCTCCTGGAAAGGTGAATGGCGTCCAACCGCTGAAGTGTTCGCGGAAAACGGCCTGAAACCCGTGAAGATGCATATCCGCGAGGGACTGGGTCTCATCAACGGCACTTCCGCGATGACCGGCATCGGAATGATCAACCTGATCCACGCCCGCAACCTGGTCGATTGGTCAGTCCTCGCCTCAGCCATGATTACTGAAGTGGTCGAGTCATATGACGACCACTTCTCCGACGGCCTTAACAGGGCCAAATCTCATCACGGCCAGCGCAAGGTGGCCAAGACCATGAAATCGATCCTGAAAGACAGCCAGCTCATCCGCCGCCGCGCCGACCACCTTTACAATCATGACAAGACCATCGAAGTGGAGGTCTTCAAACACAAAGTCCAGGAGTACTACTCGCTCCGCTGCGTCCCCCAGGTATTGGGCCCTGTTATGGACACCGTTCTCTACGCCTCCCATATCCTGACCAGCGAGGTCAACTCTACCAGCGATAATCCTATCATTGACGGCGAACACCGCAACGTCTATCATGGTGGAAACTTCCATGGGGATTATGTGGCACTCGAAATGGACAAGGTGAAAATCGGAATTGCCAAACTCTCGATGCTTGCCGAGCGACAGTTGAATTATCTCATGAACCCCAAACTGAACGAAAAACTGCCTCCTTTTGTCAATCTTGGAAAATTGGGTCTGAACCTTGGCATGCAGGGCGTTCAGTTTACCGCCGTATCCACCGTGGCAGAGAACCAGACCCTCTCCTACCCGATGTACCTGCACAGTATCACGAATAATAACGACAACCAGGATAT
>CAYLVY010000361.1:0-1516 GCA_964387205.1 uncultured Draconibacterium sp.
GGAACAGGTTGGTGGGCAGTGCCTTGCCGAGAATCATCCGTGGCGCATCGATCAGACGTTTTCCCAACTCGCCGATATACACCGGCACGGACGGGTCAAGGGCGTCGATAAGACCAAAATGATCCTGGTGAGGGTGACTGATTAGAACCGCATCCGGTTTGAACGAGGCCACATCAAGGTTCTTGCTCTCCGCTGAAAGTGGCAACCCCAAATCCAGAAGGATCGTAGTTTTTGCGGTCGAGAGTTGTATGCAGGTGCCGCCGATTTCCTGAGCGCCGCGATGGATGATAATGTTCATTCCAAAATTACCAGGGTAACCTGACCTCTGTCTGGTTCGATCTCAATCTTTTTCACCGTGAATGGCCACTCATCAAACGCCATCTTGTTGAATGGCATCCCATTAGGTCCATCGAATAAACTCAGGACATCCTTCCAATGAATCTGCTTTGGTGGAAACGAACGCCCTTTGATTTCTTGCCGGGTGGCAAATCGAACCTTAAGAGTAACATTGCCACCCTCTCCTTGGAAAACCTCATGATATTCCGGAAGGTTATTTACATTCACAGGAGACTCCTTTCCCAATGTTTTCAAATTCCTTATTTTATTCACATCCATGCTCAGCAGTTTTCATAGATGAGGGCGTCTGAATATGCAAGCATATAACCCTTTTTGTTTCGGTCATATTCGATGATTTCCCCCAGGGCGTTCCACAGTTCAATATCTCTGCGGACAGTCTTCGGGGAGACATTAAACTCGTTGCACATGTCCTCGACATACAAGATCCCTTCTGAGTTGAGGACCTTCATTATTTTGAGAAGTCGAAAAATTTTACGGTCATAATCCTGGTGCTGTTTGTTATGCCGGGTGGCAGCCGCCCTTTTGTTGAGGATCTTCAGCTTAAGGTATCCTTCATCAATGGTTTCCGGTGTTTTGATGACAAACTTTTCAGCTCCTTTGGGGATTTTGAAAGGGGGGTCGGATGTAAAGAGAATGCATAGCGATTTGGGGTCACCGGCTTCTTCCAGAAAGGTAAACAACTGAAACATTTCGTCCGTTTCGTTTTCCGTCATGTCCAAGGGATTAATGATATTCATAAAAGCCGGGATGGCGATTAAATCGGTGACACAATCCGCCCAACAGATAGTAACATTCAATTTGCTCGCCATGCTACGCAGCATATCGGTAATTGCTGTTTCCAGTTGATAGGCCACAATAGTACTATCAGAGGAGAAATTAACCGGCGTGTCACCATTCATTGTCATTACGGTTCTGCTTTTCAAGAAATTGATTGCCTTGGTGTCGTGATTCCTACTTTCCGGCAAGACATGTTCAGAACTCTTCGATTTCATTCTTATGCCTCCCTCCATGTTTCGTACAGCCATACCACATTGCCGGGACAACGTATCGTCCTCCTCTGAAAGAATATTTGCCGGATAAAAGCATACTTCTCCAACGCTATGGTTTAAAGTTCATTGCATATCTGCGCCATGATTCCGGATCGCGCCTGTGAAACTGT
>CAYLVY010000362.1:0-1505 GCA_964387205.1 uncultured Draconibacterium sp.
GCAGCTGCTCCTTGCGGGGGCTTTCATCTTTGCCGAGAGAACGTGGAACCTCCCTTCTGCCATGGGAATCTATGTCGTTGTCGCAGCAATCGCTATGATTTGTCG
Source organism: uncultured Draconibacterium sp. (assembly GCA_964387205.1). Classification (GTDB taxonomy): domain Bacteria; phylum Bacteroidota; class Bacteroidia; order Bacteroidales; family FEN-979; genus CAIVAT01. Next base: position 106 of record CAYLVY010000362.1, read on the forward strand.
CGATCTGGTTCAGAAAGCCGTTGCACGATCATTTGCAATCTATTCCGAACTGCGATTATGGAGCCTGGGTACTCTTATCATGTTTGCAACCGGGGGTATCTTTGGCAGCGTCTTTGGATCGGTGACCCGGTTTGACCTGAATGAAAACCTGATGAACGACGAACCCGGGCAACGGAGGAAAAAGATCGCATTTGTCGCACTTGCCGGCCCGGTGATGAGCGTGATCCTTGCCGGGGCATTCCTGTTCCTCTTCCCTGTCGGGGGAATATTCTTCCTTATCGGGATCACTGGCTTTTCCATGAATCTGATGTCAGCAACCTATTCCATGCTTCCTTTCATTCCGATGGAAGGGGCAGATGTCTACAGATGGCGCTGGATCGTCTGGCTACTGCTCTTTATCCCACTTATTCTCGTGTATATGATGGTCATTACCCCGGGTTCCCCTATGTAATTTTTTTATCTCATCTTCTATTGTACAAAAAACAGTATATCACTGGTAATTATCGGTGGAAAACACCTGCCGCAGTGATAATTATCACCCTTCAACAGGAAATCCCCAACACATGCGATTGAAACTATTCAGTACACAAAATGGGAGAAACCGGAATTATCTCATCGTCTTTTCTGGAAATATTCCCTCAAATCCAAAAGACGTGGGCAAACGGATCCCCGTATGTGCCTGGTTTGAGTTCCGATAAACCCCTTTATGACAAAAACCCGGGTTACCGGATGAACATAATCAGCTCGCCATCCGGTGACAGGTTGTATCGCTTCATCAACACATCGTCCCGGAGCGTGCACTCGCTGCCGAACACTTCATGAAATTTCTCCCTGATCCGGTCAAGGCGCCGGTAATCATAAGCCGATGCAATTGTTGATCTTGCCACATCCATCATCATGCACAGGAGATTGGCGAATGGGTATTTGAACGCGGGCCGGGCGCAGCGTGAAAGTGATCCGTTCCAGCGATGCACCCGGAAAAATGTTCAGATTGTTTAAAAATTATGAAAATATGTGATGCCCTACGCGCAAAAGGTCTATTCACTTTTGCACTGCTCATGTACCTTGATCGCTGTGCAATAACGATCGGACCTCTTGCCCAGCGAGGAGGCGATGAGCTTCCCGAGCAACTCCCTGCATCGGCAGGGTGGAGGAGATATCGTACCGGAAAATTTTAATTCAGCCGTACGATTGAAAACATTTTTGCGGTCTCTAAAATTTAATGGAATAATTTTCAGGAAAATTTCTGCCCCTAAAAAAATTCATTCCGGAAAATTTACTTGAAATTTTTTTCTATACGATTTCTCCACCACGGATCCCTTTATCCTCCCTCCCTTCCAAGTTGATCCGCACAAATCAGGTGAACCATGAGTCAGCAGACACTGTCACGGGCCGGGAAG